>JAFSPR010000011.1 GCA_017451395.1 Bacteroidales bacterium
CCATCAAGAACGTCGGGATGACCCTTCCCGTAGCCGTTGACAATGGCCTTGTCGCAGCCTTCAACGAGAAGGAGGAAGACGAGTGGGTTGCCGCTCCGGATGGCCTTGTAAGCATTGTGAACCAGTCCGTGAGCATTCCGGAAGGCTCTTCATCGGCCACATTCCAGGTGGTGCTGGACAAGGGGAAACTTCCCTTCAAGGACGGGAAACTGCAGGTGTTCCCCAATTACGTGGTTCCGGTTTCGGTGAACGCCGATGCCATCGAGGCCACTATGTCCGGCGAGGAGTTTGACCTCAAGGGCCTTGGCCTTGGCAATATGGTCACCTACATCTGCGTGAGTTATGCTATGAACGGCATCTCCGTTGTTGTACGTGAATGGGGCCGATACTCCGATGGGACAGCCTGGTACTCAGACCTTGACGGCTTTGCCAGCGGCGCCGACCGTACCATAGCGATGGACGACAACTACGTCTACATAGCCCACTCCAGCGGCACGGCAGGCATCTATGCCCTAAGCCGCTCCAACGGCAGTTTCGTAAAGAAACTGGACGTAAGTCCCACCGAAGGCGGCATCTGCACGCATCCGGTATCCTGCGTGAGGATGATCCGGAATGAATCCGGCGCCGATATCCTTCTTTTCTCATCCCTTAAGGTGGAGAACAACGAGCACGTCTATGTGTATGCCTATGTGAACGGCACCGATGCCGCCCCCGTACGCATCCTGGACTTCCTCCACGACAACAAGGGCGGGGCCGATGACTGGCGCCGCTACGGAGACCGCTTCACGGTGGAAGGCACCTGGCAGAACGGAAAATTATGGTTCCTCACCTGGCACGACGGAGCCTATGGCAAGATGCTGGGATTCCAAATAATAAACGGTGCTGTAGTGAACCCGGAAGACCCTGAGGACTATTATATCCCCAGTGACAAGGCCGGCATCAAGGATGTCGTGCGGTATCCCGGCTGGGACAAGTTCCTCGTAACGCGCAACGGACGCGGAAACATCTATTCTGTGGGTGCGCCCGGCGCAAACGGGTGGATCGGCCTGAATGACGACAAAGAAATATCGGCCCTGAGCCTTGCCTACGGCTTCAATTTCTTTGACTTCCACGGAGAGGACTACATTGCCTTTATGCAACTAGACGGGGAGAACGCCGTTCGCGGAAAACTTGTGATTATGGACAACAAGGCGGAATCCCCCGCCCAGTTCCCGGACCAGCTTGACTGGTTTGCGGAAAACAAGACTCCAGGCGAGGGAGAAGACCTTGCGGAAGGCCTCCGCTACTACCCCATACAGGATGCGGAAGACTTTGAGGCCAAGTCCTCCATCACCGCAAGCCACTCCGTAGGAGACTGCACTGTCAGATATATTGACGGTAGCACGTATATTGCAGTACTTATGCAGGGCTGCGGACTCAGCCTTTTCCAACTTCAGTAGATGAAATACCTAGCACTTTTTGTCATAACCCTCATCCTCTCGGCGTCCGGATGCCGGGAGAAGAAGGCAAGTGCCGGCGCCCAGCCTGCAGTAAGGGTTGAAATCACTTCCTGCGATACCCGTGAGGTTGCATTCAAGGTCAATTCCATTGACGCCGTTTCCGTAAGTTACGGGGTGGGAACATCGGCCGATGATGCCAAAAACCTTGCCAAGGTTGAAGCCACATCCACCAGCGGGCCAAGTGTTCTGGAACTGTCCTGGAGCGGCCTTGAGCCCCTCACGGACTATGTCCTCTGCGTAAGGGGGAACGGCCCCGCCGGCGAAGAGGGAAAATGGGAAACGGCCTCATTCCGGACTCTGGAGGAACGTGACTATGTACCCACGTTTTCCAGCGTAAGCCTTGTAGGTTACTGGCACAGAGAGCCCCGCACCTGGGATGCCGCCCGCTTTGAACCTCACGTAAGTTGGAAGGCCACGGGCGGCGCCGAGCAGTGGCTTTTTGACGCCTTCCTGTTCCTTGAAGGCAGCGACTGGCTTCACGGAAAGACATTCGTCCTGGGGTCCGGGGAATCGGCAGGGAAAGCCGAATGGCAGTACCAGCTGGACCTCTGGCTGGGACCGGAAGGCTCCGTGAAGGAACTGGACAAGGCCTGTGAAACTGTTGCCGGAAGGATAGGCGCTCCGCCCTCCAAAAGAGGCGTTATCATAGGCATTCCGGACGCCATTATGTTCCAGAGGTTCTCCGACAAGAATTCCTCCACCACATACTGGGGAGACGGACTGGACTTTGCAGAAGTGGAAGACCGCCTCAAGGCCCTCCGGTGGTATATTGACACCGCCCGCAGGATGTTCTCCACCCTCGGTTGCAGGCATCTTGAACTGTCAGGCTTCTACATTACTTCAGAGGAGATCTACCTCCCCTGGGACATAGACGTCAACTGCCGGTACAAGAACTGGGATATCATTGCTCCGGCTCTGGCCGATTACTGCCACAGCGCCAAGGAAGGCCTTTACTGGATTCCCTACCATATGGGGCCGGGCTACAAGTACTGGAAGCAGCTTGGCATAGACCAGGTCTGGATGCAGCCAAACTGGTACTGGGACCTCAAGGGCGCAGAAAAGCATCCCTTCCCCAGGACAATATCGGCCATAAAGGAGGCCGATATGAGCGGGATGGAACTGGAGTTCGAGTACTCCTGCGTGACCTCCCAGATGACAGGGGGCGCTATGGGCCCGGACGGCGCCGGGAACCTTGTTTTCACGGCCCAGGACGTCCCTGCCCTCAAGGACCGCGTGAGGCAGTATATGAAAGAGTTCAAGGATGCCGGCTTCTACGGCGTAAAATCCATTGCCCTCTACTCCGGCACCAATGCCTTTACGCAGCTGGCAACTTCGGCCGATGCTTCAGATCGGGCTCTGTACGATGAAATATGCGAGTTTATTGTGCAGAACAGGTAGCTCGTTTTCTTTAAATGACTGATTACTAACTTTTTACAACTTTTACTCCTGTCATAATTACCTGGAGCAAAATGCATAAGACACTACTAATAAGGCACTTAGCAAAAACGCTCATCTTGCTTCCTTGGGCGCTGGCCTGCGGGCCGAAGCCGGAAACTCCTGCAGCCCAGCCTTCCGGCATTCACTTCACCGTAGACGAGACCACCGGAAACCTCACTTTCCTTGGTTTGGACTTGGACGGGCACAACTACGCCGGCGGCAGCGGACTGTGGAGGATGTACTACAACACCCCGGAGCAGAAGGAGATAGAGATTACTCCCCTTGACGGAACGCCGGAGGTAAGGGTGGCGGGAGACACCGTGCATATAGACTACGCCACACTTGCCGGAAATGCGTTTGAGCTGCATCTGACGCTATGGAAAGAGGACGGGCAGCTTAGGTTTGGAGCAACTGTTAAGAACAACGAGCCCCACACTATAATCCGCGAACTCCAGTATCCGCTTATAGGGAAACTGCAACTGCCGGAAGGATACAGGCTCCTTACAACCCACACCGGAGGGCAGATACATGAGAACCCCGTTTGGAAGATATCCAACGTGGATACAAGGGCGCTCTACATGACTCCCGCCCAGAAGTTCCGCCAGATGGACCTTCAGTATCCCCGTAACGCCGCCTCCAACTGCTTTGCCTTTGTTGGAGAGAAGGACGGCCTCTACTTCGGCAGCCACGACACCTCCCTGCAGCAGACCTGGCACGGACTCCGTACCTATCCGGATGATGGCGGCATCGGCCACGTCACTGAAGATTTCAAGCACCTTGAAGCAGGCTTCTACCGCTATCCAAACGCCATGTGCGGAGACAAGTGGAGTAACGACGCCAGCGTGGTGATGCCTTATGTGGGAGACTGGAGGGAAACCTCACGTATCTACCGCAGTTGGGCCGATACCTGGTGGCATCACGCCCCCGTGCCTCAGTGGGTGCAGGATATGACCGGCTGGCAGAGAGTTATCTTCAAGCACCAGTACGGGGAAGTCCTCCGCACTTATGAGGACCTTCCCGGCCGCATTGCCGCCGCCGGAGAAAGCGTTGGCTGCAACGCCGTCCTGGCCTTCGGCTGGTGGGATGAAGGCATGGACAACGGCTATCCCAACTACACCCTGAAAGACGAAGCCTCATGGAAAGAAGCAATTGCGGCATATAGGGCAGGCAGTGCTATCCCGGAGCATTTGCCCGGACAGGGTTGCGAAGCAACGCGGAGGGACAGCACCGCCTGCCCTAAAAACAGGTTGTTGCTATATTTCAACGGCAGGTTGATTGACGTGGAAAGCGACTTTTACAAGAGCGGCGGAGGAAGCAGAGTAGCCAACAAAGACAACACGGGCCGTGAGTTCACGGAGCACTATAAATTCACCGGAGAAGGCACCACGCTGGGCTACTATGACTCCCGCACGTTTGTGATTGCCGATATGTCAAAGCGCGAGTGGAGGGACCAGCTGATCCGCTGGGCCGACAGGGCTATGGAGTACGGCGCAGACGCCGTGTTCTACGACCAACTGGGTGTTGCAGAGGAGTTCCCAAATTGGGACCTTTCCCGCGAATACCCCGTCCAGGATATCTTCACAGGCCGCTACAAGGCCGATGCCCTCAGGGAAATCCGTGACCACATCAAGGCAAAGGATCCTGAATTTGCCCTTGGGACAGAATGGCTCAGCGACTGCACCAGCCAGTTCTGCGACTTTGTGCACATAGTTGAGTTCACGGCTCTCCCTGAGAGTTTCCCGGAGTGGTTCCGCTACACCTTCCCTGAGGTTGTGTGGAGTGACCGCTGCGTCCGCGACGACAACGACGTCCCCCGCCGCGTGAACAATACCCTCCTGAAGGGACTCCGGAACGACATTGAGGTATTCCGCTGCCGCGGACTCATTGATGAAACACCTGTGTATCAGGCACATCTTGCCAAGGTAAATGAAATCCGCCACGCTTTCCCGGACCTTCTCCTGGAAGGCCGATATACCGCGACAGACGGCTTCACCTGTTCCAACAAGGCCCTCACGGCCCGCAGTTACACAGCAGGGAACCGCATTGCCGTGGTCATTACCAACACCGGGGACAAGAAGCAGAGAGGGAAGATAACCGTCCCCGGCGGATACTCTTTGACGGGAAGCCGGACAATCGGCCCATCAAAAGTCCGGAAAAATTGCGTAACTTTGAAACAGAATGGCCTTGCCGTTCTAATATTTGAGAAATGATAAGGTTTTTTTCACTTCTATCGGCCTTCGCCCTTTTTGTGGCATCTTGCAGCGGCAGTACCCCCACAACTGCCGGAGCAACCCTCAAGGCCCCTGAAGAGGTGACGGCCCGGACCATTTCACAGGAATATGTGATTGTTTCCTGGAAAAACGCCGCCCCCGACGCGGAAGGTTTTTACGTTTTCCGGCAGTCCAACGCCAGGCCGGAGTCCGTTCTTCCCAAAGAGGCTACTTCTTACAGGTTTGAAAACCTTGAGCCCGGCACGGAGTACCGTTTCGGCGTTCAGGCATTCGGCAGCGGCACCGCAATGTCTTCAATTGTCTGGCTGCCGGCAGTAAAAACGCTGGAGTATCCCCCATCACCGGAACCTGAACCTGAGCCTGAGCCTCAGTTTACCTTCAACTGGACAGAGGTTACCGGCCTTTCCCTTCCATCCTCCGTTAAAGTTTACAAGACCGAGGGCACGCTTAACAGCCGCCCCCTGCAGGCGTGGTACGCAGAGGCAAAAACCAACGCCGACATTCAGTTACGTGTCCTTTTCCCCGGACTTGACAACAAAAAGACCATTGATGCGGCAGCGGAGGCCGATGAAAAATGCCTTGTCCTTGTGAACGGCGGCATCTTTGGAAAATTCAATAACGGCCTTGCAGTATGTGACGGGCAGCAGACTCCCTGGGCAAGAGTGGAAGACGACAACTGGGACGTAGACCGCCAATACTGGGGCCCGGACGGGAAACTCCACACCATATCCCGCGGCCTGTTTGGTGTAGATGCAGCCGGAAAGCCGGGCGTTTACTGGTCATACACCCCTTCCCATGGCACGGTGTACGTCTATGACAAACCCATACCCACAGTTGCAGGCGGCCCGGTCCAGGGCGGCGGAACGGACTCATTTCCATGCCAAAGGGCATCCTGGGAGCCCTATAACGCCATAACCTGCGGCCCCGTGCTGCTTCAGGGCGGCAAATGCCCCATCAACGATAAAAAGACGCCCACCGGCTACTGGGAAACCAATTATGAACTCTGGGCCGATGACATCTACGGGGTTGACGTCCTTGCCGACAGAACCGCCGTGGGCTACCGTGAAGACGGCAGCGTCATCCTCCTTGTCGTGGACGGCCGCATAAGCACATCCCAAGGCGCAACCACCCTTGAAATGGCTGAAATCATGAAAGGCCTTGACTGCGTAGGTGCCCTCAACCTTGACGGCGGCGGCTCCACGGGAATGTGGGTGAAGGGCGGCGGCCATCTCAATGACCTCACCGGCGGCAACCGCGCCGTCCTCACAACCATAGGCCTTTTCAGTAAATGACCCTTGTAACCCTCATACTTGCTGCGGCTATCGGCCTTGTTCCGGCTCCGGCGGAGTATACTCCAAACACCTGCCATACGTCCTTCAAGAAGGCTGTGGCGAAACTCCAACCCTGGCAGCAGAAGGAGGCTTACAGGCTTACCATCAAGGGCAAAAAGGTTAAGATAGAAGCGCTTACGGATGAAGGAAGGTTCCGCGCCAAGACGTCCCTGGAGCAGCTCCGGGCCCTTGGAGAACTCCCTCAGGGCAACATCTTTGACTATCCGCGCCTTCAGCACCGCGGGCTCATGATTGACGAGTCCCGGAGTTTCAAGGGCCTTGATTTCCTCAAGAAACAGGTGGATGCGATGGCGCTTCTGAAACTCAACGTCCTGCATCTTCACCTTGACGACAGCGCAGGCTGGAGGATAGAGATTGATTCCTTCCCGCTCCTAACTGAAAAGACCGCCTTCCGCCTTGGCCGAACTTACCACGAATGGGAGGCCGGAAATTACAGGTTCTCAGTGGCCGATGACTCCCTGGCTTACGGCGGATACTATACCAAAGCACAGCTGAGGGAACTTGTAGAATATGCCGCAGAGCGCTTTATCACGGTGATTCCGGAAATTGAGATGCCCGGGCACTCCATGGAGGTGGGTTACGCATATCCGGAGGTTCTGTGCACGCTGGAAGACGGCGCGGTATGCCGCGGCGCCTGGGACCTCTGTCCCGGATCAGAAGCCACCTACAAACTTCTTGAAGGCGTGCTTGAAGAGGTAATGGAAGTGTTCCCCTCCCCTCTTATCCATATTGGCGGAGACGAGGCCGTGATGAAAACCTGGCCGGACTGTCCTAAGTGCAAAGCCCTTATGAAACGGGAGGGTTACACTTCAGTAAATGAACTCCAGGGATATCTGGTGCGCCGTATCGAGGCTTTTTTGAAAGCCCACGGAAGGAGGATTATCGGCTGGGATGAAATCCTTGAGACGGGGGTTCCGGAAGACGCCGTGGTCCAAAGCTGGAGAGGAGTTTCCGGAGGGCAGAGGGCATCGGCCCTGGGACACCAGGTGATAATGTCCCCCAATACCCACTGCTACTACAATTACTACCAGGACCTTATCCGGAAGGAGCCAAAAGCCGTAGGAGAACTGGTTTCACTTCGCTTTACCTACGGGTATGAGCCACTAACGCCGGGTATGGCCCCGGAGCACCTTCTTGGCGTGCAAGCCAATCTTTGGACAGAACTTATCCTAACGCCGGAGCACGCGGAATATATGCTCTATCCAAGGCTTTTTGCCCTTGCTGAGACCGCGTGGAGCCCTCAATCGGCCAAAGAATATAAAGGATTCCGGAAACGTGCCCGGAGGCTTCTGGACGTGTTCCGGGCACGCGGATACAACACCTTCGATATGGACACGGAGAGCGACCTTGCGCGCTCCGGTCTTCAGCGCTTTCCTCCCGAGGGGCAGCCAATTCCAATTGACGATTAACTGACGCTATATGATCTTCAAAATTGACGGGGGCAGTAAAGAGCCCATCTACAAACAACTGGTGGCACAGGTAAAAAGAGCCCTGCACGACGGAAGTCTCCCCGCCGGGGAACAGATTCCTTCGATGAACGACCTTTCCGCCAAACTGGGCATCTCCAGGGAAACGGTGAAAAAGGCCTACGGCGTCCTTGTGGAAAACGGCCTGATAGTGCCTAAACACGGGAAGGGTTTCTATGCAGCCGACCTGGAAAAAGGCGGGCGCCCCCAGGTGCTTGTGATCTTTGACAAGTTTTCCGTGTACAAGCAGATCCTTTTCAATGCCTTTTCTGAGAAAATAGGAGACAGGGCCGATATTACAATCGTGAACCACAACCAGAGCCTGGATCTTCTCACTTACTATTTAGACAACTATCTGGATGAGTTTGACTACTACGTAGTAACTCCCCACTTCCCGCTGGATTCGGAGACCCAGGCCGGCGTCCTGAAGCAGCTTGCCCGTATCCCCAACCGTAAACTCATTATGCTGGACCGCCTTCAGCCGGACTATCCCGGAAACTACGGCGCAGTGTACCAGGACTTTGAGTCCGACATTTACGACGGCCTTGCCCAGGGCTTCGAGAAAGGGGCCAATACCGACTGCCGCCTGAGGGTAATCACCCTCCCGGAGTCTCTATACGGTTCCATCATACGCCGGGGCGTGGAGCGCTTCTGCAAGGACTATGAGATTCCAGTATCCTTCTATTACACCGCTCCCGAAGATATCTCGAGGGGAGACATCTTCCTGGTTCTGAACTCCCAGCTGGACGAAGGTCTGGTGAGTCTTGTGAGGAAGATATCGGCCTGGAATCTTTCAATCGGTGATGACGTGAAGATTATCTCCTACAACGAGTTCCCTATGAACGAACTAGTCCTTGGCGGACTCACCACCGTTTCCACCGATTTCTGGGAGATGGGGCGCCTTGCGGCAGATATGATCACAGGCCACAAACTGGACAAACTGCGCTGCCCGTTCAGGATGAATCGCAGGCATACCTTCTGATTTTAGGCTCTCTGCTATTGCGTAATAGTGAAATAATACCTATATTTGCATTATAATACCACAGTGCACCACACTTGCAATTTTATTATTATCCACATAACTAATTCATTATCAGTATGAGAAAACTCTTAAAAGTATTCCTCGCTCTTACAGCCGGCCTGGCTATTGCCAGCTGCGCCAAAGAGTACGACGACACTGAACTCAAGGGCAAGGTAGACGCCCTTGACAAGAAAGTGTCAGCACTGGACCAGAAGGTAAACGCTCTCTCGGAGCAGGTTACCGGTCTTGCCGCCACCATCGACGAGTGGAAAAAAGGCGGTTTCGTAGAGTCCATCCAGGAGATTGAAGGCGGCTACACCATCACTTTCCTCGGCGGCAAAACCGTTACCCTCTATGACGGTAAGAATGGTAAAGACGGCACCAACGGTAAGGACGGTGAAGACGGTAAGGACGGAACCGACGGTACCAATGGAACAAACGGAACAAACGGAACAAACGGTACTGACGGCGCTGACGGTAAAACCCCTCAGATCATCAGTTACAACGACGAACTTGTATGGGCGATTGACGGAGAGCCTATCCTGGTTGGAGGAAAGCCCGTTCCCGCAAACGTTGTTCCCACCTTCCAGATCAAGGAAGACGGCCATCTCTGGATGACCCTTGCAGGCGCTGAGACAGACCTCGGCAAGGTAGTCGGTGAAGGCGGCGGCGGAGCAGGCGGAGACGGCCTCATCGACGAAATCACCCCCGGCGAGGAGGTTGTAGTGTTCAAACTCACCAACGGCACCGAGTTTTCAATTCCCCTTGCAAAGGCCTTCAAACTTGTCATTGCAAACAAGGAGTATGAAGCAGCCGCAGGCGCAACCCTGAAGATTGACTTCACCGTCACCAACGGCACCGCAGAGATGGTTGACTGCTTTGCAGGCGGCCTCTACAACGCAAAGATCGTTGGCAGCCAGGTGGTTGTAGACGTTCCGGATCCTTTCCAGGCAGGTCAGGTACTTGTATGGGCCCAGAACGACAAGGGTCTTTTCTCAATGGTGAAACTCTCCTTCATCACCGCCGCAGAACTTGTTGTGGTAACTCCCGAAGATGAGATCAAGGCCATCCCCTCCGCAGCCGGAGACTTTGTAATCGCCCTCACTTCCAACGTAGATGTGGAAGTAAGCGAACCTGCCGTAGACTGGGTTAAGGCAGTCATTACCAAAGCCGATTACACCCTCACCCTCACTCTCCTGGAGAACGAAACCGGTGAGCCCCGTGAGACCGACATCGAGGTAGTACGCAAGGACAACGGCAATCTTGTCCAGAAGATCCATATCATCCAACTTGGCGGCGCCCCCGTTAAGAAGGATATCCTGAACAACGCATTTACAGGCATCAGCGGCACATCATACGCAGACTGGGCCGACAAAGCCGGCGCTTCAGGCGCTGTCTACGCCGGTAACTCTGCTGGTGACAAGACTTCCATCCAACTCCGTTCCGATATCAAGAACAATATGTATGCGGGTGTTGTAACAACCACCTCCGGCGGTCTTGTAAAGCACGTCAAGATTACCTGGAATACCGGCACATCCGTATCACGCTATGTAGATGTATACGGCAGCAATACCGCATACACTTCCTCCGCAGACCTTTACGACCATGCAAAACGCGGCAGCCTCATCGGCACCCTTGCATACACCAGCGCTGAGGCCAATGTTGCCGAATTTGATGTTGTAGGCGATTATGCATATGTAGGTTTCCGGTCACGCAAGAGCGCCCAATATCTTGACGAGGTAGTGATTACCTGGGAAGACGGCACTCCCGCTCCTGCAGCAGAACCTTCATTAGACTGGGATTTCAGCGCCCAGGAATGGCAGGACATCTTTGCAACTTACGGCACGGCCGGTACAGACATCACCGGCTGGAATATCCTCCACGATGGTCTCCAGATTGTATCTATTATTGACAAGTCAAAGTATCAGACAAACTGCTTCCAGATGGGCGGCAAGGCCAACGAGGTTTCCCCTGTCGTTGTTGACCGCTACTTTACATTCACCGCGCCCAAGGACGGATACGTACTTGTGAAGGCCTCCAACACCGGTGATTCCGAGGCGGCAACCCGCCTTGTAAACGTTGCCAACAACAATGCCGTGGCCAATCAGATAGGCGGTTCTCCTTCAAGCAACCCCGTATATCTGGTATTCCCCGTCAAGGCCGGCAACGTTACAATATATCCTTCCGGTGATGGTCTCCGTTTCTACAAGATCGCCTTCTCCGAGACAGAGCCCGCGATGCAACTTGAGCGCCAGACCGGCTGGTATTCCGGAGCAAACCTCTGGACAACCAACGTAACCGCCATTTCCATCACTCACCCCGATGTATATGGTATGGCCCGTGGTCTTGCTATGGACAATGAATACGTATACCTTCCCAAGGCTTCCGCATATCCTGCACTTGTGGGTCTGAAGATCTCCGATCCTGCAACTCAGGTCAAGGGCGATGTTACCGGCGTTGACGCAGGTGACACTTTCAAGTCCTCGTTCGTACGTATGATCAAGAATACGGATCCTGAAGTAAATGGCGGAAAGGATGTACTCCTGATGAGCAACCTCAGCGCAGCCAACGGTGGAAATATCGTAATCTACGCATATCCCAACGGCATTACCGCCGCTCCTATCAAACTTGCCCAGTTTGCCTGGGACAGCGCCAACAACACCGAAGACTGGCGCCGCTACGGCGACCGCTTCTATGTGACCGGCACCTGGCAGGAGGG
>JAFSPR010000115.1 GCA_017451395.1 Bacteroidales bacterium
ACCACCGGCTCCCAGCCCTCTGAGGGCAGGTACTTCACAAATTTCACCCAGCGCTGCACACCGGAACCGCCTGACGGCGGCCAATAATACGATATTACAAGTACGCGGCGCATCAGATTCCCAGTTCCTCCTTCATTGCCCTCAGAAGGTCAAAGGCCTGAAGCGGGGTAAGGTTATTGAGGTCTACTGAATTGAGGCGGTCACGGAGGGACTCCAGAAGGGGATCGTCAAGTTGGAACATGGACAGTTGGATGGAGCCGTCTTTCTCAACGCGGCCTTCCTTCACATTATGGGGCTTCACTGGTGTGAGGGCCCCTATTTTTTCCAGGGCCTGGCTGTTTTCCAGGGCCTTCAAGGTGCGTTCTGCACTTTCCAGAACCTGCTGGGGCATACCGGCCATACGGGCCACGTGGATACCGAAACTGTGTGCCGTGCCGCCTTCCCTTAACTTGCGGAGGAAGATAACTTCTTTACCCACTTCCTTTACTGCCACGTGGAAGTTCTTCACGCGAGGGAAAATGCCTTCCAGGTCATTGAGTTCGTGATAATGGGTGGCAAATAGCGTCTTTGCACCCTTGCCGTATTCATGGATAAATTCCACAATTCCACGGGCTATTGACATACCGTCGTAGGTGGATGTTCCACGGCCAATCTCATCAAGAAGAATCAGGGACCTTGCGCTGAGGTTATTGAGGATCATTGCCGTTTCCAGCATCTCCACCATGAAGGTGGATTCTCCGCGGGAAATGTTGTCTGAAGCGCCAACACGCGTGAAAATCTTGTCAAAATACCCTATATGGGCCTCTGCAGCCGGAACAAACGAGCCGCACTGGGCCATGAGCACAATGAGGGCCGTTTGACGCAGCAGGGCACTCTTACCAGCCATATTGGGACCGGTTAGGATAATAATCTGCTGCTCAGTGGAGTCCAGATATACGTCATTGGGAACGTACTCTTCACCTGCGGGCATAAGGGTTTCTATCACCGGGTGCCTGCCCTGACGGATATCCAGAACCTTGGAGTCATTCATTTCCGGGCGGCAGTAATGCATTTGGACGGCCTGCTCGGCAAAACCTGCCAGTACATCCAGTTTTGCCAGGATACGGCTGTTTGTCTGAATGTCCGGGATAAAGGACTGGATCTGCAGTATGAGTTTTGTGAACAGAGTCTGCTCTATTGCCAGGATCTTGTCCTCCGCAGTAAGGATTTTTTCCTCGTACTCCTTGAGTTCTTCAGTGATATAACGCTCTGCGTTAACCAGAGTCTGCTTACGGATCCACTCCGGCGGGACTTGATCCTTATAAGCGTTACGGACCTCAATATAATAGCCAAAAACATTGTTGTAGGCTATTTTAAGGCTGCTTATGCCCGTTCTTTCCGCTTCCCGCTGCTGCATCTGGAGGAGGTAATCCTTGCCTCCGGCGCTAAGGTTGCGGAGATCGTCAAGCTCTGCGTCAACGCCTGTGCCGATAACCGGCCCCTTTCCAATCTGAATTGCCGGTTCCGCTGCCATCACGCGCTGGATTTCCTTCACAAGGGAGGCGCAGTTTTTCATTCCCTTGAGGAGTTTTGTGAGGGCCTCCGGACCATCTGCCAGTCTTTCCCTTATGGGGGCCGATAAAGCCAGCGCCCTTCCAAGTTGCATCACTTCACGGGGCATGGCCTTGCCGGAAGCGATGCGCCCAAGGATGCGCTCTATGTCTCCAAGTTTTCCAAGGTCCTCCTGCGTTGCCTCAAGAAGTTCCGGAGCGCCCACAAAGTGTTCCACAATGTCATAACGGGCATTGAGTTCCTTCAGGTCCATTATTGGCATTGCCAGCCAGTTCCTTAGCATACGCGCGCCCATCGGCGTGGAACACTTATCAAGAGGTTCCACAAGGGGCACTCCAGCCGCCCCAGAGGCACTCTGGAACACTTCCAGGTTGCGTAGAGTGAACTTATCCATCCACACAAACCTGGCTTCGTCAATCCTGCCTATTGAGCAGATATTCTTAAGCCCTGTGTGCTGGGTTTGCTCCAGATAAACAAGCAAGGCACCGGCGCTGCAGACACCAAGGGGATACGGATCTATGGCAAAACCTTTGAGGCTTTCTACGCCAAGCTGGCGCTTCAGGCGTTCCACGGCGGCGTCATAAACAAACGCCCACTCGTCTATTGATGTAGTGTAATAATCTCCAAAACGGTCTTTGAGGCCTTTCTCGTAGCCCCTCTGGACCACAAGTTCACGCGGTTTCATTGAACCAAGGAGTGTCCCTATGTAATCCAGCGTTCCCTGCGCCACCTGGAACTGACCGGTGGAAACATCCAGGAATGCGGCGCCACACAGGTGCTTTTCAATTGTAAGGCCACACAGGAAGTTGTTTTCCTTCACGTCCAGCATATTCTCCCCAAAGGAAATGCCGGGGGTTACTATCTCCGTGATGCCGCGCTTTACAAGTTTCTTGGCAAATTTAGGGTCCTCAAGTTGGTCACAGACAGCCACTTTGTAGCCTGCGCGCACCAGTTTTGTGAGGTAGTTTTCAAGGGCGTGGTGGGGGAAACCGGCCATGGCAACCGGACCTTTTTCCCCATTGGATTTCTTGGTCTGAACAAGCCCCAGAACCTTTACGGCGGTGATTGCATCGTCTGAATAGCATTCAAAGAAGTCTCCCACCCTGTATAGCAGGATGGCCTCGGGGTGTTGGGATTTCACCTCGAAGTAATGCTTCAGCATTGGGGTATCTTCTGCAATCTTTGCCATAGGAATACAAAATTACAAAAAATTACCGAAACCGTTACGCTACGGGGCAGCCAGTAACCGTAAAACCCTTGTTTTTAGGTAATGAACTGCCCAAAGGGCGGCGCATAACCGGGAAATGGCGTTTTTACGGTAACCAGCGGCCCATTAATAATTTAGCCCAGAAGGATAGTCAGGAAGATTCCCAGGATGCCGATAGGGGCAAGATAGCGGATAAGGAAGTACACCACGTTAAAGAGCACGCGGTTTCGGGTGCCGCCGTTGGTCAGTTCGTCACGGACATCGTTCCGGGACATTTTCCACCCCACGAACATAGCAAACAGAAGGCCGCCAAACGGCATAAGCCAGTCAGAGCAGAGGTGGTCAAGGAAGTTAAAGACGCCGCCTGAGAGCGAGCAGGCAACGCCGATGGCCCACACAAGCGCTCCAAGGCCTATTGTAGCCTTGGTCCTGCTCACGCCCTTTTCCTCTACAAGATACGCTACGCCCACTTCCAGAAGGGAGATAGACGATGTAAGCGCCGCTACAAGCACGGAAAGGAAGAATAGGATGGAAATCACGGCGCCAATCCAGGGAGTCATCTGGGAGAAGATGTACGGCAGGGTGTCAAAGAGAAGGCCGGGGCCCTGGCCGGGCTGGATTCCCGCCGCAAACACAGCCGGCATCACGGCAAATCCTGCCAGAAGCGCAAACAGAAGGTCAAAAACGGCCGTCCCGCCTGCCGATACCATCAGATTCTCCTCCTTGGAGACGTAAGACGCGTAAGTAAGGATGGTTCCTACGCCCAGTGACATTGAGAAGAACGCCTGGCCCATCGCAGATGTTATGGCAGAAGGGGTAATCTTAGAGAAATCCGGCTTAATTAGGTATTCCACGCCCTTTCCGGCGCCTGGAAGAGTCAGGCCGAACACCACTATTATAATAATAAGGATAAAGAGAAGCGGCATTGTGATCTTTGTAAACCGCTCAATCCCCTTCTTTACGCCAAGGAGAATAACTATGGCCGTTCCCACCATAAACGCCGTATGCATAAAGATGGGCTCCCAGGTAGAAGAGAGCAGGCTTTCAAACATTCCGCTTGAATCCTGCGTAAAACGCAGCGTACAGGCTTTCAGGAGATAATCCACGGACCAGCCGCC
>JAFSPR010000116.1 GCA_017451395.1 Bacteroidales bacterium
GTTTCCCGTGACGGCCGCGGCATCCCGGAACTCTTTGACACCGTCATAAAGATATATGAAGGGGCCGATGACCGCCTTGCCCGCCACATCCACATCAATCACGGCGCGGAGATTGAAAAGAGCATTAAGAGAGTCCAGAGGCACATAGCATATAACGAGGAACTGAAGGCCACCTACTCCACCAGATACCTTACCATAAAGTATCTGGAAGGGGACAAGGAGGTGGAGCGCCTTCTCTCGGGAAAGCCGAATATAGGGGATATCTCAGACGCCCGTGCCGATGAAATGGAGCGCGTGGAAAGCCTCCTTGGCACCTCCATGGAAAGCGCCATTGTGGATGCGAAGTACGCCTTCATCCAGGGCGCCCTTGCCGAGACATACCGGAAATATCAGGAAGAAAGGCCCCGCCGCACCATAACGGACAGGATAGACGCCATTGTCACCAACCAGTGGGCTGCTTTCCCCATTTTCCTGGTGCTTCTGTGGTTTGTTTTCTGGGCCACCTTCACTATCGGCCAGTATCCTATGGACTGGATAGAGGCCGGGGTGGGCTGGCTTGGAAACGCCGTCGGCTCACTTATGGCCGATGGCTGGATCAAGGACCTTGTGGTGGACGGCTGCATCGCGGGCGTGGGAAGCGTGCTGGTGTTCCTCCCCAACATTATGATCCTGTACTTTTTCATTTCCATAATGGAGGACAGCGGCTATATGGCCCGCGCGGCGTTCATCGTGGATAAACTGATGCACAGGATCGGCCTTCACGGAAAGAGTTTCATCCCCATGGTGATGGGCTTCGGGTGCAACGTGCCGGCAATTATGGCCACCCGTTCCATCGAGAGCCGGAAGTCCCGCCTTGTCACCATGGCCATAATTCCGTTTATGTCCTGCGCGGGAAGGCTGCCCATATTCGTGCTCTTCGCAGGGGCGTTCTTCCCCGGAAGTCCCGCTACGGCGCTTCTTGGAATATACCTTCTTGGAATAGTTCTGGCCATATTATCGGCCCTTGTGATAGGGAAATTCGTAAAGGACGATGACCTCCCGTTTGTGATGGAACTGCCGCCGTACCGTATGCCCACCTGGAAAGCCACCTGGCGCCACACCTGGGAAAAGGGCAAGCAGTACCTTGAGAAGATGGCCACCACCATCCTCATCTTCTCCGTTGCAATCTGGTTCCTGGGTTACTTCCCGCGCCACGCGGATCAGACGGCCGCTTATCAGCAGGAGCACTCGTACATCGGGATGGTAGGTAAGGCCATCGAGCCTGCCATGGAGCCGCTTGGCTTCAACTGGAAGATGGACGTTGGCCTTCTTGCCGGCGTGGGCGCCAAGGAACTTGTCATAAGCACCCTCGGCGTTATGTATGCCCAGGACGGTGAGCAGTACGAAGGTATGGGTGACGAGGACGATACCGCCCTCCAGGCTGCTCTCAAAGCCACGGTTCCCACCGCCGCCGCCCTTGCCTTTATGGTCTTTGTACTGCTGTACTTCCCGTGCATCGCCACCTTCGTGGCCCTGAAGAACGAGACAGGTTCCTGGCGCTGGGCCATCCTCCTGTGCCTCTACACTATCCTTGTGGCCTGGATCTGCGCCTTCGCGGCCTTCCGTATCGGCCTTCTCATCTGGCCGGTGTAAAAAACCTTTACAACCGCGGCGGGTTCCTTTACACTTTTACAATTCTGATTCCAGGCGTAATCGCCTGGAAATCAGTTATATGGGCTTTAGGGCACGGGAGTTGCGTTTGCCAGTGCGGGAATAATTATGTAAATTCGTAAACCATTATGGCTTCAAAGAAGGGCAAAATACTGATTGTGGACGACAACGCCGGCATCCGCCAGGCGCTGAAGATACTTCTTCCCGTGCATTTCGCAGAGGTGGAAACGCTGCCGTCGCCGGTAACTCTGGTATCAACGCTGGAACGCTTCCGTCCGGATGTGGTGCTTCTGGATATGAATTTCAACACGTCCATCAACACCGGCAACGAGGGCCTCTACTGGGCCGGTGAAATCAAGAAGATGATGCCGGAGGTGGAAGTTGTGCTGTTTACCGCTTATGCCGATATAGCCCTGGCGGTGGAGGGAATGAAGCGAGGAGCGTTTGACTTCATCGTGAAGCCGTGGGACAATGAGAAACTCATTGAGGTGCTCACGGCCGCCCGTGACAAAGCCCGTAAGGCGATGGGGAGAGAATGTCATCCTGAACGCAGAGAAGGATCTATGTTCTGGGGCTCTTCCAGGCCCATGGCCGCCATCCGGAAGACATTGGATAAGATTGCACCTACAGATGCCACTGTGCTCATCACCGGGGAGAACGGCACCGGCAAGGACGTGCTGGCCCGTGAAATCCACGCCAGGAGCCTCCGGAGCGGGAAACCGATGGTTGCCGTGGATGCTGGTGCCATCACTGAAACCCTCTTTGAAAGCGAACTATTCGGTCACGTCAAAGGCGCTTTCACCGATGCCCACACGGACCACGTGGGCAAGTTCGAGCAGGCCGATGGCGGGACTCTGTTCCTGGATGAAATAGGCAATATTCCGCTACATCTGCAGGCGAAACTCCTTAGGGCCATTCAGAACCGGAGCATCGTGCGGGTGGGCGGCAATGAGTCCAAACCCATCAACATCCGGCTTATCTGCGCTACAAATATGGATCTGGAACAACTGGTCCGTGAGGGCCGGTTCCGTGAGGATCTTTACTACCGCATCAATACCGTTCACATTGCCCTGCCGGCGCTCAGGGAGCGGAAAGAAGACATTGTCCCGCTGGCGCAGATGTTTCTGGAACGGTTCGCGGAGAAATACCATCGGCCTTTGAAGGGGCTTGATGACCAGGCCAAAACCATGCTTGAGAGTGCCCGCTGGAGCGGGAATATCCGTGAACTGCAGAATGTGATAGAGAAGGCCGTGATTCTTTCTGAGGGTCGCGAACTGACGGCAAAAGACATACAGCTAGAGTCGGCGGCCAAGGCGGCCGAAACTACCATAAAGGCCGTGAGTGAGGCCGAGGAAGAGCGGCTGGTCCGTGAGGCAATGGAGCGCACGGACGGCAACATCTCCGCCGCAGCCAAGATGCTGGGTGTGAGCAGGCCCACACTCTATGCAAAACTGAAGAAATACGGCCTGTGACTTTTACCATCTGGCATATCCTTGGAGCAGCCGTCATTGCCGCAATCATTGCGGCGGTGATTGCCACAATCCGCACCAGGCGCAAGGATATAAAAAAGGTTGCCTATATGATGGATGCCCTGGAGGACGGTGAACTGAATTTCCGTTTCCAGGACAAGAACCAGTTCAACCGCACCCTGAACCGCATCAGGACCATCTTCGAGAAGCAGCGCCAGGCCCACGAGCAGGACTCCTGGACAAAACTCATCCGCGTTCTCACGCACGAGATTATGAATACGGTGTCGCCAATCGCATCGCTGTCCGACGCACTTTCAAAGTCCATGGATGAGAACGGACACAGCGAACTGGATGTGAAGACGGGACTGGAAACCATCAGCGATTCATCAAAGAATCTCATCAAGTTTGTGGAAACGTACCGGCAACTCTCCGGTGTGGCAAAACCTGTGAGGAAGGCCATCGACTTAAGGGACTTGATGGAAGGCGTCATCTCTTTGAACGGTGAATTCGCTGCCAGTTGCGGCGCTTCCTGCGTCTATCGGCCGGAGGAGGATGACCTTATGATTTATGCCGATGAAGGGCAAATCTCGCAGATCCTCATCAACCTTATCAAGAACGCCCTGCAGGCGGGGGCGAAGCACATTGACATAACCGCAAAGATGGGCCGCGAAGACGATGTTATTGTGGAGGTGGCTAACGACGGCGAACCCATTCCACCGGCAGCCCAGGAGCAGATTTTCATCCCGTTCTACACCACCAAGAAGGAAGGCTCCGGAATCGGCCTTTCCCTTGCCCGCCAGATTATGCGGCACCACAACGGCAGCATTGAACTCCTCCGCAGCGACGCCCTCCAGACGGTCTTTGAACTCCGGTTCCGGTAATTTCCTCTGTAAAGAAAAGTGTAAAGGGAGTGTAAAGTTTTACAGGCTTTACACTCCTTGCTGCTTTTGTTTTCCGCTGTAAATCAATTAGTTAATGCTTTTGGCACGGCGGGTGCTTATGTTTGGTACGGTTAAACATAAGTATTGATATGAAAAACCTTTTCATTAAGTGTGTAGTTACAGCCCTGGCGCTTGCTGAGACAGTCAGCGCCAGCGGCCAGACTACCATGACCCTCAACGATTGCATGCGTTACGCCATCTCCAATTCCACCAAGGTGCGGATCCAGGAGGCGGCTATCGGCGACGCCCAGATTGCCCGGCGGGATGCGGCGCTCACGCTTTTCACTCCGCAGATTACGGCGCAGACATACGCCTACTACAACTTCGGCCGAAGCATCGATCCCCAGACCAATACGTATTTCAACACCACGTCCTTCCACAACAATTACGGCGTGAGTGCAGGATACGACCTTTTTGACGGCTTCAAAGCGGTGAACAATTACAAGATTTCCAAGACGGGAATGCTCATTGCCGACTCCCAGGAGAAGCAGGTTGAGGCCGATATCTGCCTGGCTGTGATGGAGGCGTACTACAATGTGGTGTACTACAAGCGTTTATGCGATGTGTACGAAGAGCAGGTGGCTGTGGCCGAGCAGGCCCTGGCCAAAGCCAAGCGGCAGGAAGAACTGGGCCAGAAGGGACACGCCGACGTCATCCAGATGGAGGCCGACCTTGCCGACCGCCAGTACGACCTCACAAACACCTATAATAAGTACCTGGACCAGAAAATGACCCTTTCAGACCTTATGTTCTGGCCGCTGGATGAGGAACTGGTCATTGAAACTTCTATGCCGGTGTGGCAGATTGAGCCGGTGGCCACTGAGTCAGTTGTTGACTTTGCCCTGGAGCATAATCCCGGTGTCCGGATTGCCAGTTGGAAGGAACTCAACGCCAAGCGTGAACTGAGCACAGCCAAATGGCAGGTGCTTCCTTCAATCGGCCTTTATGCCGGCTGGAATACCAGTTATTATACCTATCAGGGAGCGGCTACAAGCCCGTTCTGGAATCAGTTCAGAAACAATGGCGGCGAGTACGTGGAGGTGTCGCTGCAGATTCCCATCTGGAACCGCCTGGCCAAGGCTTCCGCCATTTCCAAGAAGCGGAATGCGCTTCAAAAGGCCACGGCTGAACTGGACCAGAAGCGGCGTGATGTGGAGAGCGAGGTGAGAAGGGCTGTCCAGGACCGTGACGGATCGGCAATCGCCTATCAGCAGGCACAGCGCAAGGCCGAGGTGCAGGCCGAGGCCTACACCCTGAACCTCAAAAAACTGGAGCAGGGCCTCATCTCCCCGCTGGAGTTCCAAGCGGCCAATAACAACTACCTCAAGGCCCAGGCCGATGAAATGAACTCCCTGTTCAAGTACCTCATCAAGCAGGCGGTGGTGAAATATTATAATGGAATAGAATACGTTAATCAGTAATATGGACAAGATTATCGAAAAGAAAACCGGATGGCGCGTGGCGTTCACGAGGAAGGCCCTGCCGTGGTGGCTGGGAGCACTGCTCGCCGTGTTTATCGTGTACCTTATTGCCAGGCCGAACAACAAGACCCTGCGGGTAGATAAGGACACTGTGACGATTGCAAGTGCCGTTAAGGGCGAGTTCAACGACTATATCCGCATCAGCGGAAGGGTTCAGCCGATGACCACCATCCAGTTGAGCCCCCAGGAAGGCGGCATAGTGGAGAAAATTCTCATCGAGGAGGGTTCCCCGGTGAAGGCCGGTGACGCGATCCTGATCCTGAACAACGACAACCTGGACCTGCAGATCCTGAACTCCGAGGCCGAGCTGGCGGAGAAGGAGAATATCCTGAGAAACACCCAGATCCAAATGGAACAGCAGAAACTGGACGTACGCCAGAATGTGCTGGAGTACGGTATGCAGGTGGACCGCCTGAGGCGCGCGTATGAGCAGCAGAAGGCCCTTTACGAGGACAAACTGATTGCCAAGGAAGAGTACCTCAAGGCCGAAGAGGACTACAAACTTGCTAAGCAGAAGTACGACCTTATGGCCGAGCGCTCCAAGCAGGACAGCCTCTACCGCGGCACCCAGATTGACCGTATGGAGGAGAGCCTGGAGAATATGCAACTGAATATGTCGATGATTCGCCGGCGTAAATCCAACCTTATCGTAAAAGCCCCCATCGACGGCGAGCTGGGCCTGCTGGACGTGGTCCTGGGCCAGAGTATAGCCGCCGGCACCAAGATTGGCCAGATCAATTCCGTAGGGACGTACAAGGTTGAGGCTCAGATTGATGAACACTACATTGACCGAGTCATCGCAGGCCTGGAGGCCACCTTCGAGCGGCAGGGAGAAACCTACTCCACCGTTATCCGCAAGGTTTACCCGGAGGTTCGTGACGGCAAATTCAAGGCCGATTTCAAATTCGACGGCGAGCAGCCCGACAACATCCGCGCCGGCCAGACCTATTACCTCAATCTCCAGTTGGGACAGCCGGAAGAGGCCGTCATCATCCCCAGAGGAACCTTCTACCAGAAGACCGGCGGAAAATGGGTCTATGTCGTTAACAAAGAGGGCACCAAAGCCGTCAAGAGAGAGATCCGCATCGGCCGCCAGAATCCCCAGTACTACGAGGTGCTGGAAGGCCGGGAGCCCGGTGAGAAGGTTGTTACTTCCGGGTATGAGACGTATGGTGATAGTGATGTATTGGTATTTTAGGCTATGAAAGTATTCAGAAAGACAGGCGTTTCGACGCTGATTAATATCCTTGGAATGAGCGTCGCTTTTGCGGCGGCAATGATCCTGATGGTGCAGGTTCGCTGGGATACGACCTATGACGCCAATTTTGAGGGGCACGGGCAGGTGTTCCGGA
>JAFSPR010000117.1 GCA_017451395.1 Bacteroidales bacterium
ATATAACCGGTGTTGTCCGGGATAGCGTGGGTGATGTCTCCGTCGTTGAGGGTGGTGACTGCAATGATGGTGATGGAGCCTTCCGTAGGGAGCTGCACGGCCTTTTCATAGATCTTTGCAAGGTCACTGTAGAGTGAACCCGGCATGGAGTCCTTGGAAGGGATCTGGTCCATACGGTTGGACACGATGGAAAGGGCATCGGCATAGAGGGTCATGTCGGTGAGGAGCACCAGCACTTTCTCATTCTTGTCCACGGCAAAGTATTCTGCTGCGGTAAGAGCCATATCCGGCACCAGGAGGCGTTCCACAGGGGGATTCTCCGTGGTGTTGATGAAGCAGATGATCTTGTCAAGGGCACCTGCCTCCTCAAAGCGGTGGCGGAAGTAAAGGTAGTCGTCATTGGTAAGACCCATACCGCCCAGGATGATCTTGTCTACGTCGGCACGGATAGCTACATCGGCCATGACCTGGTTGTAAGGTTGGTCGGGGTCTGCGAAGAACGGGATCTTCTGGCCGGAGACGAGGGTGTTGTTAAGGTCTATGCCGGCAATACCGGTGGGGATGAGCTGTGAAGGCTGACGGCGCTTGTAAGGGTTTACGGAAGGGCCGCCGATCTGGCGCTCTTCGCCCTCGATCTCCGGGCCTCCGTCAAGGGGATGGCCATAAGCGTCAAAGAATCGGCCGGCAAGCTGGTCACTCACCTTCAGGGTAGGGGGTTCTCCAAGGAAAGTCACCTCTGCGTTTGAGGGGATACCTTCCGTGCCGGAGAAAACCTGCAGGGTAATGAGGTCTCCCTTGATGCGGACAACCTGAGCAAGACGGCCGCCCACAACGGCAAGTTCATCGTTGGAAACGCCTTTTGCACGTAATGAAACCGTGGCCTTTGTAATGCCTTCCAGTTTTGTATATACTTTTTGGTATGCTTTGTTCATAAGGCTATGCGATCATTTTCTTAACGGAGTCATTGTAGGCCTTGAACTGCTCACTCTCATAGGCGGAGTAGTTCATCTGGCGAAGCTCGTTGATGAGTGTCTTGAAGAACTCACGGCACTTCTCAAAGTCTTCGAAGTCATAGTCCTTTGCGCAGATTTCCAGGACAAGGTCCAGCATGAAGCGCTGGCGCTCCAGCGGGCAAAGGGCGTCGATGGCGTCAAAGGCATCCTGCTGCAGGATGACAAAGTCCACAAGCTCACTCTTCCAGAAGTTTACGTGGTAACTCATGGGTACTCCGTCGTCGCCAAGGATGTTGATCTGCTCTGAGGCTTCCTTTCCGCGGCGGATGAGGTTCTTGGCGGTAAGCACCTTGTCCACCCATCCGGGCTCTATTGTCTCGTCAAGGTATGCGCGGATTTCAGGGTAATCCAGGTACTTGGAATAGGACTCCAGAGGGCCTACGGCGGGGTAACGCTTTTGGTCGGCGCGGTTTTGCTCCAGTGCGTAGAAGCAGCGTGCCGCCTTCTTGGTGCTTTCCGTAACGGGCTCCTTGAGGTTACCGCCGGCAGGGGAAACAGTGCCGATAAACGTGACGGCTCCGGTCTGCCCGTTATTCAGGACTACCATGCCCGCGCGGGCGTAGAAATTGGAGATGATGGCCGACAGGTCCACGGGGAAGGCATCGGCACCGGGGAGTTCCTCCATACGGTTACTCATCTCACGGAGAGCCTGTGCCCAGCGGGAGGTGGAATCGGCCAGAAGGAGGCATTTGAGGCCCATGGCCCTGTAGTACTCGCAGATGGTCATGGCGGTGTAGACGGAGGCCTCACGGGCTGCAACGGGCATGTTTGAAGTGTTGCAGATGATGGTTGTACGCTCCATCAGGTGACGGCCGGTGTGGGGGTCTATGAGCTCAGGGAATTCCGTGAAGATTTCCACAACCTCGTTGGCGCGCTCGCCGCAGGCTGCCATCACAATTACATCGGCATCACCCTGCTTTGCGATGGCGTGCTGAAGGACGGTCTTACCGCAGCCGAAGGGGCCCGGGATAAAGCCCGTACCGCCTTCTGCGATGGGGTTGAGGGTGTCTATTACGCGTACGCCCGTTTCCATGATCTTGTTGGGGCGCGGCTTTTCCTTGTAGCCCTTGATGGCAACCTTTACGGGCCATTTCTGGGTCATGGTGACGTTCACTTTCTCACCTTCCTCATTGCGGAGGACGGCAATCACGGTGTCTACGTTGTACTCTCCTGCTTCCTTGATGGATTCAACAGTGAAGGTGCCCTTGAAGCTGAAGGGAACCATGATCTTGTGGGGAAGCCAGCCTTCCTTTACCTCGCCAAGCCAGTCGGCCGCAATCACGGTGTCTCCGGGCTTTGCGATGGGGGTGAAGTCCCAAAGTTTCTCACGGTTAAGGGGATCCGTGTATTCTCCTCTTTTCAGGAATACACCGGTCATGGTAGTGAGGTCATTTTGAAGACCGTCGTAGGTGCTGGAGAGAAGGCCGGGGCCAAGGGTGACCTCCAGCATCCTGCCCTCGAATTCAACCTCATTGCCGCCTTTCACTCCGCGGGTGCTCTCGAACACCTGCACGGATGCCAGGTTTCCGTTAACCTTGATAACCTCTGCCATCAGTTTCACTCCTTCGGAGGTGATGTAGCAGATTTCGTTCTCGGAAACCGGGCCGTCTACCTCTACGGTAACAAGGTTGGAGACGATTCCCTTTACAATACCTTTAGTTTTCATATGTTTATTTGTCTTTATAATCTACTCCTTTGAATGTGCCGCGAACTTCCATCACAAGCTTCTGGAATTTCTCACGTCCCCTTTCCTCGTCCAGCTCCAGCCAGCGGTCCACTATATGCAGTTTGGCAACATAGCAGAGGACTGCCGTGATGTCAAAATAGTGGAAGGTACCAAGGGAGTCTATGACTTCCCAGGTTACGTCGTCAAGGGCCTGCTCCCTGTCAAGAAGGCTTGAAAGGGCAAGGGCGGTCTGGACCCTGGCCTCTTCCTTGAATTCTCCGCCGGTGAAGCGGTAGCCGTCAATGTCCAGGCCTTCATCAGCGTCTTCACCCCTGCCGTCAAGGATATCCTGCCCGGCAGCCCTGCCAAGTGCGTCATTGATATAGCTCACCTTGGCGTTACGGAGGTTTAGGTCATAGCGGAAATACTCCCTGATGAATTTCACGGGGTGGGAGAGGGCCGAAGCATAGAAATCCGGAACAAGGTTGTCCGGGCCGAAACCGCGAAGGAGAAAATCCAGGGCCTCCGCGTCTTTTTCAGAGAGGTTGTCCTTGATTTCCTCTATGACATTTGTCCAGCCGCGGCCTTCCTGATAGCGGAAATCCTGGGTGAGGAAGGGCAGAGACGCAATTATGTATTCGAAATTGCTCATACTCTAGCCGAAGAGGATCTTCTTGGTGGCGGGACGCATGTATTCCCCCACAAGGGCCTTGAAGGAGTCTTCAGTGAGGCTGATGAAATAGCTGCCGTCCTTGGGGCCGATGGAAAAGCCGCCGGCGATCTTCTTGGAGAAGGATGCCTCAATGCCTTTCCCCACAGCCTTGGAAAGTTCTTTGGTAACGAAGGGCTCCAGCTCTTTCTGGAGGGATTCCGGGAGAATTACGGCAAGGTCCTGGGGCTCCTCTGCGCTGAAATGCTTTGCGACCTCCGTGATGATGTCCTTGAGAAAACCGGCGTCCCTGAGGTCTTTTGCGGCGGGCTCCACGGCCTTTGCAATAATGAGGGACTCAATGCTGGCCTTTGTGGCCTGAAGGGCCTGTGCCGAAGCGGTCTTGACGTCTCCTTCCACGCGAATGCGGTAGTCTTCGGCCTCTTTGCGGGCCTTTGAGAGGATGGCCTCGGCTTCTTCATTGGCTTTTTTCACAATAGCTTTGGCGTCTGCCTTAGCCTTTGAGAGGATGGCCTCTCCTTCTTCTTTTCCTTTTGAAAGACCTTCTTCGTAGAGTTTCTTGGTCAGTTCCTGGAGTTTGTCCATATTAAGATTTTTAGTGTTTTCCATAAGTGTACAAATATAGCGAATAATTCTTATATTTGCGAGGGAAAACCTTATATAAAATGCGCCGTATCCTTATTTTTGCTTTCATTTTGTGCTCTCTTCTCATTCTGCCGTCGGCCCATGTGCCGGGAAACGAAAACGGTGTGCCGTGGGCTCCTCCGGAGTCGGCAGGCATGGATCCTGTGCGCCTGTCTCTGATAGACAGCACGGTAAACGCATCCATCTTGAACCACGACATCCCCGGAGCCGTGGTGGGCGTTGTCCATGGAGGCAAGATAGTTTTCGGCAGGGCTTACGGACTCAAGACCGTGGTGCCCCATGAAGAGGACATGACGGTGGAGACTATGTTCGACCTTGCTTCCGTTTCAAAGTGCGTTAGCACCACCGTTGCGGTGATGCAGCTTGTGGAGGAGGGAAGGCTCCGGCTTGTAGACCAGGTGCGCCTCTATATCCCGGGTTTCAAGCCCTGGGTGAATCCAGTAAACAAAAAGAAGGTGCACATTACCGTGCAGGACCTTCTCACCCATTCTTCCGGCCTGGAGGCCTTCCTGAAGGATGTGCCCGGTTTTGTGGAAAAGTACGGTGAGGGTAACTCTGATGCCCTTATAGAATATATCTCAAACGGTCCCAGGAATTTTGAGCCCGGCACGGATGTCCTTTACAGCTGCTTCAATTTCATAGTGCTCCAAAGGATAGTGGAGCGCATTACGGGGCAGCGGCTCTGTGACTATGCCAAGGCCAATATCTTCGACAGGCTGGGCCTTCGGCATACCTGCTATTTCCCGCTTGATTCCGTAAGCCTTTTGTCCCGTGACACCGCACTTGTGAGGCTCTGCGCCCCTACGGAGGTCCTCAAGGACGGCCATACCCTCAAGGCCGAAGTCCACGACCCCACAGCCCGTCAGGTGAACATGGGCAATTCCGGCAACGCCGGGGTGTTTTCAAACATGGAAGACCTTGCCGTAATTTGCCAGGCCCTTCTGAACGGCGGCTCCTGGAACGGGAAACGGATACTTTCTCCGCTTACCGTAAAGCGCATGTTCACGGTTCCTAAGGACAATGACCCTAAGGTTGGAAGGGCCCTTGGGTGGGATGCCTACGACCTTAGCCCTTATCTTTGCGGAGACGTGTTCAATACTTCCACCACCCGCGGCCATACAGGCTACACGGGCACTTCCGTCCTTCTGGACCTTGAAACCAAGACGGCGGTGATTATCCTTGCCAACAGGGTGCATCCCTCGGATATTGGCTCCCTGTCGCGCATGCGCTCCACAATCGCTTCCATTGTGGGCTCCTCAATCCTGGATTAACCCAGGAAGCTCAGAAGAATACCAGCTGCAACCGCAGAGCCAATGACGCCGGCTACGTTTGGAGCCATGGCGTGCATGAGGAGGTGATTGGATGGATCGGCCTCCAGGCCCACGGTTTCGGATACGCGCGCAGCATCAGGTACGGCCGAAACTCCGGCGTTCCCGATGAGGGGGTTGATCTTCTTTTCTTCAGAGAGGAAGAGGTTCATGAATTTCACGAATCCCACGCCGAAGGTTGTGGCAATCACAAACGAAGCAAGTCCAAGGCCGAAGATGAGCACTGAGCGGCCTGTTAGGAAGACATCGGCCTGGGTGGATGCGCCCACGGTGAGGCCTATGAGGGTGGTGACGATGTCGATGAGCGGGCCTCCGGCCGTGGCGGCAAGGCGCTTTGTGACGCCGCTTTCCTTGAGGAGATTGCCGAAGAACAGCATGCCAAGTAGGGGCAGGCCGCTGGGAACTATGAAGGCCGTGCAGATGAAGCCAAGGATAGGGAAGACAATCTTTTCCCTCTGGCTTACCTCGCGGGGCTTTCTCATGCGTATGAGGCGCTCCTTCTTGGTGGTGAGAAGCAGCATTATGGGCTTCTGGATAACGGGTACAAGAGCCATGTAAGAGTAGGCCGATACCGCAATTGCGCCCATGAGTTCAGGGGCAAGCTTGGAGCTAAGGAAAATGGCCGTGGGTCCGTCTGCGCCGCCGATTATGCCAATTGCACCGGCTTCGTTGGGCGCGAATCCAAGGAGGAGAGCAAGAAGGTATGCGCCGAAGATGCCAAGCTGGGCGGCCGCGCCTATGAGGATGAGCCTGGGCTGGGAGATAAGGGCGCTGAAATCAGTCATTGCGCCTATCCCCAAAAAGATAAGCGGCGGATACCAGCCGTTGCGTACGCCGTGATAGAGGATGTTGAGCACGGAACCGTCCTCGTAGATGCCTATTTTGAGGCCTGCACCCGTTGCGGGATCAAAGAACAGCGGGATGTTTCCCACTATCATCCCAAAGCCGATGGGCACAAGGAGGAGCGGCTCCCATTTTTTTACAATTCCAAGCGTAATGAAAATGAGGCCGATTGCAATCATGGCCAGGTGCTGCCATGTGCAGTTTGCAAATCCGGTGTACTGCCAGAACTGCTGCAGGCTGTCTATAATGGTATCCATCAGCCGATAGTTACAATGTCTGCGCCCTCAAGGACGGAATCTCCTTTGGAGGCGTGGATGGCGGTAACAGTGCCGTCGGATTCGGCCAGGATGTCGTTTTCCATCTTCATTGCCTCAATTACGGCAACCTTCTGGCCGCGCTTTACGGCCTGGCCTTCCTTGACATCTATGCTGATTATGATGCCGGGGAGGGGACTCTTCACGGTTTTGCCTGCTCCGGCGGCGGGTTTTTCGGCGGCAGGTTTTTCGGCGGCAGGAGATACCTCCGCCTCCGCGTTGCTTCGCAACCCTGTCCGGGCAAATGCTCCGGCGGAGTTATCCCCTGCCGCCGCAGCGGGAGCCTGGTCCAACTCCACCTCATAGTCTGCGCCGTTTACGTTTACGCTGAGCATTTTGCCATTGGCTTCACCAATTGCAACTTTATAGTCTTTGCCGTTAATCTTGAAAGAGTATGTTTTCATGGATTTATCTGGGTAATTTTCTGAATGTCAATGCTTTGTTATTCCAGGGGGAGTCTTTGCGCGTAATTGTCACTATGCCGGGCTCGGTGTCATGGACGCCGCTGGCAAGGTAAAGGTGAATGGCCGTGGCTATGGCCGCATAGGTGTCTCCGTCCTCTTCCATGTCAAGCGCCAGGGCTATGGCGGCGGCAACTTCGGCATCAGGAACCTGGGCATTAGTCTTCTTGGTTGAGGGCTTTCGTTTGAAGGCTCCGGTGAAGATTTTGCCGGAGAGGTTGTAAAGGAAATACAGCACTATGAGGGCGAGGAACACCACGGTTACGCTTATTATGGTAAGCGTCCAGCCGTGGGGATCCGTCTGGGCCATGCGGTCGGATCCGGCCGTAAGTATGCTAAAGAGGAAGGTTGTCATGTTTCTTGGCCGGTATTTCCTGACGTTTAGACTGCAGCTGCTCCAGGGCGCGGATTACGCGGAAGCGGGTGTTGCGGGGCTCTATTACGTCATCTATGTAACCTTTCTGGGCAGCCTGATAGGGATTTGAGAAGAGGTCTTCGTACTCCTTCTTCTTTTCCTCGAAGATGGCCTTTGCGTTTTCGGGGTCTGCCTTTATTTCCTTTGCGTAGAGCACGTTGACTGCTCCGTCTGCGCCCATTACGGCAATCTGTGCGCTGGGCCAGGCGTAGTTGATGTCTCCGCGAAGCTGCTTGCAGCTCATGACAATGTGGGCGCCGCCGTAACCTTTCCTGAGCGTTACCGTAACCTTGGGGACGGTGGCTTCTCCGTATGCGTAAAGGAGTTTTGCGCCGTTTGTAATGATGGCTCCGTACTCCTGCTGGGTGCCGGGAAGGAAGCCGGGAACATCAACCAGGGTAACCAGGGGGATGTTGAAGGCGTCGCAGAAGCGAACAAAGCGGGCTGCCTTTCGGCTGGCGTTTATATCCAGCACGCCGGCAAGCATCTGGGGCTGGTTGGCCACAATTCCCACGCTTCGGCCTGCAAAGCGTGCAAAACCAACAATAATGTTCTTGGCGAAGTCCTTGTGAATCTCAAAGAACTCTCCGTCATCTACTATGCTCCCGATGACTCCGTACATGTCGTAGGCCTTGTTGGGGTTGTCCGGGACAATTGAGTTGAGGGAGTCGTCCACTCTTCCCACAGGGTCTGAGGTTTCCTTGAGGGGAGCGGTTTCCATGTTGTTCTGGGGAAGGTAGCTAAGGAGCTTCTTGATGGTTGCAATGGCATCTTCCTCGGTTTCTGCGGCAAAGTGGGCGACCCCGCTTTTTGAGGCATGCACGGATGCACCGCCAAGCTGTTCCTGGTCCACCACCTCTCCTGTAACGCTTTTTACCACGGCAGGGCCTGTGAGGAACATGTAGGAGGTGTTTTTCACCATGAGGGTGAAGTCCGTGAGGGCGGGGGAGTAAACCGCGCCGCCTGCGCAGGGACCCATTATGCAGCTAATCTGGGGAACGACGCCGCTGGATAGGATATTGCGCTCGAAAATCTCTCCGTAGCCGGCAAGGGCGTCAATGCCTTCCTGGATACGTGCTCCGCCGCTGTCGTTGAGGCCGATGCACGGCGCTCCGTTACGCAGGGCCATGTCCTGCACCTTGCAGATTTTCTCGCTCATGGTTTTGGAGAGCGAGCCTCCGCTGACTGTGAAATCCTGTGCAAAGACATACACCAGACGGCCGTCAATGGTTCCGCATCCGGTTACTACTCCGTCTCCGTCCGGGTGACTTTTTTCCATGCCGAAATTGGTGCAGCGGTGCTGGACAAACATGTCAAACTCCTCAAAGCTGCCGGGATCCAGAAGGAGGTCCAGGCGCTCCCGGGCAGTGAGTTTGCCCTTTGCGTGCTGAGCTTCAATCCTTTTCTCACCGCCGCCAAGGCGTGCCTTTGCGCGGCGCTGAACCAGTTTCTCAATATTATCTGACTGTATACTCATTATAACTGATATATATTCTCTTTAATAACCCACAAATATACTACTTTTGCAGGGCTTATGCAAATGTGTACAAAAATCGGGTACACCTGCAGGTGCACCCGAGGATTTGTATTTAGCTGAGTATAAGCTACTTCTGAGGCAGGCAGGCTTCGTGGGCGGGCCAGGACTGGGCCTTGGCCAGTTTGAAGGCCGCTGTGGCGCGGATATCGGCCACGGAAGCGCCGAAGGAGGCCTTGTATGCACCTGCTGCGGTTTCCCATGCGCTTGTGGAAGGGTTGAAGGAAGCCAGGGTGTAGGGGTTGATTGTCATGGTAAGGGTCTGGCTTTCACCGGGCTGGAGTTCCTTTGTCTTGGCGAATGCCTTGAGTTCACAGGCGGGTTTTTCAAGACCGCCGGCGGGAGCGCTCACATAAAGCTGGACGGCTTCCTTGCCGGCTACCTTACCTGTGTTCTTCACGATTATGGTGGCAGTCACGGTTCCGTCCTTTGCCACCTTCACGGAAGGCTTGCCGTACTCGAAGGAAGTATAGCTAAGGCCATAGCCGAAGGGATAGGAAACACCCTTCCCGGCAGTGGTGAAGTAGCGGTAGCCTACATTCAGGCCCTCGGCGTAATCCGTATAGTCAACGTTCTTCCTGGGCTGCCGTGCCATCTGGGCCGATGAAGCGAACGGGTTGAAGGAGGGTTCGCTCTTTACGTTTGCAGGGAAGTTGGAGGATGAGGGGATGTCATAGTATGCCATGGGGAAAGTCATGGGGAGCTTTCCGGAAGGATTTGCAGCGCCGGAAAGGACATCGGCCACGGCATAGCCGCCTTCCTGACCGGGAGTCCAGGCAAGGAGGATGGCATCCGGGATGTGCTTCCAGGAGGCTGTTTCAATGACACCGCCGATATTCAGGACCACAATCAGCTTCTTGCCTGCTGCGTGATAGGTGTCGGCAAGGTTCTGGAGGAGATCGCGCTCCAGGGCGGTGAGGTTCCAGTCTCCGTTGGCGGCCTTCCTGTCGTCTCCTTCACCGGCGTTGCGGCTGATGGTGAGGATGGCGATGTCTGAGGCTGCTTCCTTCTTTTCAATGAATGAGCGGGAAACGTTCATCTCCGGGACTACGGGGTCTCCAAGGAGGATTCCCCAGTTGCTGGAAGCGTTGTTGCCGGCCTCTGTCTTTGAAAGGGTGATGTACTGGCCGTACCATTTTTCAATGTCGGGATCCACCTCATAGCCATTTACGCGGAGGCCCTGGGCAATACTGCGTACATAAGCCTTGTTCACGTTGCCGGAACCGGTACCGCCGGCTATGAAATCATATGAGCCGATGCCGTAGAGGGCGACTTTCTTCACGTCCTGAAGCGGCAGGACGCCGTTATTCTCCAGGAGCACGAGGCCTTCGGGGGTGGCGGCGCGCACAAGCTTTGCGTGAGCGGCAAGGTCGGGCTTGTTGCTGAACTTGTATCCGGCAAAGCGGGGAGTGCGAACAATATACCTGAGCATATTGCGTACGTTGCGGTCAAGGTCGGATTCGCTGAGGGAACCATCCTTGACGGCGGCGATGATGCGCTGGATTTCCTGGTCCATACCTGGTTCCATAAGGTCATTGCCGGCGTGTACGGCGGCTACGGTGCCTTCCTTGAAGCCCCAGTCGGTCATTACGATGCCGTTAAATCCCCATTCGTCGCGGAGGATGGTTGTGAGGAGGTCATAGCTCTGCTGGGTGAACACGCCGTTGAGGCGGTTGTATGAGGACATTACAGTCCAGGGGTCACTCTCTTTCACGGCAATCTCAAAGCCTTTGAGGTAGAGTTCGCGGAGCGTACGGACATCCACGCGGGAGTCGTTGTTCATACGGTTCACCTCCTGGTCATTGGCGGCGAAATGCTTGATGGATACGCCCACGCCGTTGCTCTGGATGCCGCGGACATATGCCGCCGCCATCTTTCCGGTAAGGAGCGGATCCTCGGAGAAATACTCGAAGTTGCGGCCGCAGAGGGGGTTGCGGTGAAGGTTCAGGCCGGGAGCCAGGAGGACATCGGCCCCATATTCCTTGACCTCTTCACCCATTGCGGTGGTGAGCTCCTGGACAAGGTCTGTGTTCCATGTAGATGCCAGCACCGTGCCCACAGGGAAACCGGTGCAGTAGAAGGTCTGGCTGGTTCCGGGGCGGGTGGGATTGATGCGGAGACCGGCAGGGCCGTCGGCCAGCACCGTGGTGGTGATTCCAAGGCGCGGGATGGCACGGGTTGTACCGGCGGCGCCGGAAACAAGGGTTTCATTGGAAGCTGTCAGTGAACCGGCTGTCATCGAGCCCCAGCCGCCGCCCACTACCAGGGTGGCTTTCTCTTCAAGGGTCATGGCCTTAAGGACGTCTTCAATGTTGTCCTTGTTCAGCCTGGGCTGTGCAAAAAGGGAGAGTGTGCAGAGAACGGCTGCACCCGTGAGGAAGATTTTTCTCATATTTGTGTTATTGTATGGTTTTTCCAGTGACGAATATAGTCTCTTTTTTCATACGCGCAAAGCGTGGCGCCCAAGATTGAACGCCACGCTTAACATTTAAACAAACAGACAACTACCCGCCGTATTCTGAATGGGGGACGCCGAACTGTTTCTTGAAGGAGGTTGAGAAGTGGGAGAGGGTGTTGAACCCCGTCATGTAGGCAATCTCACTCATGTTGAACTTGCCCTCCTTCAGGAGATCGGCGGCGCGGTTCAGTTTGTAACGCTTGAAGAACACGGACGGATTCTCGCCGGTAAGGCCCTTCACCTTGTAGTAGAACTTGGTGCGGGAAATCTTCATCATCTCCGTGATGCGGGTGATGTCAAGGTCCGTGTTGGCAAGTTCCTTTTCCATAAGTTCATAAAGTTCCTTCATGAAGGCGGAGTCGCGGGGTGAAAGCGCCTCAGGGGCAATGTCTTCGGTGGTAGTGACTGAGCCAAGCTGGCGGTGCAGTATTTCCCTGTTCTCCAGGAGGGATTTCACGAGAGCCGTAAGGTAGGCGGGCTGGAAGGGCTTGGTCACGTATGCATCGGCCCCCTTGTCCAGGCCCTGTACCTGGCTTTCCACGGCCACCTTGGCGGTGACAAGGATGACGGGGATGTGGCTCAGCTGGATATTGCCCTTGACTGCCTCGCAAAGGGCGTATCCGTCCATTCCGGGCATCACGACGTCTGAAATGACAAGGTCCGGGGAATTCTCTTCCATTCCCTTAAGGGCCGATGCCGCATCAAAGTACAGGGATACCTTATACTGCGGTTTAAGCAGGATCTTAAGGTAGTTGGCAATGTCTATGTCGTCGTCCACGACGGCAATGTGGCGCTTGGCCACATCTTCGTCGGGGGTTCTTTCCTGTGGCTGGGACTGCTGTGCCGATATGAGCAGCTGGGGCTTCTGGTCCGTGCGTTCTTCCTCAGGGTAGGAAGAGGCGCTAACGGGCAGGATAAGGCAGAATTCGGCTCCTCCTCCCTCAAGGTTCCAGGCCTTGATGTATCCGTGGTGCAGGTTGCACAGGGCGCGCGCATAGTACAGGCCGATACCGGATCCCTGCAGTTTATGGCTGGTGGACGACTGGTAGAAACGCTCGAATATCTTCTCCAGATCATCCTCAGCTATGCCCGGGCCGTTGTCAGATACGCTGATTGAGGCGTACTGGCCGTCGGTGTCTTTCTCGGTGAGGGGGAAGCGGGCGGCGGCATCGGCCCTTGGAATTACGTCGAATCCAAGCGTTACCCTGCCTCCAGAGGGGGTGAACTTAAGTGCGTTTGAAAGGAGGTTCATGACCACTTTCTGCACTTTATCCGCATCTACCCACATGGTGAAAGGGTCTTCCAGGCCGTATGTGGCAAGTTCTATTCCCTTGGAACTGGCGTTGTAGCTGAACAGCTCAGCTATGTCACGGAGCGGTTTCACTACATCCATCTTGGCAACCTTCATCTGGAGCTTGCTGTTGCCTATGCGGTTGAAGTCCAGAAGCTGATTCACAAGGGAAAGCATCCAGGTGGCGTTGCGGTTTATGATGTCCACCAGCTGGCGGTCCTGCCCCTTCACGCCCTCCGACACGCTGAGCTGCTGCGCGGGCCCCGCTATCATGGTGAGGGGGGTGCGGAATTCATGGGCCACATTGGAAAAATAGTTCATCTGGATCTTGTTCAGGGCCTTTTCCGCTTTCTCCGCCTCTTCTGCCTTCTCCCTTTCACGGCGCACCTCACGGATGCGTCTTGCGGCCTCCTTGCGCACGTGGCGCACGTGGCGGTAGAAGGTGAATATCATAGCCAGCAACAGTAATCCCGCCAGGGAAAACAGAAGTATAGCCCACCAGGAGCGGTGCCAGGGCGGGAGAACGTGTATCCGGAGGGATTCTTCGGTTTCCGTTACTGAATGACTGCCGTTTGCTATACGTACGCGGAGGGTGTATTTCCCGGGAGGAAGGTTTGCGAAATAAGCGTCGTGGCGGGTGCCGATCTTCACCCAGTCCCTGTCAAATCCTTCCAGTTTGTAGGCATAGCGGATCTGCTCATACTCGCTGTAGTCAAGAGCCGCAAAACTTATCCCGAATCCGTTCTGGTTGTGTCTTATGGTGACTGTGGGTTTCTCGCTCAGGAGTTTGTCTATGGGGCCGTTTTTCGTCGGAGCGACAATTTGGCCGTGGACGGTGAGGTATTCAAAGACAAGTGGCACGGTACGTTTGCCTCCAAGGTCAAGGGGGTTGAACCAGGTGATGCCGTGAGTGCCGCCGAACACCAGGGTTCCGTCAGGCAGGATGCATGAGGCGCGGTCATTGAACTGGTCTCCGCCAATTCCATCGGCCTCATAATAGTGTACGAATGAACCCACCGTACGGTCATATTTGCCAAGGCCGGCCATGGTTGCCACCCATATATTGCCCTGTCTGTCTTCCTGGATGGAACAGATGTCCTGGCAGGGGGTGCCCGGAATGGGGCGTTTGTGTCCGCTTTCGTTTTCGCTTAGTAAGAGGCCGTTACCGTATGTCCCAATCCAGATATCATTTTTGCTGTCTTTGAAAAGGACGTTGGGAATAACAATGGACCGTTTCAGGCAGGCGGCCTTTTCCTCCGGGGTGATAGGCGCCAGACGGCACTCGTAGGAGTAAGTGTTTACGTGGACGGGAGTTGTGCCGAAGCAGGAGGCCACAAGGACGCCGGGTTCCTTGAGAACAAGGTCCGTGACAAACGTCCATCGTCCATTTTGGGCCACTGAAACCTCCCTGGTGGTTTTGTCCTTCTTGTCATAGCGCACAAGGCTGGGGGAGAATCCGCCTATCCAGATAGCGCCCCGGTCGTCTTCCAGGACAGTCAGGGGAGTTGCGGCGAATACCACATCCTTCCCGGTGAGATGCTTTCCGTCCCATACGCAGCGTATGATGCGGTTCTTCTCCATAAACACAAACCAGAGGTCCCCGTCAAGGTCTGAGTAGACTCCTGAAATACGGGTATAACCAACCTGGGCGTCCGGGATGAGGTGTGCGATGGGAACCTCGCGTAATTCCTTTGTCCCAATGTCATATCGGAAGAGGCCGTCCCTCTGGGTGCATATCCAAAGGCCGCCGTCTTTGTCCGTACTGAGGGCCGTGACGTTTTTCCCCTTCAGGGCCGATGTGAGGAATTTATTGCTGCCGAACAGGCTTTTGTCGCTGTAGGAGACGTGGTAGCCGTGGTCTGTGGTTCCCATCCACAGATTGCCCCTTTTGTCCAGGAACATGGACCTTATGTCCTCCTGGGGGATGTCGAAGGGGAAATCTGTGTCGGATTCAAAAGTTACGCGCCCACGCGTGGAAGAATAATGGAAGAAACCCTTCCCGATTACGTTCAGGAGAAGGGAATTATCGTTCAGGGGATAGAGAATGTCTATGTCTCCGCTCATGAGGCGTTTTTCGGCCGATATTGCGGCGGGAAGAGGCTGCCAGGCAAGGTTCCTTGTGTCCAGGATACTCAGGCTGCCCATACCGGAAAGCCACAGCTGGTCCGTCCCAAATGTACAGATATGGTATGCCTGGTGGGGGATGGGCAGGGATTCAATGATGGCGAAACTCTCTGTGGAGTAGCAGTGGAGACGGAAGCCTCCTTCCGAAACTACCCAGAGCCGGCCGTCTGGCTGCAGGACCGCGGAAGGTGGTGCGCCGAAAGCGTTGATTTCCCTCACGACGGGACGGATAAGGTCATTCTCCCTGTCGTATTTGTATAGGGTATTTCCGCCGATGAAAAGGAGGAGTCCGGAACGGCTTTCCAGTATCTGGCTCATATTCTTGTTGTCTCCAAGAACCTTTATGCGCCTGAAACCTCCTTTGTCGGAACGTACGGCCACTCCGTAGAACGTGGTTATCCACAGCGAACCGTCCTGGGAGGCGTGAACGGCATTTATCTGGTTGTCCGGGAGCCCCAGGGAATCCTCCGTGCAGAAGAACTGCTGGTACTCCATTCCGGTATATTTGTCCAGACCGCGGCCGGTGGCTATCCATATGTGGCCGTCCTTGTCCTGGGCGAATCCGTTCACCTTCTGGTTGGAAAGGCGTTCACTCACAACCATGCTGCCATCCTGGACGGCAGGCGTGAAGGACCCTTCATATCTTTTGCAGGCCAGGGAGGCCAGAAGCAAAAGTGCGGTTATCAGTTTAATTTTCATAGGACAAATATAGACAAGAAAACGTGATTATCGGCATATTTTGAACAAATAGAAAGACTTTTGAACAAATAAAATTTTTAAATAAAACGCTAATGAAAGCATTTGACAATGGTAAAAAGAGTTTGGGCGGCATAATCCCCAACTTTGCACCAGTAAAAACCGCATTTGTTATGACACTCAGACCCTGCTTCGCAATTTTTGGAATTTCCCTTCTTCTGGCCGCCTGCGGACAGCCTGTCCGCCGTTCAGCCGGAGAATGCCTTTCCTCAGTGGAAACATCAGCAAAATCCACAACCGTCCTCTCTCAGAGCGGCCCTGTCGCCGGCTATATCGATGACGGCGTATACATCTACAAGGGTATCCCTTATGCCAGAGCCGGCCGCTTCCAACTTCCTGAAAGTCCGGAGCCGTGGGCCGATGTCCGCGCCAGCCGCGCTTACGGTCCCACCTGCCCCCAGGACAAGCGTATGGGCTGGTATGACGACAACCAGGCCTTCGCAATGCACTGGGACGACGGTTTCCCGGACGAAGACTGCCTCCGCGTCAATGTCTGGACCAGCGACATCAGGGCCGATGCCAAGATGCCTGTCATGGTGTGGCTTCACGGAGGCGGTTTCCGCGCCGGTTCAGGCCAGGAACTCATTTCCTACGACGGCAGTAACCTCGCACGCAGCCACGGCGTGGTGGTGGTTACGCTCAATCACAGGCTCAACGCCCTGGGTTTCCTGGATCTCAGCGCGTACGGCGCCAGGTATGCCCTGACCGGCAATCTTGGAATGCTGGACATAGTGAAAGCCCTGGAGTGGGTACGTGACAATATCTCGGCCTTCGGCGGAGATCCTTCCAACGTCACGGTCTTCGGGCAGAGCGGTGGCGGCGGCAAGGTGAGCACTCTGATGGCAATGCCTTCGGCAAGGGGCCTTTTCTCCAAGGCCATAGTCCAGAGCGGCTCCATCACCAGCCTCCTCAGCCACAAGTATTCCCGCCGGATAGGCACCTACACCGTAGATGCCCTTGGCATCGTCCCTTCCAGGATAGAAGAGATTGAGAAAGTCCCGTATGATAAACTACTTGCCGCGTACAACGGCGCCCTCGCACGCGTAAGAGAAGAGGCAAAGGCCGATGGTGAACTGCCGGAGAATATCCTTGACCAGATTCTCTTCGGCCAGACTCCCGTTGTAGACGGCGTTGTCATACCTTTCCAGCCCTCCACTCCCGAAGCTCTGGCCATTTCCAGGGAAGTTCCCGTCATTATCGGCACCGTCTATAACGAGTTTACTCCCAATATGGAGGATCCTATCTTCAAGCCTCTGGCCCTCAGGCAGGTGGCCGACAGGATTGCCGCAGGTTGCGCGCCGGTATACCATTATATATTCAACTGGGCTTCTCCCGTCCTTGACGGAGCATTTGGCAGCACCCACTGCCTGGAGATCCCCTTTGTGTTTGACAACGTCCTCCTTCACCGCACCTTCACCGGCGGAGCGGAAGACGCCATCCAACTGGGCCATCGCGTGAGTGCCCTCTGGACCAGTTTCGCCCGTAACGGCGTCCCTTCGGCCGCAGGAATACCCACCTGGGTGCCCGCCCAGAAGGGTATCCTTCAGATAGATATTGAATCTACAATACTAAACAACAATTAAAACTAACCCATTAAAACTGATCACATGAGTAAATCTTTGTTCAGGAAAATGGCAGCCTTTACGCTGTCTATCCTAATGGGATGGACACTTGCCGCCCAGCAGCAGGTGACCGTCTCAGGTGTGGTTGTTGACGATCAGAACCAGCCCATGATTGCTGCAGGTGTTGTCCAGAAGGGCACCACCAACGGCACCATCACGGACTTGGACGGATCCTTCACAATCACGGTTCCCGCAGGTTCAGTCATTGAATTCTCCTCGGTTGGTTACACCACCCAGGAGTATGTGGCTGCCAGAACGGAAAAAATCAGCATCACTCTGCCCACAGACACCCAGATGATTGAAGAAACGGTGGTTGTGGGTTACGGTGTCCAGAAGAAGTCAGACCTCACCGGAGCTATCTCCCAGGTTAAGTCCGACGACATCATGAACCGTACCATCACTTCTCCCGAGGCTGCCCTCCAGGGTAAGACCGCCGGTGTCCAGGCTTTTGCATCATCTGCAGCTCCTGGATCCACCCCGGCTATCCGTGTCCGTGGTATCTCCTCCAACAACGACGCCAACCCTCTGTACGTAGTTGACGGCCGTATCACTTCTTCCATCGCAGGTATCGACCCTAACGATATCGAGTCCATGGAGGTCCTCAAGGATGGTGCTTCCGCTGCTATCTACGGTGCCGAGGCCGGTAACGGTGTTGTGATGATCACCACCCGCCGCGGTAAGGGCGATGGCAAGATCAGCTACTCATACCAGCTCACTTCCCAGAGCCTTGGCAAGACTCCCAAGGTTATGAACGCGGAGCAATACCTCCAGTTCTACCTTGAGAAGGGTAACTTCACCCTCAACGATGTCTACACCAAGTGGGATCAGAAGACCAATACCGACTGGATCAAGGAATCTTATGAGAATTCCTTCATGCATCACCATAACCTGACCTTCCAGGCCGGTAACGACAGGGGAAGCCTCTACATCTCCGGCTCCTACCTGGACAACAACGGTATGTTCAAAGGCGATGCCGATGTCTACAACCGTTTAACCGGTATGGTCAACGCTTCCTGGAAATTCAAGCCCTGGCTGGACATCCAGACCAACAACCAGGTAGAGTACTACAAGGCCCGTTCGATATCTGAAGGTTCCGACTACGGCTCTGCAGTTCTGGGCGCCCTTCAGCTTGACCCCATGACTCCTGCAGTCTATGAAATCGGCCAGGAGCCTGATTTCATCAAGCAGTACCTTAACGACGGCAAGGTCCTCCTCCGTGACGAGTTTGGCCGCGTCTATGGTATCTCCCAGTTCCTTATCTCCGAGAACGTGAACCCTCTGGTCCAGCGTGACCGCAGCTACGGCGTTTCAAAGGGCTTCAATATCAACGGTGCCACCGCCATCAATTTCCGCCCCATCCCCGAGCTCACCTTCACTTCCCGCCTGGGATATCGCCTCAGCTCCGGTGACTCCTACAGCTACAGCCACGACTACTTTGTGAATGAAGGTTATGCCCACCAGTATTTCATGAGCGTAAACTCATCAACTTCCAACAGCATGTACTATCAGTGGGAGAACTTTGTGAACTGGTTCCACCAGTTTGGCAAGCACAGCGTCAGCGCCATGGCCGGTGTCTCCTATAGCCAGAACCGCGGCTACAGCACCTCCGGCGGCGTTACCGGTACCGATAACGGCGGCGTAGTTGACTTTGGTCTCAAGAGAGACGACCCTCTGTTCTACTACATCAGCCAGGCTACTCCTACCGCTACCAAGAACATCAACGGCGGCCAGGAAAGCTATACCCGCAAGTACTCATACTTCGGCCGTGTAGGCTGGGGCTTCATGAACCGCTATAACGTTCAGGCTACCCTTCGTGCTGATGCTGCCGACCTCTCCGTCCTTCCCAAGCCCATGCGCTGGGGCTTCTTCCCCTCCGTATCAGGTGGTTGGACTATGTCAGAGGAAGATTTCTTCTCAGGCATCAAGTCTGTCGTCAACTTCGCCAAGCTCCGTCTGAGCTGGGGCCAGAACGGTTCCATCGCAGGTCTGGGCGGCTATCAGTACGCCAACGACATCACCTCTTCAGGTCAGTATCCTACCGGCCTCGTCAACGCTGACGGCTCCTTCCAGTATATTATCGGTTATGCTCCTTCAGCTTCCGGTAACCAGGAGCTCAAGTGGGAAACCTCAGAGCAGTTCAACGTAGGTCTGGACCTCCGTTTCATCCAGGACCGCCTGGCCGTAACCTTCGACTGGTTTGACAAGGCTACCAAGGACCTGATCGTAACCGGTATCACCACTTCCACCATCGTGGGTATCGGCGCATCTCCCATGAATGCCGGTAACATCGACAACCAGGGTGTTGAACTTGAAATCCGCTGGAAAGACCAGATTGGTGATTTCAACTACGGCGTAAGCGCCAATTTCTCTACCCTTAAGAACAAGGTTACCTATCTCCATCCCACCCTTAAGAACGGTATCGACGGCACCGGTGTCCGTAACTACGGCTCCGTAACCCGTTTCGAGATTGGTTATCCTGCATGGCACCTCTATGGTTATGAATATGCCGGTGTAAAGCCGGAGACCGGTGAGGCCCTCTTCAATGCTTACGATGCAGAAGGCAACCTTCAGCCCGAACCTACCACCACTCCCGACGATGACGACAAGCGTCACCTCGGCTCCGGTATCCCTACCTATAACTATGGTGTCACCCTCAACGCAGGTTGGAAGGGAATCGACTTCCTGATGTTCTTCACCGGCGCAGGCGGAAACAAGATCCTCAATGCTCTCAGCAACGTTGACTATCCTACCAACCGTCTCGCAGTCCTTACCGAAGATCGCTGGACTCCCACCCACACCACTGCCATGATGCCTGCTGCAACAGCGGCCAACTACACCCAGTTCCTTATCTCTGACGGTGTGGTTTACGACGCCAGCTACCTCAAGATCAAGCAGATCCAGCTTGGTTACAACTTCCCCAAGAAGCTCCTCCGCAAGGTTTTCGTAGAGAACCTCCGCATCTATGCTTCCCTTGACGACTGGTTCACCTTCACCAAGTATCCCGGCTTCGATCCCGAGATCATCGGCCAGGGTGCCGGAATGGGTGTTGACAAGGGTAACTATCCTACCTCCAGAAAGGTTGTATTCGGTGTTAATCTCACTTTCTAATCTGGATGCCTTATGAAAACTAAATATTTCATTCTTTCCATACTGACTGCAGTCCTGGCCCTTTCTTCCTGCTCCAAACTTCTGGACATCCCCCGCAAGGCTGCCATCGACTACGATACTTATTACAAGACAGACGAAGAGATTGAGTCTGCTGCCATCACCATGTACAGTGACGTCCGTGGCTGGTACTACAATGTGATGCTTGTCAAGAACATCCTCTCCGACGACTATTTCGCCGGCGGCGCAGCCCACGGTGACAACGCCCAGATGGACGCCCTTGGTGAATTCGGCTTCAACTCTGAGTCAGAGCAGATTCAGGGCTCCTTCAGCGGCTACTACGGCCTTATCTATCACGCAAACGTCGTTATCGGCCATATCAATCCCGAGCAGAGCAAAGCTGCAGCACGTGCTGTTGCAGAGGCACACCTTTTCCGTGGCTGGGCTTACTTTGAGCTCACCACCCTATGGGGCAATCCTCCCATCGTAGACCATGAGCTTTCTCCTTCAGAGTATGCTAAGGGTAACGGCTCAACCGAGGATCTTTGGAAACTGGTGGAGGATGACCTCACCTACGCCATCAATTCCGGCGCCCTTGCACACAAGACTTCCCTTAATGACAACACCTGCTGGCGTGTCACCGAGGAATTTGCAAAGGCTCTCCTTGGCAAGGCATACCTGTGGATGGCATGGGCCCTCGATGACAAATCTTACTATCAGAAGTCTGCCACTCAGCTGGACGCTGTCGTAAATTCCAATCTCTACGACCTTTGGACCGGCGGCCCTTACGGTGATATGCGTCACCAGGCTTACAAGATGAACTGCGAAGACCTGTTCGAGAGCATCCGTGTTAACGATCCCGACAACTCCGGTGATAACTTCGACTTCTATGGCGCAATGGTCAGCTGGCGTAGCTCCGGTGGTGAAATGACCATCCCCGAGAACGTCGCAGGTACCGGCGGCTGGGGCTTCATGGTTCCCACCGAGGAACTCCTTGAAGCTTTCCAGACATGGGAGAAAGGTCCCAACAGCTATCGCCGCACCGAGACTCTCAAGACCTATGACGAGCTCAAGGCCATGGGCGTTCAGTGGAACACCGTAACTCTTTCTACCGGCATCTTTAACTGGAAGGGCCGTTTCCTCACCGAGGACCTCTCCTTCTATGCCATGATCAACTACAAGAACCCGCTGTGGATGCGTTTCGCAGAGGTCCTTTTCCTTGGTGCCGAGGCTAACTTCGAGGCCGGCAATACCGATCTTGCCCTCACTTACATCAACCGCATACGTACGCGCGCCAAGCTTCCCGATCTCAGCGCCGGAGAACTTAACCTGGATGCCATCAAGATGGAAAAACGTCTTGAACTCTGCGGTGAAGGTCAGCGTTATCAGGACATCCTCCGTTGGGGTGATGCCTATGATCTCCTGAAAGAGGCCGGTAAGGTTTATCCTACCATGGAAACCAACGGTATTGTGAAATATGTCCCTACAGGCCGTTCGGAGTATGGCTTCAAGAAGGGCAAGCACGAGCGTCTCCCTTATCCTTACACGGAGACTATGCTCAACAAGGTAATTCAGCAGAATCCCAACTATTAATAGTTCCGCCCTATGAAAAAGACTTTATTTTTCTCAATATTTGCAGCGGCCCTTGCGCTGGTCTCCTGCGTGAAGTCGGAGCTTGATCCTATCAGCAAGGATAATCCTGTCTTCCCTGAATCTACAGTGATTGAGGCTACCTCTCTCACTTCCTGTGTAGCAGAGAAAGATGGCGAAGGCCGCAGGGTCTTCACCCTTGATCTGACCGACGGCACCACCCCCGTCCATATGGTTCTCATCGGCAATAAGTATTTCCTTACTGCCAACCAGTATACCGAAGCTCTTGACGCTGTTGCCAAGAACGGTAACTTCGTCCAGGGAAAGACCACCCTTGGCGGCAAGAACATCAAACAGGGTTACATCAACGTTTCCCTTCTTGAAGAGACAGAGACAGAGGCCGGTTGTGAGAACAGCTATGCCATAGCTGCCGTTATTTTCCTTGAGGACGGTGCACCTTACAAAGTGAACTGGACCGGCAAGATTGCCTTCGAGAAAGACGCCGTTCTTGCTCCCACCCTGTTCTACACCGACACCATTGCTGCAGACTGCACCCTTGAGGACGGATCAACTCCTGTTCCTGAAGTTGAGTCCCACACCCTGGTACTGAAAGACGCCGCCGGCGAATTTGCTGCTCAGATCAAACTCATCCGTGCCACCGGTACCAAGACTTCCCAGCTTGAAGGTGAGTACACTGTCAAGGAGTACGCGCACGAGGACTTCTCTGCCGGCAACGGCTTTGACCTTGGCGTAATGTTCGGCATGCCTGCCGGTTCATTTGTAATCGGCACCTACTTCTTTGTGGATGGTGCTCTTGTGATTGTCGAACCTGGTGCAAAGATTACCGTAACCGATATGGGCAACGGAATCTACTCCATCGACGGCTCCGACTTCAGCTTCCTTACCGCTCCGGAGGGTTATGTCCCCGGCGCAGGCCCTGTCTATGACATGACCGATACCGTGGCCAAGGACTGCACCCTGGAAGATGGCTCCACCCCTGTAGAGGATGTTGAGTCCCACACCCTTGTCCTGACCGATGCCGACAATGCATTTGTTGCTCAGATCAAGCTCATCCGTGCCCTTGGCACAACCGACCTCTCCGGTAGCTACACCGTTAAGGAGTATGCACACGAAGACTTTGCCGCAGGCAATGGCTTCGACCTTGGCGCTATGTTCGGAATGCCTGCAGGCAGTATGGTAATCGGCACTTACTACGTGGGTGAAGAGGGCATCGTTATAGTAGAACCCGGTGAGACCATCGAGGTTTCCAAGATTTCCGACGATACCTATAAGTTTGAAGGCTCTACCGGTTGGGCATTCTCCGGAAAACTCAAGGCGGCAGATCCTACTCCCGATCCTCAGCCCGGCGACGAAGACGTGGTAACCCTTACCGATTTCCTGTCCCTTACCGACTACAATGGCATGGGCGCAAAGCTTGTCGGCCTTGAACTTGCAACAACCGGATTTACCTATACTCCTGCAGACTGGGTAACCACTTACGCACCTACATATACTGTGGATGGTAACTTCCTCAAGATTGAATTCTTCTCTGAGGATGGTACGGTTGCTCCCGGAACATACACTCCTTCAGTTGACGCCAATAACGTGGCTGCCGGTGAATTCAAGGCCGGTTCTGACGGATGGGGTGGTGCTAACGGTTCTGCCTGGTACACTGTTGCTTCAGGCGCTGCTACTTATGCTGTCATTAACGACGGCAGCGTGACCGTAGACAAGGAGGGTGATGTCTATACCATTGAGGTAAAGTCTACCGCCCTCAACGCAAAGTACGTAGGTAAACTGTCCAAGTAATGAGAATCCGTCATTATATCCTTGCTCTGGCATTGGGGGCCCTGGCCCTCGGTGCCTGCAGCAAGCAGGATAAAACCAAAGAGGAAGGAAAGGATCCCAATCAGACCATCCTGGACCTTTTGAAAGGGGAGGATAAGCTGTATCAGGACCTTACCATCACAAGCAAGAACCTGAGCCGCAAGATGACATACTCTGTATGGCTTCCGGGCGGCTATGACGAGAGCAAGACATATCCCTTCCTGTACCTGCTTCACGGTTACGAACAGGGAGACCAGGCCCATCTTGACCGCTGCTGGGTGGAAAAGGGTAACGCCCGCGAGATTGCCAAGGCATATGTCAAGGACGGCGGCGTTCCCATGATCATAGTGATGCCCAACGGCCTTTCCATGTTCTACAGCGGTTCCTATGAGCCTTACTTTGAGGAAGAACTTATGCCCTTTGTGGAGGAAGCATTCCACGGAAACGGCAAGCGTGCAATAGCCGGACTTTCCATGGGAGGTTACGGAACAACGCTCCACGCCCTCAAATATCCCCAAAAATTCACTTACGCCTACGCAATGAGCCCGGCGGTTTCCGGTGATATGAGAGTTTTCATTGATGCCCAGGCCGATAAGAGCGTGTTCCCGGCATTCACCTTCGAGGTGGGTAACCAGGACACCACCGTCAACAATGGAGAAACCATGAACCTTGCCGATTATATGAAGGAGCAGGGTCTTACGGTGGAATACATTGCCCGCGACGGCATCCATTACTGGGATTTCTGGCAGGAGTGCCTTCCCAAGGCCCTTGCAAAGGCAGGTGAATCATTCAATAAGTAATTGATTATGAAGAAACTTTTCATCATAGCGGCAGCCCTGTGCATTGGCCTGGGCGCCAACGCACAGCAGGCCCTGTTCGGCCCCCAGGGAGTAGAGTCTCCCGTTATCAATGCCGATGGTACCGTTACCTTCCGCTACCAGGCCCCCAAGGCCGTGAAGGTGGAGGTTACCGGTGACTTCCTTCCCACCCAGAAGGTCGAAGTGGACTGGGGTGGCAACAAGATGAGCTTTGACGCTCCCGGCGTACGCGAGCTCAAGGAAGGCAAGGGCGGTGTCTGGGAATACACCACAGATTTCAAGGTGGAACCCGACATGTACACCTACACCTTCCGCGTAGACGGAAACACCGTGATTGACAACAACAACGTGTTTGTGAACCGTGACATAGCCTCCCTAACCAGCGTCCTGCTGATCCCCGAGGCCGGTTACCGCAGCGACCTGTATGCCATTCACGACGTTCCCCACGGCACCGTTTCAAAGATATGGTATCACTCAGACGTCGCCGGACTGAACCGCCGTCTCACCGTGTACACTCCTGCAGGTTACGAGACCTCCAAGACCAAGTATCCCGTTCTGTACGTGCTCCACGGCATCGGCGGTGACGAGGATGCATGGGTAACCCAGGGCCGTGCAACCCAGATCCTGGACAACCTCATCGCCCGCGGCGAGGCCAAGCCCATGATCGTGGTGTTCACAAACGGAAACATCTCCCAGGAGGCCGCTCCGCTTGAGAACTCAACAGGCTACACCCGTCCCACCATGCAGCTCCCCAACACCATGGAAGGCACCTTCGAGACTTCCTTCCCGGAGATTGTGAAGTTCATCGACAGTCGTTACCGCACCGTGGCCAAGAAGGCCTCCCGTGCTGTCTGCGGCCTCTCAATGGGCGGTTTCCACACCCTGTACCTGTCCCTGAACTATCCCCAGCTGTTCAACTACAGCGGTATGTTCAGCGCAGCTATCGGAGTAAATGACACCTCCATCAGCCCCATCTATCAGGACTTTGACGCAAAGCTTGCAAAGTACTATGCTCTCAAGCCCGCTCTCCTGTGGATCGGCTGCGGCAAGACCGACTTCCTCTATCAGGCCAACAAGGACTTCATGAAAAAGCTTGACGACAACGGTTTCAGGTACACTTACATGGAGACTGAGGGCGGCCACATCTGGAAGAACTGGAGAATCTATCTCTCGGAGTTTGTACCGCTTCTTTTCAAATAGTTTATGAAACGCTGTGTAATACTTGCTGCCGCCCTCCTGGCGGCAGCTTGCAATACTCCGAAATCGGCCCAGGACAGGCTGACGGTCAATGATGCACGCATCAACGCCATCATCGCCCAGATGACTCTGGAGGAGAAGGTGGAGATGCTGCACAGCAAGACCAACATGTCTTCCGCAGGCGTAGAGCGCCTTGGGATTGCCGATATCAATTATGCCGACGGTCCCTTCGGCATACGCGAGGAAGGCCGGCCGGACGGCTTCATGAGCGCCGGCTGGACCCTTGACAGCGCTACTTTCTTTCCCACCGGCAGCGCCCTTGCGGCCACCTGGAGTGAGGAATTGGCCTATAAATACGGCTCCGGAATGGGTAAGGAGGCACGCCTCCGCGGCAAGGACGTAATCCTGGGCCCGGCGGTGAATATCCAGCGCCTGCCCGTCGGCGGCCGCACATATGAGTACCTCAGCGAGGATCCTGTCCTTTCCGCCGCGCTTGCCCTTGAGTATACAAAGGGCTGCCAGGATGAAGGAACGGCGGTATGCATCAAGCATTTTGCCGTGAATAACCAGGAGACCAACCGCGGCAGCGTGAATGCCATCCTGAGTGAGCGCACCCTGCGTGAGATATACCTCAAGCCCTTCGAGCGCGCCATCATTGAAGGCGGCGCCATGAGCGTGATGCCGGCCTACAACAAGGTGAACGGGGATTACTGCTCGGAGAACGAGCACCTTCTCAACGAGATTCTCCGCGGGGAGTGGGGGTTCAAGGGTATGACCGTTTCGGACTGGGGCGGCACTCACAGCACTATGGGAGCAATGCTGCATGGCCTGAACGTCCAGATGACCGGCTCCAACTATCTTGGCCAGCCCGTCATAGACTCTATCGCAACCGGCGCCCTCACGGAGGAAATGGTGGATGAGAAAGTGCGCCAGATCCTGAGGGTCCGCTTTGCGGTGAAGCCCGTTCCGGCCGATGTCGCAAACACCGTTATGACTTCCCAGCGCGAGTGCCAGCAGATTGCACTTGACGTAGCACGTAAGGCCGTCGTCCTTCTGAAGAACGAGAACGGCGTCCTCCCTGTCTCAAAGGATGTGAAAAAGATAGCCGTAATCGGCCAGAATGCCGTCCTGAAGGTTCAGAGCGGCGGAATGGGCGCAGGCGTGAAGGCCCTCTATGAGGTTACACCCCTTGAAGGCATCACCAGGCGCGCCGGGGCCGATATCGAGGTGGTTTACGCCCCCGGCTACAGGAACTATGCACGCCGTATGTGGGGTCCCCAGGAACTGGGTCCCCTTGAGACCTCCCGGATTGACGAACCCGCAGACCCTGAACTTCTTGCCCAGGCTGTGGAACTGGCTTCATCGGCCGATCTTGTCATTTTCTTCGGAGGTACCAACAAGACCATCGAGACCGAGGGAAGCGACCGTAAGGACATCAAACTTCCCTGCGGCCAGGAAGAACTGGTCCAGGCCCTTTATGAGGCCAATCCCTCTCTTGTGAGCGTTCTCATCTCCGGCGGTCCCACGGACCTTCAGGTGCTTGAGAAAGTGTCCCCGGCCATCGTTCAGGGCTGGTGGAACGGTACTGAAGGCGGTACGGCCCTTGCCGAGGTCCTGTTTGGAGACATCGCCCCTTCAGGTAAGCTGCCCTTCACCTTCCCCGTGAAGCTTGAGGATTCTCCGGCATTTGCGCTTGGGAATTTCCCCGACAAGAATGTAGGCGGAGACCTCTTCACGCTTATGTTCCGCCCGGACGTCCTGGCTATGAGCCCTGAGGAGCGTCAGGCTTTCATAGCATCGCTGCCACAGCCTGAGTCCCGCTACACCGAAGAGTTCTATGTGGGTTACAGATGGTTCGATACCAAGGAAGTAAAGCCCATGTATGCCTTTGGCCATGGCCTCAGCTATGTAGACTTCACCTATGGCCCCCTGAGGGCAAAAGCCGGTTCCAATGGCGTAAAAGTGAGTTTCAACCTGAAGAATGAAGGCAATATGCCGGCCGATGAAGTGGTTCAGCTCTATGTCCGCCGTGTGGGCTCGGAGGTTGAATGGCCCGTAAAGGAACTCAAGGCCTTCAGGCGTGTGAGCCTCAGGGCAGGGGAGTCCAGGAGCATCACCCTTGAGGTGGCACTGGACAACCTCCGTTACTGGGACGAGAGAGCCTCTGCCTGGGCACTTGAGCACGGCAGGCTTGAACTACTTGTAGGATCGGCCTCCGATGATATCCGTCAAACAGCAGAAGTAAGTATTTAACATATGAAAAGATTTTTATCCGTAATTGTACTTGGCGTAGCGTTTGCCGCCGCCCTTCAGGCCCAGGAACTTACAAACTTTGCTTTCTGGGGCCAGAAACCCATCATCTCCCCGGAGATCCAGAACGACTCCGTGACCTTCCGCCTCAAGGCCGATTATGCCACGGTCGTAAAACTCAGCGGATCCTGGATGCCCAATCCCTGGACCGGTACCATTGACATGAAGCGTGGTGAGAACTGCGTGTGGGAAGTCAAGATCCCTCTTCCCGCACCTGAGATCTACACCTACAACTTCGTTGTGGACGGAGTTTCCGTGAATGACCCCCAGAACGTGCTTGTACAGCGTGACGGTACCCGTTACCTGCCAATGCTCCTTGTTCCCGGAGAGCGCACTGAAAACTACGGTGAGGCCACTCAGCACGGTACGGTAAGCCATCCCTGGTACGACAGCAAGATCCTTGGAATGAGCCGGAGGCTTACCGTCTACACTCCTTACGGCTATGAGGCCAATCCCAAAAAGAAGTATCCAGTGCTTTACCTCCTTCACGGCGCAGGCGGTGACGAGGAAGCCTGGATTTCCATGGGACGTACTGCCCAGATTCTGGATAACCTCATTGAGAAGGGCCTTGCAGAGCCCATGATCGTGGTTATGCCCAACGGCAACCCCGGTCAGGCGGCTGCACGCACCCTCAATATCCCCGAGAAGCCCTATGACTGGCGTGATCCCGCAAACCGTGACCTCTATGTGAAGAGTCTCTGCACGGAGATAGTCCCTTTCATCGAGAAGAACTTCCGCGCTGTGGCTAAGCCCGCATCCCGCGCAATCGCTGGTCTTTCAATGGGAGGCGGCCATACCATTTCCGCATCCATCATGTATCCGGAGATGTTTGACTACATCTGCCCACTGTCAGCTGCCGGTTCTGCCACTCCTGAGCAGATTGCAGCTCTCAAGAAGGCCGGAGTCAAGCTCTATTTCCTGGCTTGCGGCAACACCGACTTCCTGTTCAAGGGTGCGGAGGAAATGCACGCCAAACTGCTTGAGCAGGGTCTGGAGCACGAGTACTTTGTCTCCGAAGGCGGTCACGTGTGGTCCAACTGGCGCCTGTACCTTAATACCTTCGCCAGGAAACTCTTCAAGTAGCCCGGTTATTCAGTAATTCGTCAAGTTATGAAAAAAGCAGCCGTCATCGCCCTTCTTCTCTCATCTGCCATATAACTCCAGGCCCAGGGCTGGTTTCGCACTCCCACACCCAACGACACCCTCCAGTCTGTCCGCGTACAGCCTGACGGCAAGGTCCTTTTCCAGATTTACGCCCCCAAGGCTTCGCAAGTAGCCGTTACCGGTGACCTTCCCTGGGACAGACCGGTGAAGTTTGTAAAGCAGGAAAACGGTGTCTGGCAGGGCCTTCTGGAAGGTCTTGGTGACGGCTGCTTCCGTTATAGTTTCCTTGTGGACGGTGTGAGGGTGCAGGACCCCAAGGCCCCGCTGTCGGCCGAACAGGCGTCGGTCCTGACCAAAGGCCCCGGCTACATCAAGGATGTTCCTCACGGGGCGGTGGCGCAGCGCTGGTACTGGTCCAAGACCCTTGGATGCATGCGCCGTATGCACGTGTGGACTCCTGCCGGATATGAAAAATCGGCCCAGGAACTGCCCGTCCTCTATCTCATCCACGGCGGCGGAGACAATGACGCCTCCTGGCCGGGGGTTGGTGCCGCCGGCTGGATCCTTGGTAATCTCCTCTCCGAAGGGAAAATGCTCCCTATGGTGGTTGTAATGCCCAACGGAACCATTCAGACCGATGATATGATGGGGGAGGTGCCGCTATTCGGAGAGGATATGGTTTCCAGCATCATACCATTTGTGGAAGCCAATTACAGGGTTCTCACGGACCGTGACCACCGCGCCATGGCCGGCCTTTCGATGGGCGGTATGGAAACCATTGAGACCTGCTTCAGGAATCCGGAACTCTTCTCCTATGTTTGGGTGCTCAGTTCCAGTTTCTCTCCCGGCAGGCAGAAGGAATATGTGGCCGATATCAGGCTCAAGGAGATAGCCCCTGCCCTCAACCGCAATTTCAAGGCTCTCTGTTTTACCCAGGGCGGCCCGGCGGATATTGCCTACCGCAACTGCCAGGAAGCCCTCGGGTATCTCAGGGAAGCGGGTGTAAGGTTCAGTTATATTGAAAACTCTGAGGCCGGCCACAGCTGGACCACCTGGCGTGAAGATATTCAAACTCTGGCCCCAACTCTGTTCCGTTAGTACGGTTTTCACCAAAAAAGCGTATATTTGCATCAAATATATAGCTTAACGGTATGAAAATCATCATCGAAGGAGCCGGACAGGTGGGAGCGCACCTTGCAAAGATGCTCTCCAACGAGTCCAACGAAATAACGGTCATAGACCCGGATCCGGAGCGCATCCGTTCCCTGAGCCAGACCGCCGACGTAGCCACCATCCTTGGCGGACCGTCGTCAATTCCGGATCTGAAAGAAGCCGGAGCGGCATCGGCCGATCTTTTCATAGCCGTGAACCCTCTCCAGCCCCAGAGCGTGAACATAGTGAGCGCCCTTCTGGCCAAGAAACTGGGCACCAGGCGCGTTGTGGCCCGCGTGGACGACGAAGACTTCCTGTCCCCGGAAAACAAACTTCTTTTCAAGGATATGGGCCTTGACATGATGTTCTTCCCGGAAAAGAGCGCCTCCGACGAAGTTGACGATATGCTCCGCTCCACGGCCTCCACGGACACTCTTGATTTTGCACGCGGAAAACTCCAGCTTGGCGTATTCAAACTGGACGACGACTCCCCGCTTCTGGATATGACGGTGGTGGAATTCTCCCAGGCCATAACCGAACTTCCCAACGGGGCCGAATTCCGCATTGTAGCTATCTCCAGGGGTAATTCCACAATCATTCCAAAGTTTGATTCCACCTTCAAGCCCGGAGATTACCTTTACATTATCAGCTGCCGTGACGGCATGCCGGCCCTCATGAAGTATCTTGGCAAGGACAAGCTTGAGATCCGCCGCGTACTCATACTCGGAGGAAGTGAAATCGGCCAGATGGTAGCAGCCCGCCTTGCCGCAAGGAAGATTGACGACATCAAGATAATTGACATAGACCCCAAGCACTGCCGCTTCCTCTCGGAGGTACTTCCCGACAGCGTGAGCGTAGCCTGCGGAGACGTCCGCAATGCAGATTTCCTGAAGGAAGAGGGAATGAATTCATATCACGCCGTCTTAGCATTCACGGGCAGCGACGAAACAAACATCCTCTCCTGCGTGGTTGCAAAGAAGATGGGCGTTTCCCGCGTCATCGCTCAGGTTGAGAACCTGGAGTACATACGCCTGGCGGAGGATATGGGCGTGGACAGCGTCATCAATAAAAAACTCATAACAGCAAGCCGCATCTTCAAGTTCACCCTCAGTGACAAGGTGCGTTCCGTGCGCTACGTGAGCGGCACTGATGCGGAGGTGCTTGAGTACACCGCCGCCCCCGGTTCCCGCATCACCAAAAAGCCCCTCAAGGACATAGAATTCCCGGCCGATGCAATCATCGGCGGCATAATCCGCGGCGGAGACAGTTTCATCGCCGTGGGAAGCACCCACATAGAGGCCTATGACCGCGTTGCGGTATTCGCCCTCCCGGATGCCGTAAAGGAAGTTGACAAATTCTTCAGATAGGTTTTCTCAGAAGCAGTAACCGGTTCCAATCCGGATTCCGTCGAAGGGATAGTTCTTGAAGCCGTGGGTGTACTGGACAAACGGACGCCAGCGGCCGGCGTTGCCGTCCAGCCTCATGCGGATGCGGCGGGGGCGGTCCCCGTCATTCTCCCAGCCGATGTAGCCGGAATAATCGGCAATAAATGTGAAGCCCCAGGTGGAGATGCTTGCAAAAAGGCCGTACTGGACTGCGTCGTTCTGCCTTGCCGTTCCGTCCTGCCAGCAGAGGAAACCGCCGCTTAGGCCAGCCCTGATTTCCATCACATAGCTATACTGGAAGGCCCTTGACCAGGCAATGGTGCCGTCAAAGAAATAGCCGCCGCAGTCATAGTAGCGCGCCTGCTCAAACGTATTTCCCATGGCCGATTTAAGGACGGCCCTCAGGAGGATATCCGGTTTCAGGCTGTTGGGCTTTCCGACCAGCACCTGGATGTTTGTACCAACATAAAGATCCCCAGAGTCCCAACTCTTTTTCTGGCTTCTGGCATCTCCTATGCGCCTGTAATCTGCTACTGCATCTGAGTATGACCAGTGCTCCACAAACGGTCCCCACACCTCAAGGCTGGCACGTTTGGTCCAGAGGGGGAAGTGAAGGCGGATAAAGCCGTCCCAGGTGTGGTCATTGCCGTCTGCCACGCGGCCTTTCCAGTAATCGGCAGCAAGCTCAGCGTAGATGTAGGGCTTGATGCGGCCGTCTGTCATATCCGGCACGGGGAATGCGTTGGGGCCGAAGTATTCCGGAGAAACCATAGTGGGCTCCGAGAAATCTGGGGCCACAATTGGAGTTTGGGCGTTTAATATGTTTGCGGCAAATAGGGCCGATAAAATGATTACAATCCGTTTCATAACGCAAATATAACACTTTCCCTTGCCGGAAAGTGCGTAAAGACAGATTTTTTTGTAAATTTGTGGAAATTGAATCCATATATATGAAACGCTTACTTGTCATCGTTGCCGCGGCCATTTCAATGGTTTCCTGCGCCGCACTCCAGAATGTTAACTCCCAGAGGCTTCTCCAGAGCGGAGCATATGCCGCCCAGGCACTTACGCTTCCAAAGGCCGATGTCCAGGCTTATGTGTCCCAGTACATCACCCAGCTGGATGCCCAGAGCGCTGTGCTCCCGGCAACAGACCCTTATACCAAGAGGCTCAATAACCTTGTGGGCAAGCTCACCCACATTGGAGACCAGCCCCTCAACTACAAGGTTTACAGGAATCCTGAAGTGAACGCATTCGCCTGCGCAGACGGTTCTGTACGCGTTTACACCGGCATCATGGATCTCATGACCGACGAAGAACTCCTCACCGTAATCGGCCATGAAATTGGTCACGTTGCGCTGGAGCACACTTATCAGCAGATGCGCCGGAGCCTCCTTACAAGCGCCGCCTTCGAGGGCCTTGCCGCAACATCGGACAAGGTTGCAGCCCTCACGGATTCCCAGCTTGGTGCCATCGGCCAGGCCATGATAGAGGCCCATTATTCAAAGAAGCAGGAGAGTGAGGCCGATGATTTCAGCTATTCCTTCCTCGTTGCCGCAAAGCGCAATCCCTGGACTATGGTTCAGGCCTTTGAGAAACTCCAGAAATCCTCCGGAAGTTCAGTCAGCGGCCCGGTGAGCAACCTCTTCTCCACTCACCCGGATGTTGCAACTCGAATCAGGAATATATCGGCAAAATGTGAAGCAGACGGCTTCAAACGCCCCTAGAACAGCCCTTTAGGAACAATCCAGCCTTTATATAGGCCAACTGGTTTATGGCGCTCCGCGGGAATCTCCCCGGGGCGTCTCAGTTTACGGTACTCCCTGTGCGCCTGGACCACGGCGTCATAGAAGGACTTCCTGCCCGTGAATAGATAGACAAGGGCCGATAACCCGTCAAGGCACATACGCGTAAGTATGCGAAGGCGTGCCCTGAAACGCGAATTAAGCGTTGCGGGAAGGTTATTCTCGAGCGTTAGCAGGTTATTGCGGAAGTTGAGACGGAGCTTGAAAGGGGACTCGTTTGGGAGGGTTCCGCCGCCTATGTGATAGACATAGGACTCCGGGACAACCGTCACCTTCCACCCCCTCAGTTGCATGCGCCAGCAAAGGTCTATTTCCTCCATATGGGCGAAGAAGCGGTCGTCCAGGCCTCCAAGGGCCTTCCAAACATCGGCCCTGACCATAAGGCAGGCTCCGGAGCACCAGAGGACATCGGCCGGAGAGTCATACTGCCCGTGGTCCTTCTCCACCTTCTGCATTATGCGGCCGCGGCAGAAAGGATAGCCGTAACGGTCCAGAAGGCCGCCCGCCGCGCCGGCATACTCAAAGGTGTCCCTTTCATTGAAGGAGATGAGTTTGGGCCCGCAGGCGCCGCACTCCGGATGGGAGTCCATCCAGTCCTGAAGCACTCTGAGCCAATGCTCCGGAACCTCTACGTCGGAATTAATGAGGACGTAATACTGCGCCTGGACCTGAGCCAGGGCGCGGTTGTATCCGCCCGTAAAGCCGTAGTTCTCAGAAAGCGCAATGGTGCGGACGGAAGGAAACTCTTCGGCCATCATGTCAAGTGAACCGTCATGAGATGCGTTATCGGCAACAATCACCTCTGCGTCAAGGCCATCGCAGGATGCAATGAGCCCCGGCAGGAAGCGCCTCAGGTACTCCCTTGTGTTGTAATTCAGTATGACAACCGCAGTTTTAAGCACTGAAGGAAACGTCTTTGAAGGCCAGGGTAGGGATCAGTTTGGACATGCAGGGACGGGCATCATGGGCCGTAGCCACAAGGTTGTTCCACAGGGATATGAAATCTCCGGTTATGAGCATCTCCCTTACGGGATGAACCTTCTTTCCGCCGCGGATGAGGAAACCCTCTATTCCGTAGGAGAAATTGCCTGTAGCGGCGTTGGAATTGCCTCCGTTGAAGCCGGTTACAAGGATGCCGTCTCCAATCTCCCGGAGAAGATCCTCCTGGGTGACGCACTCTCCTACAGGCATCAGTTTCACCCTTGTGGCATCTTCTATTGTAGGTTCAACGCCCATCTTATGGCCGATATAAGTGTTTATGAAGAAGGTCTTCACAACGCCGTTCTCTATGACCGGAAGGTCCTTTGTTGCAACGCCCTCGCTGTCAAAGAGGCGGCAGCCGGTTTCTCCGTGAACGCGGGGAAGGTCTATGATGGAGAGACTCTCCGGGAAGATCTTCTTCCCCAGTTTATCGGCAAGGAAAGAGTTTTTCTGCTGCACGGCAAAGCCTCCAAGGGCATTGAGAAGGGGAGTGACCAGTTTTCCGGCACACTCGGTGTCCACTATAAGGTTTGTGCGGCAGCTGTCAATCTCTAAAGGGAAAAGGGCGGCCGATGCACGCTCTATGGCGGTTTTTGAGCAGGTGCCCAGTTTAAGGTCCTTCAGAAGTGGCGCGGCATCCCACCAGAAATTTGAGTAGTGGTTGCCGTGAGCATCTTCCACTGTGGCCTCGTAGCCAATCTCGAACGAAGTCTCCGTATGGCGGGCATAGAGGCCCTGCGAGTCAATGGTGATGCTGTCAAAGAGGCTGTCGGAGTATTCTCCTTCCTCTGCAATCACTCTAAAGCCGTTTTCCAGTTCTTCCTTCCTGGACCAGAAGGAGGATCCCAGCGCCATTTCTTTCCTCCGGGCCGAAGTAAGCTCCTCATAGGAAGGGTCATAGAGCCCCAGTTCCTTTCCCGTGAGGGCGTCCTTTACAAGGCGTCCCGGCTCCGGGAGGCTCCGGAACTGGTCCGGCTCCAGCATGCGTACGGTATCAATTGCGCTGAGTATGAATCTCTCAATCTCTTCCTTCTCCAGGCGGTTGGAGGAAAAGGTCCCAAACCGGCCGTCCACAAACAGCTGGAGCTGCAGGCTCTGGTCCAGGGCGTAGGCGGTCTTGTCCACCTCCCCGTTCAGTATTCCCGTGAGGTTCATCACGGATTTGCTGTAGGTGAGGCGCACCTGCTGCGCTCCTTTCTCCAGTGCAAATTCCAGCGTTTTATTTAACTCCTTGATATCCATCATCACTGACCTCCTACAGTTAGATTGCCTATAAGTACGGTGGGTATGCCGCAGCTCACGGGCACGGACTGCTCTTTGCCGCATGTCCAGGCACCGGGATCCACCACAAGGTCATCGGCCACGCCGCGGATATCGGCAAGGGCCGCAGGACCGTTTCCTATGATGTTTATATCCTTCACAGGCATTGTGAGACGGCCGTTCTCTATCATGTAGCCGGACTTTACGTAAAAGGTGAAATCTCCTTCCCCTATCTGCACCTGTCCGTTTGAGAATTCATCCACAAAAATGCCCTTGGAGACATCAGCAATGAGGTCCGCCGCCTTTGCAGAGCCGCTTTCCATGTAGGTTGCCCTCATCCTTGGGAGGGGAGCGTAGCGGAAGCTTTCACGGCGGCCGTTACCTGTGGGCTTTACCCCGTAATGGGCGGCCGATATCCGGTCATGGAGATAAGAAGTAAGTATGCCGTCCTCAACCATGTAGGTCTTCTGCCCCGGGATACCTTCGTCGTCAAAGTTTATGGCGCCGCGGTTACCCTGGAGAGTTCCGTCGTCAATGATATTAATGCCTTCAGGGCATATCCTGGAGCCCATTTTATCGGCAAAGATGGATGTGCCCTTGCGGTTGAAATCGGCCTCGAAGGCATGGCCCATGGCTTCATGGAGAAGGATGCCGGAAGCACCGGCGCCCATCACAACGGGCATACGGCCGCCTTCCGGGCGCCTGGCGGCAAAGCGGTCGTCTATGCCTTTGACTATGTCGGAGGCCATTTCTTCTGCCAGGGCGGGGGAGAGCATCTCTGCGCCGCAGCGGAAACTGCGTGAAGTGGATTTGTTCTCCAAGGCCCCGTCCTGCTGGAAGATTGCGCTCACGGATACACTCCCCATGGGCCTGGTCTCATATTTCAGCTCCCTGGCGCTGTTGTACATGAGGATGTCGCTCACTGAGTATGCCAGATTCACAATTACCTTGCGGATGCGATTGTCCCTTGAGCGTACATTGGCATCCAGGGCCTGCAGGAAGGGGAGGAAGCCCGCAACGGGCACCTCACGCCAATTCTGCTTGACCGGATAACGGTCGGCTGCAGGATTGGGCTCCCCGCGGCTGGGGTTGCGGGTGCCGTAGGGGTTTACGTCCGAGGGACCGTCGGCAATCTGTGCGGCGGCGCGGGCGCAGGCAAGGATATCGGCCTTTAGTGTGCTCTCCGAGTATGCGTAGCCGGTCTTTTCTCCGGAAAGGACGCGTACGCCAACCCCGTAATCTATGTGGCAGCCGCCTGAAGTCACGGCGCCGTCCCTTAGGAGGAGAGAGCCGTAACTGGTGTTTTCAAAGTATAGGTCTGAGTAACTTCCGCCGCTTCTGAGGCCTTCTGCGATGACGGCGTCAAGAAGCGGGACATCCACCTTGAATATGTCTAAATAATACTGCTTACTCTGTATCATCCGTGCTATGGTAGGGAACTCCGTCGTGGGCAAGGGGAGCCTTCGAGAGTTCCTTGATTATGAGTTCTGCGGGATTTTCCGTGTGCTGGATGGGCTCAGAGGTGTCGCTTATGACGGCTTTCACCTTCTGGTACTTTTCCATATCACGTATGGCGAAACCCTTCTTAGATCCTTCCGCTATGATGGCAAACGGAGGGCGGGAATTATCGGCCAGGATCCATTTGTCGCAGGTTTGCATATAGCCGTTGAAAAGGTAGTACACGCCCATACGGTAGCGGCGGCGGATAGTTTCCTCAGGGACGTCGTGGCCGCCGGCCTGGACCCTGTTGGCAACCCTTTGGACCGCCATATCGGGGGACTCCAGCCACAGGTACAGCACCGTTACATAGTACCCAAGTTCCTGGGCCTTGCGCGTCATCTTGATGAGGGCGCGCGTTGCGAGGGTGGTCTCTATGCAGAAGTCCTCCCTGCGGTCAAAGAGGTACTGCACCTTTTTCAGCATCAGGCGGCTTGCAGTGATGTAGGCACCCTCAGGCGCAAACGGCGAGAGGTGCTTTGCAAACTCATCCGAGTTCACAAATTCACTGCAGTCCAGCAGCTCCGGGAGAATGCTGTAAGAAGCCGTAGTCTTCCCGGAGCCGTTGGGACCTGATATAATGTACATTCGCGGCACGTTATTCCGTGGCAGCCTCCAGCTTTTTCATCATTGCGAACATAAAGACTGCGGAGATGACGCAGACGCCAAGGAATACGCTCCAGACAACCCACAGGGGCAGAGGACCCCAGAGGTGACCGCCAACCTGGACAAGGAAGTTGCCGAGGGCGGTGGCAACAAACCACATACCCATCATCATACCCTTGTACTTGGGCGGGGCAACCTTGGAAACGAATGAGATGCCCATAGGGCTAAGGAGAAGTTCTCCGAAGGTGAGGATAAGATACACGGTGATAAGCCAGTAGGGAGAAACCAGGGTCTCTTCTACGCCTCCGCGTACAGTTGCCTGATATGCAGGGGTATTAAGGCCGATTGAAGCGAACGCCATAAGGCCGAAAGCCACTGCTGCAACCAGCATACCGTATGCGATCTTGCGGGGAGCGCTGGGCTCCTTGCCCTTTGCCGCCAGGGCTCCGAAGATGGCCATAGAGACAGGTGTGAGGGCAACTACATAGAACGGGTTGAAGTGCTGGAAGATAGGGGCGCTGATCTCTATGCTGCCGCTGAGGCGGGTGTACTGCCACACAAGGTATGCGCAGGCAAGGGCCACGACGCCGACGCCGATCCACTTGCCATTCTTGGACGTCTCCTTGTCAAAGATGGAGAAGAGGGCATACACAATTGCAATCACTGCCACAAGGTTGAATACGTTGAAGGGCATGGATGCAATTCCGGAAGAACTTCTCTCCGTGAATTCATCGGCAAAGTAGGTGAGGGTGAGGCCGTTCTGGTGGAAACTCATCCAGAAGAATATAACCACGGCGAACACCAGGAAGAGGGCCACCATGCGCTTTTTGGTCTGCTCCGGGGTGAGGGTGTCCACAACCTGGGCCTTCTCTCCCTTTGCGTGACCGCCTTCTACGTGCTTGAACCAGCCTCGGAAGGCGTAGTAGATGGCGATTGAAACGATAAGGGATACGCAGGCCACTGCAAATGAGAAGTGGTAGGCGGCGTTTCCGTCAAATCCAAGTGTCATTGCCCATTCCCTGATCCTGATGGCTGCGGTAGGGGCAAAGAGGGCGCCGATATTGATGGCCATATAGAAAAGGGAGAATCCGGAATCACGCTTTGAGGCATACTGGGGGTCATTGTAGAGGTCTCCAACCATAACCTGGAGATTACCCTTGAATAGACCCGTGCCGAAGCCTATAAGAAGAAGCGCCGCAAGCATTGCCACAAGGGCTACGGTGCCTCCGCCAAGCGGAACTGATAGCAGCAGGTATCCTGCAAACATCACCAGGATGCCGGTTGTTACCATCTTTCCGAAGCCGAATTTATCGGCCAGGATACCGCCGATGAGGGGGAAGAAGTACACCAGCATCAGGAATGAGGAGTAGATTGTGCCTGCGGTACCGGCGGAAAGGCCGAAGTTTGCCCTGAGGAAGAGGGCGAACACCGCAATCATGGTATAGTAACCGAAGCGCTCGCCGGTGTTGGCAAGGGCAAGGGCGAATAAGCCTTTGGGTTGTCCTTTAAACATATGCAATTATTTTACTGGTACATTTTCAAGAACGGCCTTCAGATACTCCCAGGTGCGGGCTACGGAGGCGATGTTCACTTTTTCATCGGGGCTGTGGGGATATTTGATGGTGGGACCTACTGATACCATTTCCCAGTTGGGGTATTTGGCACCAAGGAGGGCGCACTCAAGGCCGCCGTGGGTGGCCATGATCTCCATATCCTCACCGGTCACCTTCTTGTACTGCTCCATCATGATCTTGTTCATGGGAGTGTCAAGTTTGGGTGTCCAGCCGCTGTAGCCGCCGGCAAACTGGATGTCATCGGCGCCGGCAAGTTCAAAGATGCAGCGCACGCGGTTTGCAAGGGCCGCCTTGGCGCTGTTGACGGAACTGCGCATAAGGCTGTGGATGGTGATTTTGCCCTTCTCTGTGCGTACAATGGCCATATTGATGGAGGTTTCCGTGAGGCCCTTCATTGTGCGGGACATACGGATAACCCCTGAAGGGCAGGCAAGCATTGCCTTCACGGCGCGGAGCATCACTGAAGGCTGGATGTGCTTGGGAGATGTTGCGCATTCTTCCACGATAAGGGTGGCTGTAGGGTCGCTCTCCTTGAATTCGGCCTTGATACGGCCAAATTCGCTCTCAATCATCTGGCGCACGGCAGAAAGGTTCTCCTCAGGGACCACAAGTTCTGCCTCTGCCTCAAACGGGATGGCGTTACGGAGGGACCCTCCGGTGAAGGAGACTACCTTCACGCCCAGAAGTTCAATGGCGGGAAGGATCATCCTGGCAACTGCCTTGTTGGCGTTTGCCCTGTAAAGGGATATGTCCATTCCGGAATGGCCGCCCTGAAGGCCCTTTACGGTAACCTTGAGGCCCTTATATCCCGCAGGCGTATTGTATTTGAGGTATTTGAAGGTGGCCGATACATCAAGGCCGCCTGCGCAGCCAACGCAAAGTTCGCCTTCCTGCTCGGAGTCAAGATTCATCAGGATGTCTCCTTTCAGGACACCGGGCTCAAGGGTGTTTGCGCCGGTCATTCCTGTTTCCTCGTCATAGGTTACAAGAATCTCGATGGGACCGTGCTTTACGGACTTGTCCTCAATGGCGGAAAGGCCAAGGGCTACGCCCATGCCGTTATCGGCACCAAGTGTGGTGCGGTCTGCGGTAACCCATTCTCCGTCAATATAGGCGTTGATGGGATCCTTCATGAAATCGTGGGAAGAGTCCGACGTCTTCTGGGGAACCATATCCATATGGCCCTGGATGATGACGCCCCTCCTGTTTTCCATACCGGGAGTTGCGGGAACGCGGATGATGATGTTGCCGCCTTTGTCGCGGATGGTCTCAAAACCGTGGCTGATGCCCCAGTTGTAGAGGTATTCAATCACTTTGCCCTCGTGCTTTGAGGGGCGGGGGATCTGTGTAAGATTGTAGAAGTTATTCCATACAATCCTCGGCTCAAGTTCTTTGATGCTCATACTATAATGTTATTAATTTGTTTTTACGGGATATGACGCTTCCTTCCCAAGTTGGTACACGGGAACGCGGGTCTCTACAAGCGGACGCCCGTCTTCCGTGAGTGTAAGCCTGCATATCATAGGGATGCGATATCTTATCTGGGTTGTCTTTCCTGCCTTCCTGGCCGATTGCGAGGCCTCTTCCCTCACCAGGGCCTCCGGCTCCAGTTCAATGTAGTAGGGCGTGCCCCGGCCGTTTGAAACCAGGCCGCGCTCAGGGTCCGTGCGGAAGGCAAGGTAGCGGTGATTCTTGACGTTTGCCTGAGGAATCACGTCAAAACTTGCCGTGAGTGTCCTTACCTGGCTGTAGCCGCGGAACATGGCAAGGTATTCCTCCTCCATCTGCCGTATTTCCTTGAGGGCGTCGGCCATGGCGGCTCCGGAAAAAGTGGCGTCAGTGTTGCCTGTAGCGATGTCAAGGCGCTGGGCGCGGAGTGAAAGGATGTGGTCTGCGGCTTCCTTTGCCCTGTCTTCCAGGGTCTTTGTCTCTATGAACTTCTCCTCCACGGGGACGCGGACAAATGCTGTGTCCGTGGGGATGGTCTTGTATACTATGCGTTTAACCACCTTGGTGTCTCCGGTAAGTCCCTTGTCCGTGAAATCCCCGCGCATAGGCGGAAGGAAGCGCCAGGTTACGCCAAGTTCACCCTTTTCCCCGAAGGAAATGAGTCCCTGGGTGCTCAGAGCCATAAGTTCGGGGACATCGGCCTCCAGGAGGGTGGCCGATTTGCGGTCGGCTTCCACCGTGGGGGTGATGGTGGCGCTGAGAACGCGTGATGTAACTTCATCGGCACGGCGTACGTCTATTCCAAGGAGTTTCTTTGCAAAGGCTGCGTAGGGGCCGGCAAAGAAGGTTTCCTGCTCCGCTTCCACTTCCACGGTGATGGTGGTGGAGGGGAGGTAATAGATGCTTTCCTGGGCGGCGGCGCAAAACGCCACTGCCAAAGTAAGGATTGATGTTATTATTCTTTTTTCCATCTTCTGTGTGTCCAGAGGTAGTTCCATGGCTGTGCCTTGATATCCTCTTCAAGGAGATTAAAATATTTCTGGGTTATTTCAAGCGGATCCATCGATCCGGCGTGTTCTGTTATTGGGACGAATGTCATGGAATAGCCGCCTTTCTCCCTGCACTGGAAACTGAGGTAGATGACCGCCATATCAGTCCTTGCCGCCACCGTGGCGGCTCCCGGCATTATCACGGTGTCACGGTTCATAAAGCGGAGACTGTACTTTCGGTTGGGGCCGTAGGGGAACTGGTCCGTAATGAAGGAGTAGCAGAAGTGCTTGTCACGGTTTGAGAAGACCACCCTTGCAATCTGCTGTGAGGGGACGTATCCGGTGAAGTCCATATCGGCCACGGGTGCCTGCCTGTTTTCACCTATGAAACTGTCCCAGAAATGGTTGTGGAGGGGGAGGTAGGTGATTGCAAAGGTGTGGGTGGTAATTTCAAGGGGCTCCGTATATGTGTAATTGAGGATGCCGCCTATCAGTTCCCAGTTTCCCGCGTGGGACTGCATTATCATAACCTGCTTTCGTTCACGGAAAAGGCGGTTGAGGACCTCGGGATTGGTAATCTCCACAATATGGCTGTCACGGAGGCGCTTACGGCCGCGGTCTCCCTTGCAGGAACCAAACCAGAGGGTTTCCGTAAGGATGTTCCCAAAGTGATGGTAAAACTTCTTTTCAATGGCTTTCAGTTCTGAGGCCGATTTTTCAGGGAAACTCTTCCTGAGGTTATCCCTCACCACATCCGTACGATAACGGACCACGCAGCGTACAAGCCATCCAAGGAAGCGGGCCATGGCGTGATGGTATGAAAGGGGAAGGCGTCCGTGAAGCCGGAGCCATCCCTGAGCCAATCCCTGCAATAATGTCTTTCCTTGAGCCATATGTATCCACAAATATAATCATATTTTATGTAATAAAGAATTTGTTTTTCAGGAATTTAATGCCTATATTTGCAGTCCTTTTTGGGCCGGAAAAAGGCCAAAAATAGGATAACTTATTTATTAACAATTAATTAACAAACAATGGTTAACCAGTACGAAACCGTTTTCATTGCAACTCCCGTTTTGTCTGATGCCCAGATGAAGGAAGCGGTTGCCAAGTACGTCAAGCTCATCACAGACAACGGTGGTGAGGTTGTGTACCAGGAGGATTGGGGCCTGCGTCAGCTCGCTTATCCCATCCAGCACAAGACCACAGGTTTTTATTACCTGATCGAGTTTAAGGCAGACTCACAGTTCGTTGCCACTCTTGAAACCCAGTATCACCGCGATGAGCGCATCATCCGCTTCCTTACCGTCGCCCTCGACAAGGATGCAGTTGCATACGCAGAGCGTCGTCGCGC
>JAFSPR010000118.1 GCA_017451395.1 Bacteroidales bacterium
CATCCCAAACTGAAACTACTGAAAGCATGTTCAACAAACACGATATCGACCGCGATGCCTGCCAGCTCTTCGGCGCCCAGGCCAGCAAGGGTTACGACTGGTGGTGGCACTCCTTCACAGGATACGATGCCGAGACAGGAGACGCAAAGCCCTTCTTCATCGAGTTCTTCCTCTGCAACCCAGCCCTCGGCGGAGACGAGCCCGTCTTCGGCCAGATCCCCGGGAAACCGCAGAAGCCGTCCTACCTGATGGTCAAGGCCGGTGCCTGGGGTGAGGACGCCGCGCAGCTCCACCGCTTCTTCGGATGGAACCGCATCAAGGTGGACTGGGGCGTCCCGTTCAGGGTGGAGGCCGATGACTGCCTTGTCACCGAGGACCGCACCTATGGCCACGTGAAGGTGACAGGCGCCGCGTCGCACCCTGAGTGGATGTGTCAGGACGGCGAGATGTCCTGGGACCTCAGGATACGCAAGATAACGGCCTTCAATGTGGGATTCGGGGCCGATGAGGTGTTCCGCCACGCAGAGGCCTTCGAGATGTTCTGGCACGCCGAGGGGATGAAAAGTGAGTTCGAGGGAGAGGTGGTCTGGAACGGCCGCCGCTATGTGGTGCGTCCGGAGGACTGCTACGGCTATGCCGACAAGAACTGGGGGAAGGATTTCACAAGCCCCTGGGTGTGGCTTTCATCCAATAACCTCACTAGCGAGATAACGGGAAAGAGGCTCACCGACAGTGTCTTCGATATCGGAGGGGGCAGGCCGAAAGTCGGCCACATCGCCCTCCCCCGCAAGCTCCTTTCAGCTTTCTGGTACGAAGGGAAGCCCTATGAGTTCAACTTCTCCAAGGCCTGGACCGCCGTCCACACTGAGTTCGACTGCAGGGAGACGGACACCCAGGTCATCTGGCACGTGGAGCAGCGCTCCATCTCCGGCAGGATGGTCACGGACATCACCTGCGAGAAGAAGGATATGCTCCTTGTGAACTACGAGGCCCCCGACGGCGCCAAGCGGCATAACCGCCTATGGAACGGCGGCAACGGCCGCGGGACGGTCCAGCTCTTCGATCTGAAGGGAAACCTCATCGACCGCGTCCATGCCGAGAATGTAGGCTGCGAATACGGTGAGTACTGTTAGACTATAGTTCGAAATTTTCGCGAACAGAGTTATGGTATCACTGCTCGAAAGCATAGGCCTTAAAGTAGTTCAGTGATATGGTGGAGGAAATGCCCGCCGGCTATGACCAGATGATGATTCCGGTCATCAATAACATCCCTATGCTCATTGTAGTGGTGGTCCTGACCATTCCCGTAGCCATCCTCTCAATGCGCCTTGCAGAGCGTGCTTTGAAGACACTGACGGATGGACTCCGATAATTACTTGCACAGCATAATATCCAGGATCATACTGTCCGTGGCCTTCATCCCGGCAGAGCCGATGGCGCCCACGTTACGTATGGTAGCCTCAACATCGTCCTCCACTATACCGTCGGTGGAGGGGATACAGGTGCCGCGGAGGGCCAGGACGGCCGATTGCACCGCGCAGGACACCCCTGAAGCCACTTTCATGGCGCAGCCAACCTTGGCTCCGTCACACACCATTCCGGTGATGTTTCCGGCCATGTTCTTGATGGCGTAGCAAACCTCATCATACCCGCCGCCCTGCAGGTACACTATTCCGCAGGCGCTGCCGGTTGATGCCACCACGCAGCCGCAAAGGGCACTCAGTTTCCCCAGGAAATGCTTGATATGGATGGCTACAAGGTTACTGAGGATAAGGGCGCGGGCAAGAGGTTCATCGGCCACATCATACTTCATTGCATAGGCGATGATGGGCATACTCACCGTGATGCCCTGATTGCCGCTGCCGCTGTTTGACATAGCGGGGAGGGTGCTCCCGGCCATACGGGCGTCTGACGCGGCGGCGGTCATTCCCATTGCAAAACTCAGGAAATCGTCGCCGAAAACCTCCTTCTGGTTCTCCCTGATGGCTTTTCCCACCTTCAGGCCGTAGTCTCCGCGGAGGCCCTCTTTGGCAAGGGCCAGGTTCAGTTCGCGGTCTCCAAGGATGAATGCGATGTCCTCATAACGCGCCGTGCGGGCAAAATCCCAGATGTCTTTTACCGTAAGGTCATATGCTTCGGGCCTGTATTCCTTTGCCGCCGCGGCCGATTCCGAACTCATCAGGATCCGGTCCGCAAAACTGGTTTCAACTATTCGGTCGTGGTCGTCCTCGATGACTGCATAGGCGTGAGGGTCCACCTCGGCGCTGGCCTCAAGGCCGCCCTCAACGGACACGGTGGCCTTCACATAGAGGAGATGCTCTGTATCGGCCACGGAGATATGCACACAGCCCTTTGAGACCAGATCCTTGGCCCTTTCAACGGCTTCAGGCGTGAGGCCACTCAGAACCTCCAGTCCAAGGGAAGAATCCCCGCAAACGGCTCCTAAAGCCGCAGCAACGGGAAGCCCCACCATTCCCGTTCCGGGAATTCCGACACCCATACCGTTCTTAAGGATGTTGCCGCTGACGGCTACATCCAGCCTGAAATCGGCCTTCAGGCGCCAGTCCGTGCAGCACGGGCAGTTTTCGCTGATTATTTCCGCGGCCTTAGCCACCGCCAGCGCCACCGCAATAGGCTCAGTACACCCCAGCGCAGGTTTCACCTCCTGCTTTATCAGTGCAATTATCTCCTGTGGTTTCATAGTACAAATATAGCGAAAAAGCAGCGCAGCTGGAACAGCAAAGTGCGGGTGATGTGCCGAAAAAAGTCTCATCACCCGCAAAAACACCCCTTTTTTGCAGGTGATGTGCCCCAAAAAGTCACACCACCCGCAACTGAGACCCAACAAGCTTCATCAACCGGAAGCAGTTCAAATCCCCCTTGAGATATCGGAGGCCGAAGGCCGACAGGGGGGGTGTTTGAGGGGGCGGAGCCCCTTCAATAAAGTGAAACGATATTGCACAAAAAAGAGCAGCAAATCGCTGCTCTTTTTGGTAGCCCCTCGGGGACCAAGTCCTCCCAAAGGGGAGGATTTAGGAGGGGGTAAAGTAATAAGCGAAGCAGTTCAAATCCCCGAAGGGGACACGAGTAAAGGCTGCCGTCTGGCAGCCTTTAGGAAGTGGCCCCTCGGGGATTTGAACCCAGGACCAACGGATTATGAGTCCGCTGCTCTAACCGCTGAGCTAAGGGGCCTTTAGGTGAGACACTAGCCTCACACTTTGATCTCAACCTCAACGCCGGAAGGAAGTTCGAGCTTCATAAGGGCGTCTACGGTTTTGGCGTTGGACTCGTCGATGTCGATAAGACGTACATAGGAGTCCAGTTCGAACTGCTCGCGGCTCTTCTTGTTGACGAAGGTTGAGCGGTTCACAGTGAAGATCTTCTTGTTGGTGGGAAGAGGAATGGGACCTACTACCTTTGCACCCGTTGCCTTCACTGTATCAACGATCTTGGCTGCAGACTTGTCTACCAGCATATGATCGAAAGATTTCAGCTTGATTCTGATTTTCTGGCTCATATCAATTACTTTTTAACTTTTTGCTTGGGTTTACTCATCGTCAGATGACACACGGTAACCGCTCTTCTCGATGATGTCCTTTGCAAGGTTTGCAGGGACTTCTGCGTAGTGGTCGAAGGTCATTGTGCTGGTTGCGCGGCCCGATGACAGGGTGCGCAGCACCGTGACGTAACCAAACTGCTCCGAGAGCGGTACATATGCCTTGACGATACGTGCTCCGTTGGCGGTGGAGTCCATAGCCACAATCTGGCCGCGGCGGCGGTTGAGGTCTCCCACGATGTCTCCCATATAGTCTTCCGGAGTTACAACCTCAAGGCTCATAATGGGCTCGAGGAGTACCGGGTGACACTTGGGGCAAGCGTGACGGAATGCCATCCTGGCCGCCAGCTCGAATGAGAGCTGGTCTGAATCCACGGGGTGGTAACTGCCGTCTATGACCTCTACCTTAAGTGAAGGAACCTCGTAACCGGCAAGGACACCGTTGAGCATAGCGCTCTGGAAACCCTTTTCGATTGACGGGATGAATTCCTTGGGAATATTGCCGCCTTTGACCGAATTGATGAACTGAAGACCCTGAACGCCTTCATCGGCAGGAGAGATGTTAACGATGATGTCTGCGAACTTACCGCGGCCGCCGGTCTGCTTCTTGAAGACCTCACGGAGCTGATGGCTTCCGGTGATGGACTCCTTGTAGTTGACCTGGGGCGCGCCCTGGTTGATGTCCACGCCGAATTCACGGCGGAGACGGTCCACGATGATATCCAGATGGAGTTCACCCATACCGCTGATAACGGTCTGGCCGGTCTCCGGATCTGATTTCACGGTGAAGGTGGGATCTTCCTCGGCCAGTTTGCTGAGGGCAATGCCAAGTTTGTCAAGATCCTTCTGGGTCTTGGGCTCGACTGCAATGCCGATAACCGGATCCGGGAATTCCATAGTTTCCAGGGTGATGGGCTTTTCCTCCAGGCACACGGTGTCTCCGGTGCGGAGGTCCTTGAATCCCACTGCAGCGCAGATGTCACCTGCCTCCACGAACTCTATGGGGTTCTGGTGGTTGGAGTGCATCTGGTACAGGCGGGCAACCCTCTCTTTCTTTCCGGTGCGGGTGTTGTACACGTAAGAGCCTGCATCCAGACGGCCGCTGTATGCGCGGAGGAATGCAAGACGGCCGACGAACGGATCCGTGGCGATCTTGAACACCAGAGCGCAGAAGGGCTCGTCGGCGGAAGGTTTACGGGTGATCTCATCACCGGTACGGGGGTTGGTTCCCTTAACGGCTCCCTTGTCAAGAGGAGAAGGCAGATACCTCATTACGGCATCCAGGAGGAACTGTACGCCCTTGTTCTTGAAGGAAGAACCGCAGCAGGCAGGGACTATCTGCATTGAGATGCAGCCCTTGCGGATTGCGGCGATTATTTCCTCCTTGGTAAGGGAATCGGGATCCTCGAAGTACTTCTCCATCAGGGTCTCATCGCACTCTGCGGCGGCCTCCAGGAGGATATCCCTCCAGCGGGCGGCCTCGCCCTTGAGTTCTGCAGGGATCTCGCCTTCCTTGTAGTTGACAAGTTCCTCTGAATTGCCATCGTAGAAGATGGCCTTCATATCGATGAGGTCCACGATGCCTTCGAATTTATCTTCGGCACCTATGGGGAGACAGATGGGAACTGCGGTTGCGCCGAGTTTGTTCTTGATTTCCTCAACACAGGCGAGGAAATCGGCCCCGACGCGGTCCATCTTGTTCACATAGGCAATCTTAGGTACACCGTATTTATCGGCCTGGCGCCATACGGTCTCACTCTGAGGCTGTACGCGGCCCACGGCGCAGAATGTGGCAACTGTACCATCCAGGACACGGAGGCTGCGCTCCACCTCTACGGTGAAGTCCACGTGACCGGGAGTGTCGATAAGGTTGATCTGATAGGTGTCACCGTTGTAGTGCCAGAAGGCTGTGGTAGCGGCAGAAGTGATGGTGATACCACGCTCCTGCTCCTGAACCATCCAGTCCATGGTGGCTGCTCCCTCGTGAACCTCTCCAATCTTATGGGTTTTTCCGGTGTAGTAGAGGATGCGCTCCGACGTGGTGGTCTTACCGGCATCGATGTGAGCCATGATGCCGATGTTGCGGGTGTATTTAAGATCTCTCTTTGCCATGCAGCATTATTGCTTAGAAACGGAAGTGTGCAAAGGCTTTGTTGGC
>JAFSPR010000119.1 GCA_017451395.1 Bacteroidales bacterium
AATTTTGAAACCAACACTAAACTTTATAACCTGATATGTCAGAACTAAAAACCTGCCTGTACGATTCTCACGTGGCCCTTGGGGCCAAGATGAGTCCCTTTGCAGGCTTCATTATGCCCATCCAGTATGCCGGTATTGTGCAGGAGCACCTTGCCGTAAGGCAGCACGTGGGTATGTTCGATGTCTCCCATATGGGGGAGATCTTTGTGGAAGGCCCGGACGCAGAGGCCTTCGTGAATCACATCTTCACCAACGAAATCCGCGGTTTTGAGCCAGGAAAAGTCCTCTACGGTATGATGTGCTATGAAAACGGCGGCACCGTGGACGACCTACTTGTGTACCGTGAATTTGAGAAGGACCACTTCCTCCTTGTTGTGAACGCAGCCAACATCGACAAGGACTTTGCCTGGATCAAGGAGCAGGTGAAAGGCTTCAATTGCACTGTTCGCAATGAGTCCCCGGTCTGGGGCCAGATTGCCGTCCAGGGCCCTGAAGCGGAGAAAACCGTCATCGATGTCCTTGGCTATAAGGAAGCCGCCGATCTTGGATTCTACACCTTCTGCGACGTGGAATATAAAGGAAAGCGCCTTATCCTGAGCCGCACAGGCTATACCGGAGAAGACGGCTTTGAACTCTATACCACCATAGAAAACACCGTTGAAATCTGGGACAGGCTACTCAAGGCCGGCGTCCAGCCCTGCGGCCTCGGCTGCCGTGACACCCTCCGTTTTGAGGCGGGTCTTCCGCTTTACGGAGACGAACTATCACCGGAAATCAGCCCCGTCATGGCGGGCCTCGGGATGTTCTGCAAGTATGAGAAGGACTTCATAGGCAAGGAAGCCCTCCTGGACCAGAAAGCCGGAAACCTTGAGAAGAAACTTGTAGGTATTGAGATATTTGACAAGGCCATTCCCCGTGCCGGTTATCCCGTAGAACTGGAGGACGGAACGGAGGTTGGCGTTGTCACCACCGGCTACCACTCAATTTCCCTTGACAAGAGCATTTGCTTTGCCCTTGTGGATAAGGAAGTATCGGCCCTGGATACGCCTCTTTCCGTGCGTATCCGCAAGAAAGTTTTCCCCGGAAAGGTAATTAAGAAACGTTTTTATCAGACAAATTATAAAAAGTAATACAAACTATGTCAAAGATTCTTGAAGGACTCTGCTATTCAGAGTCACACGAATGGGTAAAGGTAGAAGGCAACGTTGCCGTCGTGGGCGTATCAGATTTCGCCCAGAAGGAAATGGGTGATATCACTTACGTTGATATGCCTGCAGTGGACGACGAAGTTTCACAGGGTGAGGAATTCGGCGCCCTTGAGAGCGTAAAGGCCTCCTCAGACCTTATCAGCCCCGTTTCCGGCGTTGTGGTAGAGGTGAACGAGGAACTGGAAGACGCCCCGGAGAAAGTGAACGAGGACGCCTACGGCAGTTGGATCATAAAGGTTGAGATGAGTGACCCCTCAGAGCTTGACTCGCTTCTTGACGCTGCAGGATACAAGGCCCTCATAGGAGAATAATATGGCATCACTTCCTTACCTTCCGCATACAGACGCGGACGTGAGGGCAATGCTGGAGAAGGCCGGGGTGAAGACTCTGGAAGACCTCTATGCCGATGTCCCCGCGAAATTCCTGAAAAAAGGCCCTTATGCCCTGCCGCCGGCAATGAGCGAGCAGGAAATAAGGGAATGGTTCTCCTCCCTTGAAGCCCAGAACGCACGCCTGAAGGTGTTTGTGGGCCAGGGCGCCTATGACCATTACACCCCATCCGTAATACCGTATCTCACCCAGAGAAGCGAGTTCCTTACGGCATATACCCCTTACCAGTGTGAGATTTCCCAGGGCACGCTCCGCTACATCTTCGAGTACCAGAGCATGATGTGCGCCCTCACAGGAATGGACGTCTCCAACGCCTCCATGTACGACGGCCCCACCGCCGCCGCCGAGGCTATGAAGATGTGCGTTTCCTGCACCCGCAAGAAAAACACCGTCCTCCTTTCCAGGGCCCTTCTTCCCCACGTCATAAAGGTGGTTGAGACATACGCCAAATTCCACGGCGTCACCATCGGCCTCATTGACGCTCCGGAAGGAGAAACGTCCCTGAAAGCGCTTCAGGAGGCCCTTACGGAGGATGTGGCGGGTGTAATCCTGCCCTCAGTGAACCGTTACGGCATTGTTGAGGACCATACCGGATTTGCCGATGCAGTCCACGCCGCAAAGGCCCTTATGGTTGAGTACTGCGATCCATCGGCCCTTGCCGTAGTGAAGACTCCCGGAGAATGGGGGGCTGATATTGCCGTAGGCGACGGCCAGTCCCTTGGCCTGCCGCTCTGCTACGGCGGCCCTTACGTTGGCTTTATGGCCGTGAAGAAGGACTACATGCGTAAGATGCCCGGCCGCATTGTGGGTCAGACCACGGACAAGGAAGGCAGGCGTGTCTTTGTCCTTACCCTCCAGGCCCGTGAGCAGCACATAAAGCGTGAGAAGGCAACTTCCAACATCTGCTCCAACGAGTCCCTGATGGCCCTGTGGGTAACAATTTACCTGTCCCTGATGGGCCCTGAAGGCCTCCGTGAGGTGAACAGGCTCTCCAGTGACGGAGCCCATTACCTGTACTGCGAACTCCTCAAAACCGGTAAGTTTGACGAGGTATTCCCCTCAAAACCTTTCCTAAAGGAGTTTGTCCTTAAGCCAAAGGAGTTCCCCGGCCTTATGCAGAAGAGGCTGGAGGAAGCGGGCTTCTTTGCCGCCCTTGACACGGAAGAGGGGTATGTGACTTTCTGTGTGACCGAAAAACACGGCAAAGCGGAAATCGACCGCCTTGTAAGCGTAATAAAGGAGGGCTAGGCTATGAAGTACTACGACAAACTTGTTTTTGAACTTTCAAAGGAAGGTCGATGCGGCTTTTCCCTCCCGCTGAATTCCTTCCCTTCGGGCGCGGAACTTCCCGCCGCCCTCAGGCGTGAATCGGCCCTGGAACTGCCTGAGGTGAGTGAACCGGACGTAGTCCGTCACTACACCAACCTCTCCCAGATGAACTTCGGCGTGGACACCGGCTTCTATCCGCTTGGCTCCTGTACCATGAAGTATAACCCCAAGATCAACGAGGAAGTCGCTGCCCTTCAGGGCTTTGCGGGGCTTCATCCCCTTATGCACGCGGGCCTTACCAAGGGCGCCCTCAGGGTGTACCAGGAGATGAACAAGGCCCTTGCCGCCATAACCGGTATGTACACCTTCACCTTCGACCCCTGCGCCGGAGCACATGGTGAACTCACCGGCCTTATGATAATGCGCCAGTACCATATGATGAGGGGAGACCTTGGCCGCACCAAGGTAATTGTCCCCGACAGCGCCCACGGCACCAACCCTGCATCGGCCGCGGTGTGCGGCCTGGAGGTGGTTGAGGTGAAGTCCCTTGAGAACGGACGCATTGACGTTGAGGCCCTGAAGCCCCTTCTTGGCCCGGACATAGCCGGCATTATGATGACAAATCCCAATACCCTGGGCCTGTTTGAAACCCAGATCGAGGAGATTGCATCCCTTGTGCACGGCTGCGGTGGCCTCCTGTACTACGACGGCGCCAATATGAACCCCCTGATGGGCGTTGCGCGTCCCGGAGATATGGGCTTTGACATCATGCACCTCAATCTTCACAAGACTTTCTCCACGCCTCACGGCGGCGGCGGCCCCGGCAGCGGCCCCGTTGGCGTTGCAAAGCATCTGGAAGACTGCATCCCGGACATCCGTGTTTCCGGATTCCACGGAAACTTCGGCGTTATCCTCCGCGCATACGCATACATCCTTGCCCTTGGCCGGGACCATATCAGGAAGGTGGGACAGTACGCTGTCCTTAGCGCCAACTACATCAAGGAAAGTCTCAAGGACGTTTACAAACTACCCATCGAGGGCGTCTGTAAGCACGAATTCGTGTTTGACGGCCTTGTGAACGACGGTGCCCGTGAGGGAGTTCCCGGAGCCACCACCCTGGACGTTGCAAAACGCCTTCTGGACTACGGCTTCCACGCTCCCACAATCTATTTCCCCCTGCTTTTCCACCAGGCCCTTATGATAGAGCCAACGGAAACGGAGAGCAAGGAAACCATTGACGCTTTCATCGAGGTGATGAGAAAGATTGCCGCAGAGGCCGCGGTGGATCCCGAGATCCTTCACGGCGCCCCTCACTGCACACCCATCTCACGCCCGGATGAAACTGCGGCCGCACGTAACCCCATCCTGAAGTATCAGGACGCATAGAGTAAGGTGGAGGAGCGTAGTCTTCATACAATCCTGAGCGGCTTTGGGAAGCCCGAACTCCAGGATCTTGGAAACATCCTGGGGAAGGAACTCAGCGCCCGTTTCCGTAAATCCCAGTTGGTGGAGTTGCTTCACGGCTACATCACCCGGGAACCGCGGGAATGGATGTCCCATCTTATGGAAAGGGACGTGAGGCTTCTCAGGGACCTTGTCCGGCAGGGCCCTGAAAAGATTCAGTATCAGGATTTTGCCGACTACCCATCTCTCCTTGAGGTAACGGGGCTGGTTCAGTTTGACGACTCCGACGAACATTTCCATAAGGTCTGGCTCAGCCGTGAGATGTATGACATTGTGGCTCCGGAGGTGGAGAAGGTAATCCACACCCTTGAGCGCAACGGCCAGTTCAAACTGGAAAGGGCGGCCCTTGGCTACCTTAACCTTTACGGTGTCCTTCCCACAGAACTGTTCGTGGACAATCTTATGGAATGGTATAACTTTCACATTGGGGGCAGTACAAAGCGTCTGTCCAGGATTCTGAGTACTACCCCCATTATAAAGATGTACCGTTATACGGATAAGTGGGGAGACTACGTGTGCAGTCCTTGCGTCCCCGATATTGAGGAACTGATGACCCGCCTGGATTCCTTCAAGGGAGACTTCGCGCGTCTTACCGGCTGGGATGCCTACAAGGCCGGTTCCGGGGCTCCATACTTCAATATCGGCCTTCAAACCATTGAGGGCATGCGCCTGGAGCAGATGTATAAGCGTATCGGCTACGAGGGCTTTGACCTTGTGAAGGCGGTGCACGACACCTGGATGGAGTCCCAGTTCACCTCCGGTCCGCGTCCGGAAATATTCGACCCTGTATTTGACAGTCCTCTGTTCGGCACACTTGACCGCGGTGCCCTGGAGTCGTTCTGCAATATCGTGGCCGATTACGCCGATTCCCTTCCCAAGTGGTGTCTTGCAGGCCATAGCGCAAAAGAAACGGGGGAGTGCCTTGCCGACAGAAATGCCTGGAAGGATAACGAGGACAGGCTGCCGGAGCCCGAAGAACCTGAGTACCCCCGCTGGAATATGCCGGAACCCACAATAACGGACGGCTATGCCGGGGAGATGTCCTCCGACGGCTATCCTCTTGGGCTCGCCATCCCTCACGTAGCGCCCAACGACCCCTGTCCCTGCGGCAGCGGTCTCCGCTACTGCCGTTGTCACGGAAGGTATATGAACTAGCCGCTATGGGGGACGGAATGATCACAATTGAGCCGGTTGCCTTCTACAGGGGCTCCCTTGGTTCCAAGTTCGGCATTCCACGCCAGAGTTCCCTTGCCGGGAGCCTCCGCGGAAGGATTGTATTCACGGATAAATATAAGGTGAGGGAGGCTCTCCGTGGCCTTGAAGGCTTCAGCCACATATGGCTCATCTGGGGCTTCTCCGCCAACAAGGAGGCAAAGGGGGAGTGGCAGCCAACAGTCCGTCCGCCACGTCTTGGCGGCAACACCGCAGTGGGTGTCTGGGCCACAAGGTCCCCGTACAGGCCAAATCCCATCGGCCTTTCCTGTGTGGAGATTGAAGAAATCTCCGGGTGTGAAATCCTGGTAAGGGGCGCCGACCTTATGGACGGCACGCCCATCTATGATATCAAGCCCTATATAAGGTATGCCGATTCCCGCCCCGATGCAGTGTCGGGTTTTGCCTCCGATGCCCCGGAGACTGCCCTGGATGTTGTTATTCCGGAGGATCTGCCACTTGATCCCGAGCAGAGGAAAGCTCTGGAGGAAGTCCTCTCACTGGATCCCCGCCCCGCCTATCAGGACAGCCCCGACAGGGAATACGCCTTCCCGTTTGAAGGGAAGGATGTCCGTTTCAAAGTAGTTGGGAAAGTCCTTACCGTTACTGGTTACGGAACTCCGAAGGGGTGAACCCCGTCTTTTTCTTGAAGAATCTGGCAAAGTATGACTGATCCGGCACTCCCACGCGTCCGGCTATGTCGCCAACGGGCACTGAAGGGTCTTTCAGGAGCATCTTGGCCATATTGATGCGCGCAATCTCTATCCAGTCAATTGCCGTACGGTGAGTGTGCTGCTTGACGGTCTTGTTGAGGTAGTTGGGCGTAACGTTCAGCTGCGCGGCGTATTCACTCACGGAGAACTGGGCGTTCCTGCCTTCAAAGACCATCTGGAGGAACTTCTCGGGTATGGCTGCAACTTTACCGCTTGGCCTTACCTGGCACAGGATCATGTCCATGGCGCTTTGCAGAAATGCGTAATCCTTGTCTTCCATAGCCGTGAGCATACGCTTGAAAAGGTTTGCCATAAACACAGCATCGTCAAACCAGAAACTTTGAAGATGGGGTTTGGAAGTGCGGAGAACCGGATATGAAGCGTCCTTGAGGAAACTGATTGCGAATGAGCCCATATAGCCGCGGCAGCAGTTGTAGTGCTTGAGCACGATTCTCTTGCTTTCTGGGACTATGATAAGTTGGCCCGGTCCTATCAGGTAGTTCATTCCGTCAATATCGGCCAGGGCCTCTCCCTCCGACAGGAAGGCATATACGTAGCGGTCCAGGATGTATCCGCTGATGTCCACAGGCTCAGTGTAGCCCTCAATCTTGAGTTCGTGAATTGTAATGCCTGATTTCATACTAGAATTCTACGTCCAGTCCTATGTTTACTATAAAGTTCTTTCCGTCCTCGCGGGGGTGAGTCACCCTCCAGTAAGCGTCTACGCGCAGTATGCGGAAGATGTTGGAGATGCCCACTCCAAGTTCCACGTACGGGATTTCCAGAGTCTGGAGTTTCATATTGTCCGGAACTATGAAGAGTCCGTGGTTGCGGTCATTGGCTTCCGAGAGCGTTCCCCAGGCAAAACGGGCCGTCACCACTTCCCTCAGGTCAAGTTTTTTGAGGAGGGGAATCTTTCCAAGGAAGAATCCGTTGAAATTGTGCACGTAATAACCGGTGAGCCAGCGGTCCGACGCAAACTCGAAGTAGTCCATACAGGAGAAGGCCGATTTATCCAGGAAATACGTCTGGTTGCCCTCGTGGAGTTTGAGGAGGGTGTAGGGAACCGACCCCCAGATGGCTCCGCCCTGGAGCATGAATTTCCCGAATCCCACGGCCGTGGAAGGCACTTTCCAGGTTATCTGGGCCTCCGTCTTGAGGTATCCGATGTCTCCTTCAGTGATACCGGGAATGCCGCCGTAGACATCAAGTGTAATTACGGGGTATTTGGTGAAGAGGTAGTGCTTGAGGAAATAGCCGCGGCTCACTCTCTCGTCAAAAGAGAAGCGGAGTTGCCCGTGGACTTCGTTGGTGGAGTAACTGTCCTGGACCTGGCCGTCCTCCCTCCTTATGTATTTCACTATGTCGTTGCCCCATATGCGTGACTGGGTGAGTTGGAGGACGGAGTTTATCTCCCGGCAGAATTCGTGGTCGTAATGGATGTCAATGGTCCGGACCATATTGCGCTTGCTGCCGATGTCCCTGGCGAGGATTGAGGAGAATACGTTGGGGACTGAAAACACTCCGGAACCGCTTCCGAACTGCTTGTAGTCATAGGAGGCGGTGACAAAGAGTTTCCGGGTCTTTTCCCTTCCGAGCATCCATTCAAGGGTGGCTTCGCCCTTCACGCCCTTGTCTTTGAATCCGTATGCCACGTATCCTCCAAGGCGGAGTTTCTCATTCCACTCCTTGAGCGTCCGGCCGCCGAGTTGGAGACGGAATCCTTCCTGGCCGGTGTAGGCAACGGTACGGGCCCATCGGCCAAATTCAAATTTCCAGGGCTTGACTTCCACGTAATTGTTCACAAGGGTTCTGGCAACCCCGTACGTGCCCTTGTAAAGGTCTGTTCCCTGGAATATTTCCACCATCTCATAGATGCCCTGCTCCCTTTCCGTAAGTTCGTACGGACGGGCATCGGCCCAATACTTCTCATCCCCGCCGGTAACGTCCCTCATCACCACCGCTTCCGTGGATGTGAGGGCGTCCCGGTCCGTTACGGGGCCGATTACAGGCGTCTCATACTTCATGTTGCGGTTGGCAAGGAATGAGATGAGTTTGGATTTATCGCTGACGCTGATGGAGAAGTCTATGAACAGGTGCTCTTCGTCATAGAACCACTGGCCGCCGGGCAGACGGCGGTTCACTATCTCAAAGTTGATGTGCCGGATCCAGTTTACGTTGGAGGAAGGGGAGAGCTGGGCGTGGACGCTCCTTATACCAAAATCTTCCGCGTCAAACTGCATCTCTCCGTCAAGGGTGGGAGATGTGACAAGGCTCTTTGGATGGAAACGCAGAACGTAGGTCTTTCGGCCCTCAACCTGCAGACTGTCCACCAGGAAATAGTTGTAGAATATGTGTGACGACGCTGCCGCAGGGTTGGGGATTTCCAGGTTGAAAACGCCTATGGAAGGCTTGTAGAAATTGGTTTTGAGAAGGTAGGAGCCCGTGAACTGGCGCACTACGTTGTCCTCTTCCAGGCCGGAGATGCGGCTGGCGCGCATAACCTCCCTTATCCAGGAAGGATTCTTGGAATGGTATACGTCGGAGACGTTTTCCGATATCATCACGGGGATGAACGGCTTTCCAGTGATGGCCGATGTATCGGCATATTCCCTTATGAAGCCCACGTTCTTGTCCAGGACCTTGAGTTTCAGGAAATCCTCCATATTGGTCACGTCGAACTCTATCTTGGAGTAGAGGTGGGAACTCCAGTCGGGGCCGGCGTCGGGGTCATTCTTCGAGAGGGACTGGTCCAACTTCCTGAGGACGGATTTGATGTAGCGGTCGTCGGGCTTCACTATTGCGGCGTCCAACTGGCGTTTGTCCGGGAGAAGATGGAAGTTTATCTCAGAGAAGGCGCCTTTTGTTACCTCTATTGAAAGCGGCTCATATCCAAGAAGCTGCGCCGTAAGGACCTTGGCGTCTGGGGAGCGGGTCTCAATGCTGAACCGCCCGTCAAGGTCTGAGGTGATGCCGATTGTGGTGCCGTCAAAGTAGATTCCCACAAATGGGAGTGGCTCTCCTGTTTCTGCATCATAAACTCCGCCCCTTACACGCGTAGACTGTCCGGCTGCGTTAAATGCAGCCAGAAGCACTATGAGTGATATCAGAAGCCTCTTTATCAAGAATACAGGGCGTTTATGAGAGAGAGTTTCAGGGATTCGGGCAGAATCCGTGCAAGAAGGCCAACTGCCTTGTAATCAATGCGGGGAATCACCCTTACGGACATACGCTTTTTGCGTAACTGCCTGAGGATTGCCTTTCCGATGACTTCAGGCTTCATTCCGCCAAGTTCGTCCTTTTCAATCTTACGGAGATTCTTCTTTATGCGGGCGTCATAAGGGGAGCCTTCGGCGGAGTTGACTTTACGGGCCGATGTAAACCCTGTGGCAACGTCGCCGGGGAGAATGCTGCAGCACTGGATTCCGGTGCCCTTAAGTTCCATCCTGAGGCCTTCCGTGAGGGAAAGCATTGCTGCTTTGGCCGATGAATAGAACACCTGGAAGGGGAGTTGGAGCACCGCCATCACGGACGTTACAGTGATGATGCGGCCGTGGCCCTGTTTACGGAAGACGGGGAGGCAGGCCTGGATGGTCTTGAGGGCTCCAAAGTAGCAGGTCTCGAACTGGGCCCTGGCATCTTCCTCCGTGGTGTACTCCACCGGGCCGTAGATTCCGTTTCCCGCGTTGCAGATGACGGCGTCAAGCCGGCCATCGGCCTCAATTATACGGTCTACCGCATCCTTCAGCGTGGCGGCGTCATTGACGTCCAGTTTTATGGGAATTATGCCCGGATGGGCCTCAGTGGCCGTTCCGCGCCTTGAGCCGGCATAAACTTTCATTCCGGCACGGGCCAGAACCTTTGCCGTTGCCGCGCCTATTCCGCTGCTGCCGCCGGTGATGAGTACTATTTCCATAATTCGCTTCTGTTTATGAAGTTATGGGGGACGGGGATTGAGTATACGCTGTCACGGAGGAACTGCTTGAACTGATCCTCCGGGATGGCTTTCTGGGCATCCACGCTTATTGTGGGGCCGATTATCACGCGGGGGTGGCTGCCTTTCTTGTTGAATACCTCATGGAAGAGGCGGGTGAAACGCAGTTTGTAGTGGATGAGGCCAAGGAGGTAGTAGAACATCGAATTCCTATCGGCAAACCTTATGGGCACAATGGGGACGCCGGCCTTTCTGATGAGTCTTATGGCGGCGTCCTGCCACTCCCTTTCACTGATTGTCCAGCCTTCGCGGGGTTTTAGATCGGCAACGGCACCGGAAGGGAAAAGGATGAGTGGCTCTCCGCTTTTTATCTGTAGGAGGGCGCTTTTGACGCCTGCGATGCTGGTTGAGGTGGTTTCCCTTTTTGTGGTGGTGGGATTCACTGAGATGAAATTGGGCTCCAGGCCCTTGATCCAACTGAGGAACTCATTCACCATTGCCTTGGCCCCGGGGCGTTTGTGGCCAATGAGGTCTACAAGGCATATCCCGTCAAGATGGCCGTAGACGTGGTTTGCAATCACTATGAAGGCGCCTTCAGGGAGACTCTCCAGGCGTTCTGGATTGCCGACGGCAAAATCTACCTGGGCATAATCAAGTATGCCTTTTGCAAAGTCCGGCCCCGGTTTGGTCCCTTGCTTCCACACGTAATCGTGGAGCTCATTCACGTGGTCAATGCCCGTGAATTTGAGGGCCAACTTGAAAAGAATCTTCCCCGCTTTTCCTTTGAAAACGGGGGAGAGTTTCACTGCATCTTCCGGGGTTATGACCTGCATCTTGCTCTAGTCCTTCTTAATTGGATCCTTCTCGTTGAAATACTTGAGGTCCTTGAAGAAACTTACAATATAAGCCGCAAAGATTGCAAGTGCCGCGGCTACGGCTATGTAATCGAACAGACCCACCTGGAAGTCGTTGTGGAAGATGGTGATGGGCTTTTTCCACTGTGAGAGCCAGGGGATGTAGATGAAGCAGATGTTTACGATGATAAGGATGAGGCGGAACTCCGTGGGACCCATTCCTGCATAGGTGAGACGCATTTCACCCTTAAGGTGGCAGTCAATGTAAACGTAGATGCTGAGCATGAAATAAGCCACCAGGGCAAACATTGCAAAGCTCATGTTCACAAGGGGGCTGAGGCCCACACCCACAAACATGATGGTTTCATTGATTACATCTACGTTGTGGTCAATGTAGAAGCCATAGGTTTTGCGCTGGGTGTTCCTTACGCGTGCAAGGGAACCGTCCAGGGAGTCTCCGAACCAGTTGATCACAAGGCCCAGGCAGGAAAGCCACAGCCAGTTCAAGTTAAGGTTTGCAAGTGCGTAACCCGTGGCCATAACGATGGCGCCCAGAAAGCCCACGAAGGTGAGCATGTCTGAAGTAACCCAAGAGGGCATACGCTGTGCCAGCCACACCAGTACTTTCTTCTCCAGCGGGTTAAGAATTGAAGTTTGTATTCTTGCCGCCTGTTTTTTGTCTTCGGACATAGGTTTAAGTTATATATTAACTTACAAAGATAAAAAATTTCCGCAGAAAACGCTAACTTTGTGCTATGAAACCTAAGTCAGTAGTTCTCCTAATAGGTTCGGTGGTACTTTCCGGCCTTGTCCTATATGCATTTTTCAATGTCAGAAGCTGCGTCCGTGAAAAGCGCTGGCTTGCCCTCGGGCCCATTGAGAATCACCCCGTGCGCATCTATGACGTGAAGTACGCCCGAGAGTTCAACGACATGAACGATGTCCAGTTAAACGTGGCGCAGGCAATCGGCGTGCCTCCGGTGAAGGACAGGGAAGAGGCGGAAAAGATGAAGGATAAACTGGTTCTTCTGGAGGACTGTGACCTATATGAGATCCGGGAACTGACCCACTCTATTCCGTATCTTGTGCCATCGGCCAAGGATCTGCTGGACCTTATCGGCAGGAATTTCCAGGATTCCCTCTCGTCCCACGGGCTCAATCCCAACAAACTGGTGATAACTTCCGTTTTACGTACTGAGGCCGATGTTGCGGCCCTCAGAAAGCGCAATACAAACGCATCAGAGAACTCCACGCACCGCTACGGCACCACCTTCGATCTCTCATACTGGCGTTATGTGAAGGTTGAGGACCTCCGCGGCCGTCCTTATGAGGACGTCCCTCCGGAGTATCTACGCGCCGTCCTGGGCCAGGTTCTCCGCGATATCCACAACAATGGCCTCTGCTACGTCAAGTACGAACGCAAGCAGAACTGCTTTCACATTACTGTGAGAACTAAGGGGTAATAAAAAAAGAAACGTCGGCCTTCACAGGCGGACGCTCTACTAACCACATAATTAATAACACTAAAACTAATAACCAATAGATTGATTCCACTGAGAGAACCTCGCTTCCTCAATCCGGATACAAAGGTACTGCAAATTTTTTGATTTGCAAATTTTTTCAAAAGATTTTTTACAAAATTTTTTTAAAATATGCGTAAAGCATTGATAATCAAAGAGAAAAAATTTTGCGAACTTCCGAAACACTCCGAAATACGCTAAATCGTTATGGGGTTTTTATTATTGATAATCAGCAAGTTACGAAATAACGAAACAGCGCGAAATAAAGGGCTTGTTTTAATTGAAAGCGGATTGTAGGCAAATGCTTACAATCCGTAACTTTTAAGTATTTTGTAAATTTCAATCAGAAATATTACTTGTGAAAACGTTTGCCAGGAATGAATCTGGACACCTGGGCGCAGTATGCTTCGTACTGAGGATACTTTCCGCCGCTTATCTCTTCTGCGAGTGAAGAACTGCCAATGAACATCACTACAAGAAGCAGGCAGCCTATGATGCTCCAGTTGAAAATGCCGATCCCGGCGCCAATGGAGAACACGTAGAAGCAGATCCAGATGGCCTGTTCCCCAAGGTAGTTGGGATGACGGCTTACACCCCAAAGACCCTGGGTGTTGAAACCGAGGTTGTAGGGCTCCGGAAGGTCCTCAAGTTTTTGACCGGCTTTGATCATGGACCACTTCTTGCTTTGGAAAGCCCACTGCTGTTCATCGGCCACGGTCTCCCAGGCTATGAATCCAAGCATAAGAACTGCCGCGATTATATCCACAACGCCGAAGGGGACGGTGGAGTTCATGCTTACCAGGGCGGGGAAGGTGGTCATAAGCACCAGGGCGTTCTGGTATACGGAGATGAAGAAGAGGTCAAAGAGCATCCAGCCCCAGCGATTGCCGTTGAAGAACGGCCCCTCACGGAGAACACCCCAGCGGTAATCCTCTTCTCCTTCCCAGAATTTCCATCTGTATGCGCCTTTACGCGCGAAGTTGAAGGTGAGGCGGGCTCCCCAGAGGGTGGCAAGGACTGCCATAACTATAAGACGGGCGCTGAAACCGCCGTTTGCGGCTATGACCCAGGCATAGACTGCAGGAAGGATACTCCAGATCTTGTCCATCTGGGAATTGTTTCCGGTGAGTTCACCAACAATGAAGCAGTACAGCGCGCTGCATCCGGCAATGATGCCAAGGGTCTTGAAGGTGGATAGTTGGAGATCGTCCAGAGCGGGCCCTACATATATATAAAGGAGGGGGCACACAATCAGTGACAGGCCAAGCAATGTGGCAATGAGGGGGATATTCATCTTTTTCATAGCCACAAAGATAAGCAAAATATCTGATAATGAGACTATAAAAGCCGCTTGCGCAGATTCTCAATCATATCCACCGTCATCTGATCAAGGGTGAAGGTGGGTTTCCAGTCCCATTCCTCACGGGCGCAGGAATCGTCCATGGAATCCGGCCAGGACGTTGCGATAGCCTGGCGCACGGGGTCTACCTCATAGCGCACCTTGAGGCCGGGGATGTACTCACGGATCTTTGCAAAAAGCTGCTCCGGCTCAAAACTCATAGAGGCAATGTTGAAGGAATTGCGGTGTTTGAGGCGTGAAGGATCCGCTTCCATAAGTTGGATGGCGGCATGAAGGGCATCCGGCATATACATCATATCCATAAAGGTGCCGGGCGCGATGGGGCAGACGAATTCCTCTCCCTTTACGGCCGAGTAATACACCTCCACGGCATAGTCAGTGGTGCCTCCGCCGGGAAGGGTGGTATAGGAAATAAGGCCCGGGAAACGCACGGAACGGGTGTCTACGCCGTATTTATGGAAATAATAGTCCGAGAGGAGTTCAGTGGCAACCTTTGTGACGCCGTACATTGAGCGGGGGCGCTGGATGGTGTCCTGGGGAGTACCCACGTGAGGGGTTTCAGGGCCGAAAGAGCCGATGGAAGAGGGCGTGAAAACCGCGCAGCCCTTCTCACGGGCAATCTCAAGGATATTGAGAAGGCCGTTCATCTGGATGTCCCAGGCAAGGAGGGGCTTACGTTCTGCAACGGCGGAAAGCAGCGCCGCAAGGTTGTAGATGGTGTCTATATGATACTTGTCCACAATGGCGGCAAGGCCCGCTGCGTCACGGACATCGGCAATCTCCGAGGGACCGCTTTCAAGGAGCACGCCCTTGGGCTCTGCGCCGGGGATATAGCCCGCCACTACCGTTGAACCGGGGATTTCCCTTCTGATCTTCATTGTGAGCTCTGAGCCGATCTGGCCCGTTGAGCCTATTACAAGTACGTTTTTCATATTCTGCTTAAAGATTGTACAAATTTATTCAATTTTGGTGGAATTTCAACATAAAAGAGTTAAATTTGAAAGCATAAAACCACTACTTAATTATGTACGGAAAATTTCAGAAATACCTTCAGGATGAGCTTCAGGCCATCAAGGATGCAGGACTTTACAAGAATGAAAGGAATATAGCAAGCCCCCAGAGCGCGGAAATCACTCTTCAGGACGGCAGCAAGGCGCTCAACTTCTGCGCCAACAACTATCTTGGCCTGGCCGACAACCCCCGTCTGGCTCAGGCGGCCCAAAAGGCAATGGAAAGCCGCGGTTACGGTATGTCTTCCGTGCGCTTTATCTGCGGAACCCAGGACATCCACAAGGAACTTGAAAAGGCCGTTTCAGAGTATTTCAGGACAGAGGACACCATCCTCTACGCAGCCTGCTTCGACGCCAACGGCGGCGTCTTCGAGCCCCTTTTCGGCCCTGAGGACGCAATCATCTCGGACTCCCTCAACCACGCGTCCATCATTGACGGCGTGCGTCTTTGCAAGGCCCAGCGTTTCCGCTATGCCAATGCCGATATGCAGGACCTTGAAGCCAAACTCCAGGAAGCTCAGGCCTGCCGCCACAGGATAATAGTCACGGACGGCGTGTTCTCAATGGACGGCAACGTGGCCCCTATGGACAAGATCTGTGACCTTGCAGAAAAATACGATGCCCTTGTGATGGTGGACGAGAGCCACAGCGCGGGCGTTGTGGGCCCTACCGGCCACGGCGTTGCAGAGCAGTTTAACTGCTACGGCCGCATAGATATATTCACCGGCACCCTCGGAAAGGCCTTCGGCGGCGCCGTAGGCGGCTTCACAACCGGCCGTAAGGAAATCATAGATATGCTGCGTCAGCGCAGCCGCCCGTATCTTTTCTCCAATTCCATCCCGCCTATGATTGCAGGCGCAGGAATTGAGACCTTCAAGATTCTCAAGGAAAGTAGCGCCCTCCATGACAAACTCATGGAGAACGTAGTATACTTCCGTGAGAAAATGCTTGCCGCCGGCTTTGACATCAAACCTACCCAGAGCGCTATCTGTGCCGTAATGCTCTACGACGCCCCTCTGTCACAGAAGTTTGCCGCCAAGATGGCTGAGGAAGGCATCTTTGTAACCGGCTTCTACTATCCCGTAGTTCCCAAGGGCCAGGCCCGTATCCGCGTCCAGCTCAGTGCCGCCCATCAGAAAGCCCACCTTGACAAGGCAATATCGGCCTTCATCAAAGTTGGAAAAGAACTTGGAGTAATATAATAATGAAAAAGACCTTTGCAATGGCGCTGCTGCTCCTTTCATTTGGAGCGGCAGCCCAAAACAAGGCCGGAGGCATTTCGGCCGATATCCTTAGGGACCTCAGCGCTTCCTATGAAGGCAGCGCCCAGGACAAAGCCATACGCAACGCCCTCAACAGCACTCCCATGACGGTGCTGGCTGCTTCGGCGGAGAAATCGGCCATGCCGGACACTCATTTCTCCAACGAGGTAAAGACAAAGGGCCGCACAGACCAGCAGTCCTCAGGAAGGTGCTGGCTCTTCACCGGGCTCAACGTACTCAGGGCCCAGATGATAGCCCGTCACAACCTGGATGAGTTCACTTTCTCCCAGAATTACCTCTTCTTCTATGACCAGTTGGAGAAATCCAATCTTTTCCTGCAGGGTGTCATTGATACCCGGAAACTTCCCATGGAAGACCGCAAGGTAGATTGGCTTTTCTCCAATCCCATAGGGGACGGCGGTCAGTTCACCGGTGTGAGCAACCTCATCATGAAGTACGGTGTAGTGCCCTCGGAGGCCATGCCGGAAACTTATTCGGCCAACAATACATCGGCTATGAGGTCCCAGCTTAGTCTTATCCTCAGGGAAGGCGGCCTCAAGCTCCGTGCCGCAAAGGACAAGGATGTCCAGGCCCTCAAGGTCAGCATTCTCAAGGACGTCTACCGCGTGCTGGCACTTTGCCTGGGCGTTCCTCCCACCGAATTCACCTGGAGCCATGACGGCAAAACCTACACACCTAAGGATTTCTACAAGCAGTACCTTGGAGAAGACCTTGAGAACAACTACGTGATGGTGATGAACAATCCCACCCTGGAGTATGGCAAGGTGTACGAGATAGACTATGACCGTCACGTCTACGACGGCCAGAACTGGGTTTACGTGAACCTCCCCATGGACCGTATCAAGGAAATGGCAATAGCCTCAATCAAAGACAACAAAGCCCTATACTTCTCCTGCGACGTAGGCAAATTCCTGGACCGCAAGAAGGGTGTGGCCGATATTGAAAACTTCGACTACCAGTCCCTCCTTGGTGTGGATTACGGTATGGACAAGCGTGACCGTATCCTCACCCACGCCAGCGGCTCCACACACGCAATGACGCTTATTGCCGTAGACATCAAGGACGGGAAGCCCGTGAAATGGATGGTTGAAAACAGCTGGGGAGAAACCAGCGGCTACAAGGGCAATATCATAATGACGGATGAATGGTTTGACAACTATATGTTCCGGCTTGTGGTAGAAAAAAAGTACGTCCCCGGGGACGTACTCTCGATGATGGCTCAGAAACCGGTCCTTCTGCCGGCCTGGGATCCTATGTTTGCTCCTGAAGAGTAACTCACTCTTCTTCTTTCACCATTTCACAGGGGATATCCTTGTGATAGATAAAGTCAAAGGTGGTTATGTCGGTGTTTATCTCAAAATCGTCATAACCGCTTATTGCAAATGAGTACCTTGCTCCCTCCTGGATGGTGGGATCTGAGGATGAGAACTCGATTATTGCGGGGCCTCTCACCTTACGTCCCTCTATGAGCCCGAAATCTTCCCACATATCAACGAGGTTACGGAAGTAGTACTCTGTACCGGCATATTCCTCAAGTATGTCTTCCTTAAGGTTGTAGTCAAAGCAGTAACCGTCTCGGCTTGAAGGGGTGATGGTAATCATATCCTTTTCAAGGCCGATCTTGAAGGTTAAGTCGGACATCACCAGGGGATTGGTGTGGAATACCTTTGAGACCGGGGTTCCGATAAACTGCTTAGCCTTGGGGTCTACCTGGAACACTACAATCTTGTGGTCCGCGTCCGGAATAAGATACGTGTAATCAATCTCCTGGGTGCCCTGGTAGCAGTAAATCTGCTCGAAGGGGACCTCGTAGCCTTCTTCTTCGCAGATGAGTTCCCAGCGCTCCTTGCAGAAGTCCACCTGGAACGCGGCGTTCTCCTCGTCGGTCATATTGAAGTAATCGGTAAGATTCACGTTGTCAAGTTTGCCGTAGCAGTAATACGCATTTGGATTGGAAGGCACAATCACCACCTTGGCCTTGGTGGAATGGACATTGGAAACCTGGATGTCAAATCCGGTGAGTTGCATATGTTTGGCGGGGCAGGCTGTAAGGACGAGTCCTGCGGCGGCAATTATCAGAATATTAAAGTATCTCATTACAGTTCTTTGTTAACGGTGAACAGGAAACGGATGAAGCCGGTGCCGTGGGCGCCGTAGTTCCCGAAGTCGTAGGTTACGTTCTGGCCCTTGAAATAGGTCTCGGCCTTTACAGAATTGATGAAAGGAACGGTTTTGTCCTCACGGCTGTGGAACATGAACATAGGCGCCTTTGGTGTGAAGTCCAGCACGGAGTTGAACATCAGGGACCTGTACAGCCTGGCTGTCTTGGGATTCTTCTTGTCACGGCCTTCGTCGGTCATGATGTCCCTGAGGCTCCTGGCGCCGATGAAGGTGTTTATCTGCTTTACGGTGTAATCCTTGGAGTTAATCCACTCTTCGTAGTGCTCAAGGAGGTGCTCCTTGAAGAAATCCTTCATCTCAAGGCCAAGGTTTTCACCATAACTGACGCCCTGGACAATCATAGGGATGGCGCAGGGGATACCCGTAAGGTCTTCTTCCACGGAAACGTCGTAGGTGGCGGCAAGGTCATAGGGGCCTGCTCCGGCATATGTCTTCTTGATGGGAAGTGTGTCCCAGCATTCCTCCTGGATCATCCTCATCACGCCCACTGTGGTTGAGCCTCCCTGGGAATAACCAAAGAGGATTACCTTGTCGCTGAGGGGTCTACGGCCGATATGCTCAAGGTAAGGTTTCACCGCAAGACCCATATCCACCACGGCCCTTGCGGTGCTCTCCACGTGCATATAGGGGTGGATGCGGTCCTTTGTGACGCCAAAGCCTATGTAATCGGCAATGACCACGGCGTAGCCCTTGGCGGCGAGGATTCCCTCAAGCGGGAAGGCTTCCGACGGGCACTCGGGATTGGAGCCGATGGTGAAGTGGCTCACCAGGATCATATTCTTGATCTCACCGGTCTTGGGAAGGATTATTTTTCCGGACAGGGTGAGGGGAGAGCCGTCTACGTCGTGACCTTTGTACGTGCCTGCAATATGTACAAGGGTGTTGCTTGTAATGTTGCCCACAAGGCTGCGCGCTATTTCCACGCCGGAAGTTTTGGCAACCTTGGTGTCCGGTTCATTGTCGTCTTCAAGGAACTGGATCTCCGGATTCAGGGAGCCGTCGGGCATAAGTACGTCCGCGCACTTTGTGGACGTTACGTGGAAGGTGTCAAAATCTACGTACTCTACATCGGGATGATGGCAGGCCCAAAGAAGGCCGATGCCAAGTATTAGAATTAGAGGGATTCTTTTTGTCATCATCTCACCAGATATAATTTACGCCAACAGAGAAGAGCCTGGAGGCAAACATATAAACGTCATTGGCACCTTTGAGGGCATTCAGGAGGCCGATTTCCGCGGTTCCGTTCCAGTGGCCCTTACCAACTCTCACGCCAACCAGGTTGAGGTTGAAGGCGGGGGCCGCCTCAAACTGCTTCTGGTTGTCGAAGGCCATCAGAAGGCCCAGTGAAAGGCCGGAATAGATGTCCACCCATTTACTGCGGAAATATGTGAACCGCACGGAGGGAAGTATGCAGAGGTTGTAGTTGTTAACCTGCGAAGGGTCTCCGACAAGTTTTCCGGATGAATCCCTCACGCCCTCTTTCCAGAATATGCCCTCGAAGTCTGTCTGGACGCCTGCGCTTACAACGTCCGTGAAGGAATACATATAGTCTGCAAAGATATGGCCGGTGTACCCGTGGCCGAATTTGCCTGTAGAGCGGAATCCGGAGGGAAGGGCGGCGGGGTTGAACGTGCCCGGAGCGCTGGCGTGGAAGGCCAGGGTCTCGAAGAGCATATCTCCCCAGCCCAGCCTTACGGAATGGCGGGAGGGGGGATTGCCTGCCGCGCAAACTACGGAGAGGCAGGCAATAAGAGAGATTGAAAGCAGTAGTTTTTTCATATCTTTCTTGATGGTAAAAGAGCCATTAAATATCCAATTGCAGATACCCCGAGGGCTATCCACAGAATATCCGTTATCTTAAGTGCTACCGGGTAAGCGTCCACTACAAAATTTCCGGGCATCGCAATTATGCCGAACCGCTGTTGCACAAGCACCGTGCCAACGCCAATCACAAGGCCGATGACCATCCCGAGGAGGGAAACCATCCAGCCTTCCAGGAGGAAAATCCGGCGTATCATTCCGTCCGGGGCGCCCATTGCGCGAAGCGTACCCATATCGGCCTCCTTCTCAATAATGAGCATCCTTAAGGAACTGTAGATGTTGAACGCAATTATTATGACTACAAAGATGAGGATGAGGAAAATTGCAAGTTTTTCGTATCTCATCATCTTGTAGATGGATTCTTCCTGGCGGAAACGGTTGAGGACCTTAAGGTCCGGGCCGATTGCAGCCTGAAGATCTTTCTCAAGGGCTTCTGCAGAGCCCGGAGCCGTCCAGATTTCAAGGGATGAGACCTCCGTCTGAAGTTCCAGAAGTTCCCTCATAGCCTCGATGGGGACAAGCATAAGTTTGGCATCTACCTCCGAATTGACGGAAATGACGCCTCCGGTGAGGGCTTTTACCTTCCGGAGCGACGTCTGGGGGTTTGCAAGGGAGATGTTTTCCTTCCGGGAAGGATAATAGATCTCAAAGGGCGTCACAAAACGGGGATTGAGGCCGATACTGTGCGCCAGCGCCGCGCCGGCAACCGCCGCCGGCCTGTCTCCGCGGTGGAAGGTCCAGGCTCCGTCTATGACGCTTTCCCTCAGGGGGGATTCCTCCTGGGCGGCCTCGTCTATGCCCTTTACCCTGGCAAGGCTCTGGCGGCCCTCATAGGAGAGGAACACCTGCTCCTCAAGTACGCTTGAGAGCCTCTGGACACGGCTGTCTTCAAGGATGGGGGCAAAAACAGCACTGTCCGGGGTGAAAAATTTCCCGGAGGCGGGCCTTATAACAAAATCAGGGTCCGACGCCTCCAGGGACTGTCCCACAAGGGAGTTGAATCCGTTGAAAACGGAAAGTATTATTACCAGTGCCGCAGTTCCTATTGCCATGCCTGCCACGCCGATTCCCGAAATCATATTGATTACGTTATGGCTTTTCCGGGAAAAGAGATACCGGACGGCAAATATGAACGACAACTTCACTTCTTCAGTAATTCTTCTATATGCTCTGCATAGTCCAGGGTGGTGTCCAGTATGAAGATGAGTTCCGGGACAATCCTGAACTGCTTGGCTACAAGGTGGCCAAGTTCTCCGCGGAGTGCCTTGTTGCCCTCCTGGAGGATCTGCATCACGGGGCCCTGTTTCTCAGAGGGGAATATGCTCACGAAGACCTTGGCCACGGAAAGGTCCGGACTTACACGTACCTCGCTAACCGTTACCATTGCTCCGCCGAATGCGGCCATTCCCTTTGATCGTATAAGTTCCGCAAGGTCCTTCTGCAATTCTCTTCCGACTTTCAACTGCCGGGTGCTTGCTGGTTTTTCCATACCTACCTGATGTTGATGATGAAGTAGTTCTTCTTTCCCTTCTGGGCAAGGATGTAGTGGCCGTTCACTATATCGGCCTCGGTTACATCTGCGGCAATATCAGTGACCTTGTCCTTGTTGATGGCTATTCCGCCGCCCTGGATCATCTTGCGGGCCTCTCCCTTGGAGGGGAGGATGGCGGTTTTGACGGCAAGGAGGTCCATGATGTTAACGGGGAGATCTGCCTTGGGAAGGTCAAATGAAGGAACGTCCCCGAACACGGAGAGGAAGGTTCTCTCGTCCAGTTTACGGAGGGCCTCAGAGTTTCCGCTGAAGAGCATCCTGGAGGCTTCGATAGCGTTTTGGAGTGCTTCCTCACCGTGGCACATGCGTGTTACTTCCTCTGCAAGGACCTTCTGGAGTTCGCGTGCGCCGGGGTTCTCCCTGTGGCGGGCGATGAGGCTCTCTATGGTCTCACGGTCCAGCATGGTGAAGATCTTTATGTAACTTTCGGCGTCGTTGTCGGCCACATTGAGCCAGAACTGGTAGAACTCATACGGGGAGGTGCGCTCCGGATCCAGCCAGATGTTGCCCTTCTCCGTTTTTCCGAACTTTGTTCCGTCGGCCTTGCGGATGAGGGGGCAGGTGAGGGCGAAGGCCTGGCCTCCGTCCATACGGCGGATGAGTTCCGTGCCGGTGGTGATGTTGCCCCACTGGTCACTTCCGCCAAGCTGGAGGATGCAGCCCTTGTTCTTCCACAGCCAGTAGAAATCATAGCCCTGCATAAGCTGGTAGGAGAATTCCGTGAAGGACATACCTTCACTGGAATCACGTGACAGGCGCTTTTTGACGCTGTCCTTAGCCATCATGTAGTTAACGGTGATGTGCTTTCCTATGTCACGGATAAAGTTGATAAAGGTGTAGTCCTTCATCCAGTCATAGTTATTCACAAGCTCCGCCTTGTTGGGGGCGTCCGAGTCAAAGTCCAGAAAGCGTGAAAGCTGGGCCTTGATGCCTTCCACGTTGTGACGGAGGGTTTCCTCGTCAAGGAGGTTTCTCTCCGCGCTTTTCATTGAGGGGTCACCGATCATACCGGTGGCGCCGCCAACCAGGGCGTAGGGCTTGTGGCCGCAGTTCTGGAAATGCTTCAGTATCATTACGCTCACAAGGTGGCCGATGTGGAGGGAATCGGCCGTGGGGTCAATTCCTACATAAGCCGCCTGGGGGCCTTCCATAAGTTTCTCTTCTGTTCCGGGCATGATATCCTGTATCATCCCGCGCCATTTTAGCTCCTCTACAAAATTCTTCATAAGTAAAAATATATAACTTACAAAGATACAGATTTTTTTGTACTTTTGTTTGTTAAAAAGTGATTCCAAATGAAGAAACTGATTCTACTTTCCATCCTGGCAATATGTGCCATCGCCTGCGGCCCCCGCTATGAAACCGTTAAAGGAGACCCCCTTGGTGCAAAGATCTGCACACTGGACAACGGACTGAAGATATATATGTCCGTGAATAAGGACGAACCCCGTATCCAGACTTACATTGCCGTCCATGCCGGCGGAAAGGATGACCCCGCCGACAATACAGGTCTGGCACATTACCTTGAGCACATGATGTTCAAGGGCACGGAGAAGTTCGGCACCCAGGACTATGAGGCGGAAAAACCGCTTCTGGCCAAGATAGATTCCCTCTATGACGTATACCGCACCCTTACGGATCCGGCCGATAGGGAAGCACTTTACCATCAGATAGACTCCGTGAGCCTGGAGGCCTCAAAGATCGCCATTCCCAACGAGTACGACAAACTGATGTCGATAATCGGCTCTGAAGGCTCAAACGCCTTTACGTCCAACGACGTAACCTGCTACGTGGAGGAAATCCCTTCAAACCAGGTGGATGCCTGGGCGCGCATTCAGGCCGACCGCTTTATGAACTGCGTCTTCCGCGGTTTCCACACTGAACTGGAGGCTGTCTACGAGGAAAAGAACATGGGCCTCACCGATGACGGCGAAAAGGCTATCGACGCCCTTGACAGTATGCTCTTTGTCCATCATCCATATGGCACCCAGACCGTTATCGGCACGCAGGATCACCTTAAGAACCCTTCCCTCAGCGCCATCCGCCGCCAGAAAGATACCTATTACGTCCCAAATAACGTCGCCATCTGCCTCTCCGGAGACTTTGACCCGGATGAGATGGTGAGGACCATAAAGAAGTACTTCGGGCAGTGGAAACCCAATCCCGCGCTCCCTGAGCGCAGCATTGCCCCGGAAGACCCCATCCTTGAACCCAAGGTGAAGGACGTGTACGGCTATGATGCGGAGTTCGTTATGCTTGGCTGGCGCACTCCCGGAGAGTCATTCCCCGAAAGCGAGATTTCTGAGATTGCCGGGGATCTCCTTTTCAACGGCAAGGCCGGCCTTGTGGACCGTAACCTCCTTCAGTCCCAGGCCATCCTTGGCGGTGGATTTTTTGGTTACAACCGCTCCGACTGGGGCCTGATGCTGGCCGAGGGTATGCCCAAGGAAGGCCAGAGCCTCCAGGAAGTGCTTGACCTTCTCCTTGGAGAGGTGGATAAACTCCGTAAGGGAGAGTTCTCAGAGGAACTCCTTGAAGCCGTGAAGGCAAATGGTAAACTCTCAATGATGCAGGGCCTTACCTCCAACCGCTACCGCACAACCCTCTTTATGAACTCCTTCATCAACGGCACTTCCTGGAAATGGGAGGCCGGAAAACTTGACAGGATGAGTAAGGTGACAAAGGAAGATGTTGTGGCCTGGGCCAACAAATATCTCCCGGAGAATGGCTATGCCGTTGTGTTCAAGCACCTTGGGGAGGATAAGAGCATAAAGAAGATAGACGCCCCCAAGATTACCCCCATCTACACCAACAGGGACAAGCAGAGCGCCTTCCTTGCAGAGATCGCAGCCAGCGAGCCCGCTCCCATAGAGCCCGTCTTCGTGGACTATGAGAAGGATATGACCGTGGCCGATTTTAATGGCCTGAGGCTCCTTTACAAGAAGAACGAGAGGAATGACATAGCCTCCATTGCCTTCCGTTATGACCGCGGATCCGACAATGACCCGGTTCTTTCCGTTGCGGCCGATTATTTCTCATACCTTGGCTCTGACAGATACAGCGCGGAGGACTTTGCGATGACCCTCTACGGCCTTGCCTGCAGCGCAACTCCCCGCGTTGGGGGAAACACCACGGCAATATCTCTCGAAGGCCTTTCAGAGAACCTTCCCGCCGCCCTTGAAGCGCTTGAGTATCAACTTCGCAACGTGCAGCCGGATGAAGATATCCTTTCAGAGTTCAAGGCCGATATCCTCCGCTCCCGCGAGGATTCCAAGAAGAACCAGAGGGCCTGCAGCAGCGCTCTCCAGAATTATCTCATCTACGGTCCGGAGTACATCAAGGCCGGAACCCTCACTAACGCGGCTGTATCGGCCCTGGAATCGGAAGACGTCCTTGAATCCCTGGAGGATCTCCTTGAAAAGCGGCATACCATATTATATTATGGTCCGGCTTCGCTGGATCAGGTGAAGGAGATGCTCTCAAAGTATCATCCCACGAAGGACCTTGAGCCTCTTGAAAAGACTCATCCCGTTAAGCGCCTCACCCCTTCTTCAAAGGTTTATGTGAGCCATTATGATTCCCGCCAGTTCAATTACGTTCAGTACTCGGACCGCGGGGAAGGCTTCTCCCTTGAGGAAGCGCCTTACATAGATCTTTTCAACGAGTACTACGGCGGCGGAATGAACGCCATAGTGTTCCAGGAAATGAGGGAGTCCCGCGCCCTTGCTTACGGCGCCGGCGCCTGGCTGTCGGAGCCCGCCTTCAAGGCCGATACCTACTCCTTCCGTGCGCACATAGCCTCCCAGAACGACAAACTCCGCAAGGCCGTGGAGGGCTTTGAGGAAATAATCGAAACCCTGCCGGAAGCCCCCGAGAACCTGGAAATTGCAAAGGCCGCCATCCTTGGGAAACTCCGCACACAGCGCGTGATAGGGGAGCAGGTGCTCTACAGTTATCTCCAGGCCCAGGAACTTGGACTCACGGAGCCCCGCGAGAAACTCCTCTTTGAAAAGGTCAGCGCCCTTACTATGGAAGACCTCAAGGCCACCCACGCCAAGTGGATTGCCGGCCGCACCTACAACTACGCCATCCTGGGAGACACCCGGGACATAGATATGGCCTACCTGAAGACACTGGGTCCCGTCCAGATAGTGCCCCTGACGGAGATCTTCGGATATTGATGTGTGGTGATAAGTAATTGAATTACTGCAGTTTATGCAAAACAGGGTGCACATTTTTGTGCACCCTGTTTTGCATAAATCATTGAACCAGAATAGTTTAAGCTCCACGCGGGCTAATCCGGTTTATACTCCAGCAGGTCCCCCGGCTGGCAGTCCAGGGCCTTGCAGAGGGCGTCCATCGTGGACAGCCTCACGGCCTTGGCCTTGCCGGTCTTGAGGATGGAGAGATTGGCGGGGGTGATGCCTATCTTCTCCGCCAGTTCACCGGAAGACATCTTCCGGCGGGCCAGCATTACATCTATATTAGTGATGATGGGCATTACTCCTCCTTCTCTGGCTGAGCCTGCTCTTCCGGCTTACCCTTCAGGTATGAGGGAAGTTCCATACCGGCCATCTTGAAGAGGTCCTGGAGCGGAGGTACGGACTGCATCATACCGGAAATGAAGTTGGAAGTGGCGGTTTTCCCGTTGGCATTTGAGCCGGTATCCCATACGGTTACCTTGTCAATGTTGATGCCCTTGACGGCCTCTACCTGAGTCTTGACAAGTTCGGGGAGTTTGTCGGCAATCATCATCAGGACGGCCTTCTGGGCGTCACCTTCGGCGGCGCCGACCAGGTTGCGGAAACCTTCGGCCTGCTTATTGAGGACTTCCTGGATACCGCGTGCCTGGGCGTCCATCCTTGCGAAGATAGCGTCTGCTTCACCCTTTGCCTTGCGGCGGATCTGCTCTGCTTCGGCCTCGGCCTCAATGATCGTCTTCTGCTTGTCGATCTCTGCGGCAACCACGATGTTCGCCTTCTGGGTGGCCTCCTCACGTTCTGCACGGGCAAGTTCGGCGTCACGCTCGCTCTGGTAAGCCTCCTCAAGGGCCTTTGCGGCCTGGACCTTTTCTGCGGCAACTGCAAGGCGGTCGGCTTCTGCGGTCTTCTGACGCCTGAGGGCATCGGAGTTTGCAATTTCAATCTTGGCGTTGTTCTCACCCTTGACAGCGTCTGCGTCTGCGGCGGCAACGTTCACACGGGTGTCTTTATCGGCCTGGGCCTTACCTGTTTCACCGTAACGGTTCTGCTCCGCGACGCTCTTCTTTGCGTCGTTGATGGCCTTTGCGGCGGCTTCCTTACCAAGGGCCTCGATGTAGCCGGATTCGTCACGGATATCGGTAACGTTCACGTTGATGAGTTTGAGGCCGATCTTGCGGAGTTCCGCTTCCACGTTTGCGGAGACGCTTGCAAGGAATTTGTCGCGGTCGGCGTTGATTTCCTCGATGTCCATGGTTGCAATCACAAGACGGAGCTGACCGAAGAGGATATCCGTGGCGATTGACTGGATGCTGTCAGTGGAAAGGCCAAGGAGACGCTCCGCGGCGTTTGTCATGACCTCCTGCTCCGTGGAGATACCAACGGTGAAGCGGCAGGGAACGTCTACGCGGATGTTCTGCTTGGAGAGGGCGTTGGTGAGGTTGCACTCGATGGAGATGGGCTTGAGGTCCAGATATGCGTAATCCTGGAACACGGGCCAGATGAATGCTGCGCCGCCGTGTACGCAACGGGCCGATGAAGAGCGGCCGGTTTTACCGTAAATTACCAGAATCTTGTCTGAAGGGCAGCGCCTGTAGCGCCTGAGGATAGCGGCCAGCGTCACGAAGAGCACGGCCACAAGGATGAGGATAAGGGTAAGTGTAGGCATAATTTATACGGTATAAGTGTTAATGTCTTCTACAAGGAGGGTGTTGGAATCGATTACATCCACAACGCGGATGGGGGTGCCGGTCTTCAGGGCCGATTCTCCCTCATACACTGCGTCATACTCACGGACGGCGCCGGAGATGGTGATCTGGACCTTTCCCTTTCCCGCACGTGCGCCCGGAATAGTAAGGTACACGGTGCCTTCAGAGCCAGCAGCGGCCTTCTCAAGGTTGATGTTGCCGCTTTGCTGCATGCTTGCAAGCCATTTGAAAAGGTACATCACGCCGGCAACAAGCGCAACGCCGATAATCACCGACACCAGGATGAGCACCGGCCAGGACGTGATTGACGGCTGCAGGAGGATTGCGCTCCAGCCGAAGCCCAGGATAAAGTTCACGAAGTTGCGGAAACTGTACAGGCTGGCGCCGTCCATTGACATATCGGCATCGCCGTCAATGTCAAAGTCTGCGCTGGCGTCTGCGTCTGCGCCCACGAAAGTGAGGATACTTTGAATGATGAAAATCAGGGTAGCGGCAAGTGTTGCCACCCAGAGGATCTTCATAACCGGGGTAAGACCGGCCCACCATAATGTGATCATTGTGCAAAAGATTTTGGTTTCTTTTGCAAAGATAATAATTAATTATTGAATTGCAATAAAAAATTATGAAAATTCAAAAGAATTTACTCTTTATTTTACTGTGACGGTGGGAATATCGCTCCAGAGGGTGGTGTAGTGGGGGGAGCGGTGCTCCTGGGCCATATGGAACTGGCCGTCTCCCTGGGCGCCCCAGAGAAGGGCCCCGTTGCCGAAACTCTTGTGGATGGAGTCAAGGACCTTTGAGAGGTTCTCGTCGCGCTCCTGCGCCTCGGTATCGGCCCATATGGAGGCCGATGCGCCTTCCGCCGGGATGATCTTCGTGAACACCACGCCGGCTTTCTTGTAGCCGAACCCCGGCCGGAATAGGCTCCTTGCCGTCTTTATGGCCGATGTCACGATGGTGCGGTAGTCGGCCGCCCCGTCAGGAAATACCGTGTACAGGCCGCCGGATGTCTGGGGAAGGTCCTCCTTGAAGCGGTTTGTCATTGCAAAGACGGCCATTTCCGTTGCCAGGGTGTTCTGGGCGCGGAGTTTTGCCGTGGCGCGTGAGGCGAAGGTTGCAACCTGTTCCGTGAATTCCTGAAGTGTTGTTACCTCGTGGGCGAAACTGCGGGAGATGCAGATGCTCTGCCTGGGCTCTATCATATCCTCGAACTCGATGCAGGGGATGCCCCTGAGTTCCTTCCAGGTGCGGAAGCCGGGGAGGTTGAAGAGTTTTCGGACGGTGGTTTCCTGTAACTGGGTGTAGTCCCAGGCCGTTTTTACGCCCATTTCGGATAGTTTTTTCACGCTCCGGCGGCCTATTCCCCAGACGTCTTCCACGGGGAAGGTCCGGAGCACTTTCTCTATGTCCCGGGGCCTCCACATATAGCATCCGCCCTGTAGTTTAGGGTATTTTTTGCACAGTTTGGATGCAATCTTCGCAAGGGTTTTGGTAGGGGAGATGCCCACTGAGACGGGAATTGCCGTGAGGCGCCGGCACTCCCTTGAGATGGTCTTTGCGAGGGCGTCGAAATCGGCCTCCACGCCCGTCAGGTCAAGGAAAGCCTCGTCTATGGAGTACACCTCCACGGAAGGCGCAAAGCCCCTCAGGACCTCCTGTACGCGGGCCGACATATCCCCGTACAGCGCAAAGTTGGAAGAGAATACCGCGACGTTGTTACGTTCGATGATGGGTTTTATCTTGAAAAACGGATCTCCCATCTTGATGCCAAGGGCCTTGGCCTCGTTGCTGCGGGCTATGGCGCAGCCGTCGTTGTTTGACAGCACAATCACGGGCTTCCCGTTCAGTTCAGGACGGAAAACCCTTTCGCAGGAGGCGAAAAAATTGTTGCAGTCGGCGAGGGCGTACATCCTTTATGCTTTCTTGATCACCCAGGTCACTACGCCCCAGATGAGGAAATCGTTGTCCGGGCCCACCGGGATGGGCTTGAATTTACGGTTGTGCTCGTTGCAGGGCACAAGGACTGCTCCCTGAGGGCCGATTTCCACACGCTTGACGGTGTATTCTCCGTCTATGAAGCACACGGCCTTGCAGTCGTTGTAAGGCTCTACCGCGCGGTCCACGATTATTATGTCGCCCTCGTCCATATCGGCATCAACCATAGACACGCCGTCTATCCTGAAGAAGAAGGTGGAGGCGTTGTGCCGAACAAGGAGTTTTACAAGGTCCAGTTTTTCGCGGAAATCGTCGGCGGGGGAGGGAAAACCCGCTTTCACTTCACCCAGCGGGCTCTCAAAACTCTCTATATTTTCAATCGGTTGAGGAATCATAATCCAAAGATACGCTTTTTTTACTATATTTGCGTGTTATGAATACACACGTAGTTATTATGGCCGGTGGAATTGGCAGCAGGCTCTGGCCGCTCTCCACACCGGATGTACCTAAACAGTTTATTGATATTCTTGGCGTTGGACGTTCCCTGATCCAACTTACCGTAGACCGTTTTGCACCGCTTTGCCGTCCGGAGAACTTCTGGGTGGTTACCGGTGAGAAGTATGTGGATCTTGTGAGGGAACAACTTCCCGCCATCCCCGTGGATCAGATACTGGCAGAACCCGAAGGCCGTAACACGGCCCCCTGCATCGCCTACGCCTCCTGGAAAATCCAGCGTAAGGACCCTGAGGCCAATATTGTGGTAACTCCCGCAGACGCCCTGGTGCTCCGCACAGGAGAATTCGCAGAGACCATCGCAAAGGCCCTGGAATTCACTGCGGAACGGGATTCCATAGTGACAGTGGGAATCGCTCCCACCCGCCCGGAAACCGGTTACGGTTACATTCACGCCGCGGAAGCCCTTCGCGGCCAGTTGGTGAAGGTTAGTGAATTCAAGGAAAAACCGGATCTTGATACGGCCATAGGTTATCTTGAAGACGGCCACTACTTCTGGAACGCCGGTATCTTTGTATGGAACGTGAACACAATCGTAACGGAACTTCGTAACTACGCTCCCCAGATTGCCGCCGTTATGGATGAACTCTCACCTTCCTTCTTCACGGATAAGGAGCAGGAAGACCTCCGACGCCTTTTCCCCACCTGCGAGAAAATCTCCATAGACTACGCCGTAATGGAGAAAAGTCCCCGCATCTACGTGATCGCGGAGGACCTTGCCTGGTCCGACCTTGGAAGTTGGGGCTCCGTAATGACCCACCTGAAGGCCGATGAAGACGGCAACACCGCCGTGGGCCCGGACGTACGCCTTTTTGACTGCTCCAACTGCCTTGTTCACGTCGCCTCAGAGAAGACCGTAGTGGTGGAGGGCCTTGACGGTTACATAGTTGCAGAGTCAAAGGACAAACTTCTTGTATGCCGTCTCTCACAGGAGCAGCATATCAAGGAATATTCCGCATAAAAATTTTTAAAAAATTTATTGCGGATTCAAAAAAAGTTACTACCTTTGCATTCCCGATTTGGGACGGAGGACTCGTTAGCTCAGTTGGTAGAGCACAACACTTTTAATGTTGGGGTCTCGGGTTCGAGCCCCGAACGGGTCACAAGACATACACCAGCACTCTTAGCTCAGCTGGTAGAGCAGCTGACTCTTAATCAGCGGGTCTAGGGTTCGAGTCCCTAAGAGTGCACTAAAAGGGACAATCTCGCAAGGGTTGTCCCTTTTTATCTTTATTATTTGCTGAATCAAAAAATATCTTTACCTTTGCATTGAAATAATTGGAATGAGTGAGAACTCTAAACGGGCGCCCATCCACTAGTGGGAGCCCGTTTTCTTTTATTAAATCCAGCCGAGGGGAGGTACTGAAACAGGGAGTCAAATGCTCTTCACTCATTCATTTAAACAATTATTTCATTATGAGAGCATTTTGTAAGGCTGTCAACATCTCCATTAGAATGGAAATCCATAGACTCGTCAAAGTACGTGCGTACAATCGTATCAGAAATGGCAAAATCGAAAGAGTCCGAACTCACTACCGGAGGTATAGTGGTACCGACAGTCAGGTGACAGTAAGACTGTAGCCGAAAGGCATTCCACTTCTATCCCCTCGGCTTTTTGTTTAAGCCAACATCTCCCACTGTGCGGGTGGTGTGACTAATAATTTGCACATCACCCGCACCTTTGCCCATATAAATGCCATTATGTCAGTATGATTCCAGCGGACCGATATTTGAAGCAAGGCGGAAAACATCTATGCTATGGGTATTTTCAAGTGGATTACAGGTATACTTGGATGGGTGACGCTGGGACCCATCGGAGGGCTTATAGGATATATTTTCGGATCTCTTTTTGAAGGCAGGGCGGAAATACCCTTCCAGGAGGGAGGCACCGCGTCTTCAAGGAGGACTTACTCTGCATCGGAGCAGAGGAACAGTTTCCTTGTGAGCCTTCTTGTTCTGTCATCGGCCGTAATAAGGGCCGACGGAAAGGTCCATCAGAAGGAACTGGATACGGTGAGGGACTTTATCCAGAGAAACTTCGGGCAGCAGGCTGTCCCGGAAGCGATGAAAATCCTGGAGGGTCTTAACTCCCGTCAGGTAAACATCTACGAGGTGGGGCCGCAGATCGCCCTCTATATGAATTACTCCCAGAGGCTCCAACTCTTCCACTACCTTGTCCAGATAGCCATCGCCGACGGTGAGTTCGCAAAGAGCGAAAAGGGCGTCCTGGAGGCAATAGGAGCCACTATCAGCCTTAATGGAGCGGATATCAGTTCCGTCATCGCAATGTTCTACAAGGACACCAACTCCGCCTATACCGTGCTTGGTGTTTCTCCCGATGCCACTGACGACGAAGTGCGTACGGCATACCGCAGGATGGCAATGAAGAACCACCCGGACAAGGTGGCAACCCTTGGCCCCGATGTCCAGAAAGCCGCAGCGGAGAAATTCCGTCAGGTTCAGGAAGCCTATGAGGCCATAAAGAAGGAAAGGGGTATCAACTGATGCCGTATCCTGAAAGAAAAAGGAAATAATTGAGTATATTTGTATGGTATGCTTAAGATTCTAAAGGCGTCGGCTGGTTCCGGCAAGACATTCAACCTGGCAAGGGAGTACATCCGGCTTATCGTGAAAAGCGATCAGCCGGATGCATACAGGCACGTCCTGGCAGTTACTTTCACAAACAAGGCAACCGATGAGATGAAGCGCCGTATCCTGAAGGAACTCCATCTACTTGCGTCGGATCCTGACTCTTCCAAGTATCTGGGGTTCCTCAAGGAAGAAACCGGGCTGGATAAAACTACAATTCAGAAGCGTGCCCAGACTCAACTTTCGGGCATCCTTCACGACTATTCCGCCTTTGCGGTCTCCACCATAGACCACTTCTTCCAGCAGACACTCCGCGCTTTTTCCAGGGAGATAGGCCAGTTCTCGGCCTATCAGGTGCATCTGGACCGCGACGAACTTGTCCAGGAGAGCGTGGACAGGGTGCTTGACGGAGTCTCTGAAGATGACACCGACATCCTTGACTGGCTTGCCAAAGGCGCCAAGTCGGATCTGGCCGACAGCGGCAGAGTCCGTATAGAGTCAAGGCTGAGGGAGATGGCCGCAAGTCTTGGAAAACTCCCGGAGGAGGGGCGTTCGCTCTTCTCCCGTGAAAAACTTAAGGAATTACGCGATACCTGTATCAGTGTTAGGAAGGCCTGGGAGACGGAAGTGATGAAATCGGCCCAAAGGGTAATAGACACTGTTACCGGCTGCGGCCTTACCACAGACATATTCAACGGAAAATTCCTCAACGCGGTCTATAAGTATCAGAAAGTGGGTAATAATACCGAAGCCCTCACGGCGCCCTTTATCCGCAAGGCTCGTAACCCTGAGGAATGGTTTTCCAAGGCAAATGCCCCCAAGTTTATGCCCAAGGTCCGCGGTATGCTGGAAGCCCCCCTGGAAGAGTTTGTCGCCCTCTTTGACCGTCCTTTCAAGGTGTACAATACGGCACGGCTCATTTCCGGGCAGATATACGCGATGGGTATGGCGTCGGAACTCGCGGCAGCCTTCCAGGCAATCCAGAAGGAAAAGAACGTCATATCCATTGATGACTCAAACACTATCCTAAAGGGTATCATAGACGGCACCGACACCCCGTTCATCTATGAGAAACTTGGTGTAAGGTTCGACGATTTCCTGCTGGATGAGTTCCAGGATACCTCGGACGTCCAGTGGGACAATTTCCGTCCGCTGGTTCACGGAAGCGTGGACCAGGGGGCCGATTCCCTTGTGGTGGGAGACGTCAAGCAGAGCATATACCGTTTCAGGGGCAGCGACTGGAACCTTCTTGGAAGCCGCCTTGAGGAGGAGTTCTCAAATCCCGTGCTGGAGCCCCTGAAGGAAAACTGGCGCACCTGCCGTGAGATTGTCCATTTCAACAACGAGTTCTTTGACTTTGCCGCCAGCCAACTTGACGTTCAGGACATCTATGCCGATGTGACCCAGATTCCAAAGTTTGACAACCCCGCTCCGGGCAGCGTGGACGTGGTGTTCACGGATGATGAGATGGGGGAGGTCCTCTCAACCATTGATACCCTCAGGGATGCGGGCGCGGAATGGGCCGATATAGCCATCCTCGTCCGTAACAACAGCGAAGGCTCCCTCATAGCCTCGGAACTGGTTGCAAGGGAAATCCCAGTGGTTTCCGATGACTCCCTGTTTATGAAATCATCGGCCACCGTAAGGCGTCTGGTGGCGGAACTTTCCCTTGTTGCTGCACCTCAGAATCCTGAAATGCCCTCCGTCGCAGGTTATCTGGCGTCGACCCTCAGCATAGACATTCCTCAGAGGTATCATTCTCTCCCGGACCTGGCCGAGAACCTTCTTCGTGAACTTCGTGATGCTAAGCCGGATGTTTTCGATGCCGAGGTCCCCTATATCCAGTCGTTTATGGACTATCTCCAGGACTGGGTGAACCAGAACGGAAACAATCTGCAGGCATTCCTCAAGGCCTGGGAGGGGGTGAATCCCCAGATTGCGTCTCCGGCTTCCGGTGACGCCGTGAGGATAATGACTATCCACAAGGCAAAGGGCCTTGAGTTCCCTTATGTGATTTTCCCCTATGCGGAAAAAGTGGGGCTTTATAGGGAATCATCCTACTGGCGAAGTCCCGATACCAGGGAAACGTCCCTTGAAGGGAAGGTGGAGGGGGATTATTATGTACAGTTGTCGTCAACATCATCGGATACCCTTTTCTGGAAAGATTACGAAGATGAACGCAGAATGCAGGCCGTAGACAACATCAACATATTCTACGTTGCCCTCACAAGGCCCATTTACGGACTTAAGGTGATTGCAAAGCCTTTGCCCCAGAATTACACCGGCCCCAAGAATATGTCCCACGTGCTCTATCTTTTCACAAAAAGCACGCAGTACAGCAGGGGAGAACTCTTCAATTTCAAGGAAATGGAGCGGAAGGAAGCGGAATCGGCCCTCATAGTGTCCGGTTATCCTTCATTCCCGGCAGAAAGCGGCAGCCGCCTGAAGTTCTCAAAGGAAGCGGCCGATTACTTCGGCCCGGACGGAACCGTCGGCCCCGAAGCCAGCCGCCGCATAAGGGGAAATGTCCTTCACAATATACTCTCGATGGTCCGGGTGCCGGAAGATCTTCCTTCAGCGGTAAGGGCCGCGGTGCTTTCCGGAGAACTTCCGGAGAGCCTCAGTGAGGAGGCACTGGAGTTCCTGAAGGAAAGGATAGCATCCGTCGCCGGCAGGGGATGGTTCTCTTCCCGGGCTCAGATACGCCTAGAGGAAACCGTCATCTCCACTGACGGCGAAGCCCCCAGGCCGGACCGCGTAGTGATCCATCCGGACGGAAAGGTGGACGTGGTGGATTACAAGTTTGGGAAGGAGGAGTCCAAGTATCTTACCCAGGTGCGGGAGTACGTGGACCTTTACCGCCGTATGGGATTTGAAAAAGTTGAGGGATACCTTTGGTATTTGGCCGATAATTTAATTAACTTTGTAGCCGATAAAAACTGAGTCTATATGGAAGCGAGCGAGAACAGCGTCAAATTATATTACAACACAGAAGTAGAGAAACTTGCGATGCCCGAATACGGAAGGCTTGTCCTCAAGATGGTGGAGCAACTCAAGGACATCCCGGACCGCGCAAAGCGCAGCGAGCAGGCATATGCCGTGGTAAAGGTGATGGAAAGCCTCAACCCCCAGGTCCATCAGCAGGAAAACTGGCTCCAGAAACTCTGGGACCACCTTTATATCATTGCCGGCTATGACCTTGACATAGACTCTCCGTTCCCCAGGCCGGAACCTGAGGTTATCAACAGCCGCCCCGATCCCATCCCGCTGAATACAAAGCCCATCAGGGCGCGTCATTACGGCCGCAACATAGAGAGCATCCTGGACCTCATAGCCTCTGAACCGGAGGGTGAGGAGAAAACGGAGATGCTCCGCTGCCTTGCCATCTATATGAGGCAGCAGTACCTTATCTGGAACAAGGATACCGTTTCTGACGCAACCATCTTCCAGGATATCGAGCGTCTTTCCGGAGGCCGTGTGAAGGTACCGGAAGGCCTTGAACTGAGCAAGATTTCCGAGGGCGTGTCATTCTCCCGTCCCGGAATGAACCTTGGCTTCAACAAGAGTCCCAAATTCAACCGCGGATTCCGCAAAAAGGGCAAGAAATAATGGGACTTTTCTCCAAATACCTTGACCGCCTCAGTGAAAGGAAGCGGGAGGGCATCCGCCTTGCGGGGATAGCCCTCGTGCTGCTTTTTACCGTTATCCTTACCATATCCGTCACTTCTTACGTCTTCACCTGGAAGCAGGATCAGAGCGTTGCATCGGCCCCGGCCGGAGCAGCGGTCGCCAATGCCGCTTCAGAGACCGGATTCTCCCTTGGAAAATTCCTTGTGACGGACAGTTTCGGCCTTGCGGCATTCTGCATAGTCGCATTCTTTTTTGCCTGGAGCATCCATCTTCTCAGGCCAAGCCTTAAGATGAGCCTCAAAAAATGGTTCTACGGTATGCTCACCCTGAGTTTCCTCCTTTCCTGGATACTGGCTATGGCCGGTATGCTGGGCGGCTGGGACACCCTCTTCGGAGGCGGCCTCGGCGGCAGGGCGGCGCAGGCGGTTGTGGGATTCTCAGTTGCAAAACTTGGAGAGATCATCACCATCCTCATCCTCCTTGTGCTCCTTGGCATCTGGCTATACTCAATGAGCAGCCGCTTTGCAGATTTCATGATGGGCAAGAAGCCGGAAAGAAATCCGGAAGAAGACCCCGTGGAAGAACCTCAGGTTGAGGTTGCGCCTGTGACTGCGGCTGGTTTTGTCACCTCTGATACATCGGCCCCTGCTGCTGAACCTGAAAAGGAGAAAAAGCCCCGTAAGCCAATTTTCAAGAAAAAGAATCCTGAAGCCGATGAAGCCCCACAAGAGGAGGAGAACGGCATCAACGTAGTTACTGACGATACCCTTGAGCAGGAAGTTAAAGAGCCCCTTAAACCCATAGACAACCGTCTGGATCCTCCGGACGGCCTCCCTAAGTACAAGGTTCCGTCCCTCAATATCCTTGGAGACCATCTTTACGGCCGCCACGAGGTATCTCAGGATGAACTCAGCCGCAACAACAACAAAATCCGCGCAACCCTTGCAAGTTACCGCATCCAGGTGCGTGACGTCACGGCCATCGTTGGCCCCACGGTAACGCTCTACAAGGTTTATCCCGCCCCGGGCGTCAAGATTGCAGCCATAAAGCAGCTTCAGGAGGATATCGGCATATCCCTCAACGCAAAGGGCGTGCGTATCACCACCCTGTCAGACTCCGTTGGCATTGAGGTTGCAAACGACAAGGCGTCAATCGTGCCCCTTAAATCCCTTCTCAACGACGCAGCGTTCCGTGAGTCAAAGGCTGAACTTCCCGTTGCAATAGGCTACACCATTTCCCAGCAGGTGAAGGTTTTCGACCTTGCCGACGCCCCCCATCTCCTTGTGGCGGGCGCCACCAAGCAGGGTAAGTCCGTGGGTCTCAACGTCATTGTGGCTTCACTGCTGTACTCGAAGCACCCCTCGGAACTGAAGTTTGTGTTCGTGGACCCCAAGATGGTGGAATTCTCCTCCTACGCAAGCCTTCTCCACCACTATCTTGCAGTGCTCCCCAATGCGGTGAGCGAGCAGGAACTCAAGGACCACGCCATAGTGAAAAACGCCAAGGATGCGGCCGCAGTGCTGGAGTCCCTGTGCGTGGAGATGGATTCCCGCTATGAACTCCTCTCCAAGGCGCTGGTGAACAATATCAAACTCTACAACAACAAGTGGAAGGAGCATCACCTGAGGTCCGATGAAGGCCATCATTTCCTTCCTTATATAGTTACGGTCATAGACGAATATGCGGATCTCACGATGTCAGTGGGCGCCGGTCCCGAATCCAAGGCCCTTGCCCGCCGCATCACCACTTCCGTAATCCGTCTTGCCCAGAAGGGCCGCGCGGCGGGTCTGCACGTGATCCTTGCAACCCAGCGTCCTACCGTAGACGTCATTACCGGTCTTATCAAGGCAAACTTCCCTATGAGGATTGCCTTCAGGGTTACTTCCCGTATAGATTCCGCCACCATCCTGGACCAGCCCGGTGCCGACAAACTGATCGGCCGCGGAGATATGCTCCTTTACAGCGGCGTAGAGATGGAGCGCGTCCAGTGCGCGTTCATCTCCAACGATGAAATTGTGGACCTTACCAATGCCGTCGGGGAGCAGATCGGCTTCCAGAAGAGTTACAACACTCCCTACTACCTGCCGGAGCCTCCCGCAGCGGACGGAAGTGACGGCGGAGACGGCGGAATGGTGGATATGAAACAGCTCGACGAGCGTTTCGAGGAAGCGGCCCGTATGATAGTCATCAACCAAAGAGGCTCTACCTCAGACCTTCAGCGCCGTCTTGGCATGGGATATGCAAAAGCAGGTAGAGTGATGGACCAACTGGAAGCCGCCGGCATCGTGGGCCCGCAGAACGGAGCCAAGCCGCGTGAGGTTCTGGTAAAGGACATCGCAGAACTTGAAGAGAAACTTGAGCATTTCATGAATCAGCAATGAGACGCCTTGTAATTACCGCCATAACCCTTCTCTTCTGCGCGTTTTCCTTCGCGCAGGGGCAGGGGGTGACCATCCCTCAACTTGACCGTGCGGCCGGGAAGAGGGTCTCCTTCCATTATGAATACAGTCATTCAAAAGACGGCGGGCCGTTCAATAAGGTCACGGGCGGGGACGTCCTTGTGGAGGACAACGCCTATCGTCTTGACGGCCTTGGCCTTACCATAGTGTGTGACGGCAAAACCCGCTGGACCTATGATGCGGCGGCAGGGGAGGTGGTACTTGAGAACGCGGAGAATGACAATATCCTCACCAATCCCGCCCTCCTTATAAGTTCATACCGCGCGTACGGAAGCGCCCTTCACGTAAAAGGCGGCTCAAAGGACAGCCTGGACGTTGTATATGACGTAGACCAGGACGTTCAAGCGCGTTTTGTGCTTTCCGGTATCAATTACCTGGAGACGCAAGGAAAAAGCGACTTCACTTTTGATGTGACGTCGCTTCCCAAAGATACCGTTGTGACGGATTTACGTTAATCCTTTACACATCTTACACTGAGGGCAAGGGAGGTTTTGCTTCCGTTGCCCTTCATTATTTCCGGATTGTCATAAAGGATGAAACGGTACTGGGCCAGATTGGGATCCGAGGCGGAATCCGAGGAGGTCCAGAAAGCGGCCATCTCACCGAAGCGGCGGAATCTGTCACGGCTTGCGGTGGTGTCAAGATAACCAACGGGAATGGCGTTGAAACCGGTGTTGTTTGTGATTTCCTGGCCAAGGGCGGGTTCCCACATACGGTTGTCCAGGAATTTTGCGGGGGCCATAAGGGCTCCTGCATCATTTCCAAGGGCGTCCCATTCAGCGGCGGAGGGAAGATGCCAGCCGTCGGGGCATATGTCCTGGGCCTCTTCCCAGGTGAAGAAACGGCCGAATATGGTGTCTACAACGTCTGCACCCTTGTAGGAAGCGCCGGAATCATGGTCAGACATATTGGATGCCGTCCAGTCTTTTCCGTCGATATTTGCAATGGGGGTGAGATCAGTGCCGGTAAGGGAGGTTATGGGATCGATAGCCTTGAAAGAAGTGATTACGCTTGAGTTATAGAAGCCCGTTGCGAAGGCATAGCAGGCTATCTGATATGTTCCAAGGGTGTCTACGCGATACTTGAACTGAGGATTCTCTGTCCTGACGTCCCTTGAAAGGGTGTCTTTCTTTGCAGTATTCACCTGCCAGTAAAGGCCGATGACACTTGGCTTGGTGCCCTTTGACACGGACAGGGCAGATGTCACGGCGTTGAAAACGAGTTCGTCTCCCACGGCTACGTAAGGGACGGCTTCATTTATGGTGAGGCCCTGGAGGGAGGGGGTATTGTCCGTTGATTCAGTTTTCTTGCAGGCGGGAAGTGAAAGGATGATGCCTGATAGGATAACGGTGAATATGATGGCTGTTTTTCTCATTGTATCGTATAATTCTCGCAAATATCGTCATTTTTTTGTAATATTGCGCAATTATCGTGCTATATAGTATGAGAAAAGTCCTGTCTGTCCTGGCATTTCTGCTTATCCTGGGTTCATGCCGTCCCGGCCACGGGCGCTATGTCCTTATAACCGGAACCGCGCAGTCCGTAGACTATGCGGTAAAGTTCAATATCTCCGGGGTGGATGTGCCTGCAGATGCCGTCCGGGACAGTGTGGACGCCATTCTCACAAAGATAGATTTCTCCCTTTCAGGATACAACAAGGAGTCCCTCCTGTCCCGTTTCAATGCGGGGGAAGTGATAAGGCCAAATGACCTTTTCATTGAAATGTACGGCATCGGATACCGTATGTGGGAGCGCTCCGGCGGCGCCGTGGACTGCGCGGCGGCGCCACTCTACGATGCCTGGGGATTCGGCTTCAGAAACAGTTCTTTCCCAACGGATGAGGAGATATCGGCCCTCCTTGGAAAAACCGGCCAGAAACTCCTTCCGAAAGATTTGCCGATTGCCCCCGACGGAACGCTTGATCCGGCCTCTATGGGAAACCCCAGGCTCAATTACAACGCCATCGCGCAGGGATATACCTCGGATGTCATCGCGCGGTATCTCTATTCCATAGGCGTAAGGGATATGCTGGTGGACATAGGGGAGATCTGGTGCGACGGCCTTAATCCTTCCGGGAAGCCCTGGGCAGTTGGCGTAGACCGCCCTTCCGGGGAAGAGTTGAAGGACGTCTGGACGTCGGAGGGAAAACCCGCAGGAATCACAACCTCCGGCAACTACCGCAAGTTCTTCGTGCGGGACGGAAAGAAGTACTCCCACACCATAAATCCCATTACCGGATACCCCGTAGACCACAGTCTCCTCAGCGCAACGGTAGTTTCCACTGTCAGTTCCGCGGAATCCGATGCAATTGCAACCTGGTGTATGGTGGTGGGGCTCCGGGAGGCGGAAAGGATAATCCTGGAAGATCCGGCCCTGGAAGGATATCTTACTTATGCCGATGAAAACGGGGATATTAAGGAATGGATGTCCCCGGGGTTCAGGCTCAGGAACTGATTACGGTCAAAACCCATTCAAGCAGGCGGCTAAGGCCGTCTGTCATTGTGATTAGAAATCCCGGGCACCAGCCAAGGCCAGCCAGCGCTATTGTCACCACCGCAACCCACATAAGCGCCGTTACAATTGGGATGGCCATTAGGTTGGTGAGGAGGAAATGCCGGGGGAAAGTTCCGAATCTCATCCACGCAAGCGGGCCGGTGAAAACCTGGCAGGAGACAGCGATGGCGGCCATCTGCCAGATCTTGCGGATGGGATTGAAGGCCGATTCCCCTTCCGGATACCATTTTTCCAGCACGGGGTAGAGGAGCACGATTCCCGCCATGGCAAGGTAGGAGAGTTGGAATCCCAGGCTCCGGATGACGCCCGGAGTTATCACAAGTTGCGCAAGAAGGGCGATGCAAAGCACCCTGGAGGGCTTCCGGCGCCTTCCGGATAGCGTGCATATCTCACCTATAAGTATAAACAGGAACGCCCGCACTATGGATGGCCCCGCTCCCGTCATCAGCGTGAACCAGCCGGCGGCTGAAACCACAATGACCGCCCGTGCCCATTTTGCCGCCCGGGACTTCCCGAGAGGCATGGTGAGTTTGTCAAAAATAAGGTAGAGGATGCCCATATGTAGCCCTGAGAGCGCCAGTATATGGGACGCGCCGCTGCCGCGGAATGCCTCAATGGTTTCCCGCGTGAGGCCGCTTTTGTCCCCGGTTAGGAGGGCGGTGAGAAGGGGAGAGGTTATATCGGCCTTGAAAGGAATACGGGAAATGAGGGCCTTCAGTTTAAGGGCCGATTGGAGGGCCAGGCTTTCCAGGAAAGTCTCTTCTCCCTGAAAGGGGATGGCCGATGCCGATACGAAGACACCCAGGGCGAGAAAAGCCGTCAGAAGTACGGCTGGACCGGCCTTGGACCGACTCAGAAGGGGGGAGGAGAATACCGCAAGGGAGACTACGGGAAGAAGAATGGCTGGAAGAAGCCACGGCGCGCCGCTGGAAACCAACGCCCCCACTGCCACACCCGCTGTGAACATAACCGACAGCGCCTCTATGCTTTTCGCCTCTGCCATATGCGAAATTAGCAATAATTTTGTATATTTGTACGGATATAGCGAATATAAAAACTAAACCACAATAAACATATGATTATCCTAGTTATCAACTGCGGCAGTTCTTCCATCAAGTACCAGCTTCTTGATATGAAGAGCGACGATGTGTTTGACGTTATTGCCAAGGGTATAGCAGAGAAAATCGGCCTTCCCGCCGGTATCCTCCAGTATGCGCCCGCCGGCAAGGACAAAATTGTCACTGACATTCCAATCCCTGACCACAAAGTGGGTATGCAACTTATCCTGGCTGCCCTCACAGACCCCAAGACCGGCGTCCTGAAGTCTCTCGAAGACATCGAAGCCGTGGGTCACCGCATCGTGCAGGGCGGCGATTTCTTCTCAGGATCGGTCCTTGTTGATGAGGACGTCCTTGGAAAGATAGAGTTCTGCGCGGATTTCGCCCCGCTCCACAACCCCGCCCATCTTCTTGGTATCAGGGCCATGCAGGATGCCCTTCCCACCGTCCCCCAGGTTGTCACCTTCGATACCGCATTCCACCAGACAATGCCGTCCTACGCATATATGTATGGCCTGCCCTATGAATATTATGAGAAATACCGCGTACGCCGTTACGGCGCCCACGGCACATCCCATCAGTTCGTGGCCGGCGTAGGTGCAAAACTCTGCGGCCTGGACATAAACAATTCCAAGATCATCACCTGCCACCTCGGCGCCGGCAGTTCCATCTGCGCAATCCAAAACGGCAAGTGCGTGGACACCTCTATGGGCTTCACCCCGCTTGAGGGTATGATTATGGGCACCCGCGTCGGTAACATAGACGCAAACGCCGTCCTCTATCTTGAGAAGAAACTTGGCGTGGATCCCGATGAAATGACCACCATCCTTAACCGTAAATCCGGCTTCCTGGGCATTTCCACCGTCACTTCAGACGCCCGTGAACTGGATGAACTAGCAAACGGCGGAGACCCCAAGGCAAAACTCGTACTCAAGAAATACACCTACGACATAATCAAGAATATCGGCTCATACGTTGCCGCCATGAACGGCGTGGACCTCATCGTCTTCACAGGCGGTATCGGTGAGCACAACAGCCGCCTTCGCCGCCGCGTGCTTGAGAACTTCTCGCACCTGGGCCTGAAGGTGGACTACGAGGCAAACGTGGCCTGGGGAGAGGACGCAATAATCTCCACGGAGGATTCCAAGGTTAAGGCTGCCCTCATCTGCACCAACGAGGAGCTCGTGATTGCCCGTGACACTATGCATCTTGTACTTGATAATCAGGAATAAACTATGATAAAGAATTTCAACGAACTGTTTGCAGAACTTAAAGCAAAAGGTATCTGCAAGAAAATGATCGCCGCCTGGGGCGTAGATTCACACACCATCGAAGCAGCATCCCTCGCTTCAGACCAGGGGTTTGTAAAGGTAACGCTGGTAGGCGACAAAGACCTCATCTCAAAGGTCTGCGATGAATGCAAAATTGACATCGCAAAGTTTGAGATCGTGGACATCAAGGATGAACTCAAGGCCGTTGCAGAGGCCGTCCGTATGGTTCACGACGGAGAGGGAGATGTCCTTATGAAGGGCCTCTGCTCCACTGACAAGTTCCTCCGTGCCATCCTCAACAAGGAAGTTGGCCTCCTTCCCCCCAAAGGCCTTCTTTCACACGTCGGCGTCATCGAGAACCCCAATTATCACAAACTCATCTTCATCACCGATATGGCAGTTATTCCCGCACCGGATTTCCGCCAGAAGGTGAAGATGGCGGGTTTCGTCACCGGAGTCGCCCGTTCATTCGGCATCGCTATGCCTAAGATTGCCTTCATTGCAGCCTCCGAGCAGATGCTGGATTCAATGCCCGCCTGCATCGAGGGAGCAATGCTTGCCAAGATGTGCGACAGAGGCCAGATTAAGGCCATCGGCGACGGCCCTCTTGCCCTTGACGTTGCCATTGACGAAGAATCAGTCCAGATCAAGAAACTCACTTCTCCCGTTGCAGGAGATGCAGACTGTCTTCTCTTCCCCAACATCGAGAGCGCAAACGTGTTCTGGAAAACCAACTCCAAACTTGCGGTGGGAGTACGTCAGGCCGGTTTCCTGGTAGGAACCAAGGTTCCCTGCATCCTCGCTTCGCGCGCAGATTCAGTAGATGTGAAACTCAATTCCATCGCTTCCGCAGTAATGTCTGTTAAATAATCAAAAATAATGAGAAAGTATATCGTAGCAGGGAACTGGAAAATGAATACCACCGTTCCCGAAGGTGTAGCCCTGGCAAAGGCAGTTGTTGAGAAAGCAAAGGATCTTCCCGCAAACGTGGAACTTGTAGTTGCTCCTCCTTTCACCCACCTTGCACTTGTTGCAGAGGCATTGAAGGGCTCCAAGGTAAAACTCAGCGCCCAGAGCTGCGCAGACCACGAAAAAGGCGCATATACCGGTGAGGTGGCAGTGAATATGCTCACTTCAATCGGCTGTGAGTACACCATCCTCGGTCACTCTGAGCGCCGCCAGTACTATGGCGAAACCGATGAAAAACTTGTGGTAAAGACAAAACTCGCCCTTGAGGCAGGTCTCAAGGTTATCCTCTGCGTAGGTGAGAACCTTCAGGAGCGCGAGGCCGGAAAACACTTTGAGGTTGTTACCGCCCAGACAAAGAACGTCCTTTACAACTTCACCGCAGAAGATATGGCAAATGTGGTGATTGCCTATGAACCCGTATGGGCAATCGGCACCGGCAAAACCGCAACCGCCGCGCAGGCCGAGGAAATCCACGCCTGCATCCGCAACGTCATCGAAGAACAATTCGGTCCCAAGGTGGCCGATGATATGACCATCCTCTACGGCGGCTCCTGCAAGCCTTCAAACGCAAAGGAACTTTTCGCGGAGAAGGACATTGACGGCGGCCTCATCGGCGGCGCAGCCCTCAAGGCAGAAGACTTCCTTGGTATCGCCACCTCCTTCTGAGAGCATCAGGAAATACATTGAAACAAGAAAACCGGCCTTCAAGACTGAGCTTGGAGCGCCGGTTTCTTGACGTGTACTAAAACCTAAACCTACTATATAGATGCAAGAAAAAATAAAACGTTGCAAAAAAAATGAAAATTTTTGCAACGTTTTTTGAAAAATTATTTCTCCGCCGGTTTTTGGGGCTCCGGAGATACCGGTTTAGGTTTTGTGTTGAGGGCGCTCATTGCCCTCTGCACGCCAATGGTGGAGAAATCCTTGCAGCCTTGAATGATTCTGGCGGCAAGGTCCGGAACCTGATTCTTTTCTTCCTCCGACAGTTCCCCGAGGACGTAGTCAATCTGACCGCCGCGGTTGAATTCGTTGCCGATTCCTATGCGGATCCTGGTCCATTTGTCGCTTTCCAGGCATTCGGTTATGTTTTCAAGACCGTTGTGACCTCCGGATGAACCGTTTGCCCTCATACGGATGGTGCCGAAGGGAAGATTGAGGTCATCTGAAATCACGATGAGGTTCTCAAGCGGAAGGTTTAGTTGCTGCATCCAGTAGCGCACGGCCTTTCCGCTCAGGTTCATATAGGTGGAGGGCTTCAGGAGCACGAACCACCTTCCCTTGAACGACACTTCTGCGATTGCGCCGTAACGGTCTGTCCTAAAAAGGACATTGGATGCCTGAGCCCAGGCATCCAATACCATAAATCCCATATTGTGGCGGGTATTGGCGTATTCTGCGCCAATGTTTCCGAGACCGACAACAAGGTACTCCATAGGAGGAGGGAGAGATTACTCTGCAGACTTTGCTGCATCCTGGGCGGCCTGCTGCATTGCGCGGGTGGCCTTTACGGAGCAGATGATGGTGTTCTTGTCAGAGACAATCTGGAGACCTTCGAACTTGAGGTCGCCGGCTACCATCCTCTTTTCAAGTTCCAGGGGAGTTACATCGATGTCAAGCTGATCCGGGAGGTCCTTCATAAGGCCGCAGACCTTGAGGGCGCGGGAACTCTGAACGAACTTACCACCTGCCTGAACACCCTTGGGGTGACCGGTGATGGAGAGGGGAACGCTGATCACGATGGGCTTTTTCTCGTCTACTGCGAGGAAGTCTGCGTGGAGGCAGTTGTCCTCTACCGGGTGCCACTGATACTCGTGAGCCACTGCAGTGTAGGATTTGCCGCTGAGGTTGAGGTCTACGATATAAGAAGCGGGAGTGTGGGTGAGACCCTTCAGTTCTTTTTCGTTGACAGTGAAAAGGATGTTTTCCTTGATTCCCTCACCATAGAGGTTGCAGGGAACGAGACCCTGACGGCGGTAGGCCTTGAGGACGGCCTTGTTGCCCTTCTGGCGGATTTCGCCATTAAGAGTGAAATGCTTCATTGTTTTGTTTTATAAAAATGTGTTACTCAGTGCTCTGTTTCAAGCACCCCATTGCACCAAAAAGCCATAACTGACTTTTTTAAGCCCGCAAAGATACAAAGTTTTTTGATAACGGCAAAATAATGTTGCGCTTAGCGCCGTGGATGATGCTCCAGCACTGCCTTGTGCCAGGTGGAGGAGTCTATGTGGGTGTAGATTTCCGTGGTGAGGATGGATTCGTGGCCCAGCATTTCCTGGACAATTCGTAAATCGGCCCCGTTCTCAATGAGATGGGTGGCAAAGGAATGGCGGAAGGTGTGGGGAGATATTTCCTTTTGGATTCCGGCAATCATCGCCTGCTTTTTCACCAGGTTGAAGATGGAGACGCGGCTGAGGGACTTCCCGAACTTATTGAGGAAAAGGATGTCCTCCTGGGCCCTTGAGTAGGGGACAGGCCTGTCCTCAAGGTAGGCCTTTATTGCATCGGCCGCCATCTCTCCAAGCGGAACCAGGCGCTGTTTGTCTCCCTTTCCTATCACATCCACGAACCCTTCCTCGAAGTTTATCTTTGAAATGCGAAGCGACGCGGCCTCGGAGACGCGGAGCCCGCAGCCGTAAAGCACTTCCAGGATGGCCCTGTCCCGCTTTCCTGTAGAGGATTTAAGGTCTACGGAATCCATTATGGCCGACACTTCCTCCACGCTGAGAACGGCCGGAAGGTATTTCCCAAGTTTGGGGGAGTCCACAAGCGCGGCGGGATTCTCCTTTGTCTCACCTTCCTGGACGCACCAGTCGAAGAAGTTCCGCAGGGCGCTGAGGATCCTTGCCGAACTGCGCTTGGATACATCAATAGACCCAAGATAACTCTCAATGTCAGAGGATGTTACCGAAGAAGGATCAAGGCCGTCACTTTTAAGGAAGGCCTCTACGTCGTGACAATAGGATGCCACCGTATTGGGTGACATCCTACGCTCTATCATAAGGTAATTCCTGTACTCCTGAAGGATCACAGCGTTCCGTACTTTTTGCCGTAGAGGAGCATCTGGCCAAGGTAGTCGTCGGTGTACACGGGAACGTAATCCCTGACTGCACCGTCATCTCCAAGGACAGGCTGGATTTCCGGGTTCACAAAGCCGCCGTAAGGCTTAAGGTTGAGGGCTTTGTAACGCTCCAGGACCTCCTTGTGGAGTTCGGGGTTGATATTTACGGCATATGTTTCAATAAGAGCCTTTCCGGCCTCATAGTCTCCTTCGCTCTTGATCCTCTGGACCTCTGCCAGAAGTTCTGCGAAAAGGGCGCGGAGTTTTACGTAGTCGTTTACCACAAAGTAGGTTTTGCCGGTACGGACCATCTTTTCGATCACCTTGTCCTTTGCGCCCTTCTCCAGGCACCATTCCGCCACCAGTTTGCGGTTTTGCATATGGGCCTCCGTGTTGGGGCGGCCAAGTTCCACGCGGGTGAACTGGACCATAAGTCCGTTGCGGATATAATTGGCGTATTCGGCCTTATATGCTTCAGGATCAGGCATTATGCCAAGTTCAACCATCTTGGGGTCTGCGGTGTAATAAAGGCCGAAAAGGTCTGCGCGGGCTTCTTCAAGGGCCGATGCATATTCTCCCATAGCGGTGGTACTCACACCCGGAAGAAGTTGCCCGGAGCCGTGGCCCAGGCATTCGTGGAGGTCCGTGTGGATTTCACTGGCGATAGTGCCCCACTTCTTCTCCATCTCCATCTCCTTTTCACTGTAGGCGAACTCCTTGAGGGTGCTTGCAGGCAGTTCCTGGGCAGCATAATCATAGGTGTGGGTGATATTTGCGATTGTTACGCTCTTGGAGCCGTGCTCCTTGCGTATCCAGTCGGCATTGGGAAGATTGATGCCGATGGGAGTGGAAGGATAACTGTCTCCGGCAAGGCAGACGGCGTTGATAACCTTGGCCGATACACCCTTAACCTTTTCCTTGCGGAAGCGGGGATCCACGGGGGAGTGGTCCTCGAACCACTGGGCGTTGGCGCTGAGGGTTTCCGTGCGGCGGGAAGCCTCGAAGTCCTTGATGTTCACATAGCCCTCCCAGGATGCCTTGCGGCCAAGGGGGTCATTGTAATCCTCTATGAAACCGTTGATGAAATCCACGGTGCCGATTGTGTCCTTCACCCATTCTATGTTGAACTCATCCCACTTGCGGAGGTCTCCGGTGTTATAGTATTCTATAAGGAGTCCCAGGGCGCGTTTCTGGATGTCGTTTTCTGCAACCTCGCGGGCCAGGGCAAGTTCTTCGCATATTTTCTCAATGGCGGGGGAGTAGATGCCGCCAACCTTCCAGGGAAGTTCGCGGATGACTCCGTCCTTGCCTTTGACCACCTTCGTGTTGAGGCCGTAGGAGATGGGGTGGGGGTCTGAGGGGTCCACTATTCCGGCGTAGTAACTCTCAACTTCCGCGCGGGTGACGTTCTCATAGAAGTTTACGGCCGACAGTTTCACAATGTCTCCGGAAGTTTCCGTAGAACGCCTCTGGGGGTAGATTGCGGGGTCATAGATTATGTCAAGAAGACCGGGGTCGTCAATTCCCGCTCCCTGGAGGAGGGAGGCGAAATACTCCCTTGGACAGGCCGGGAAGATCTTGTCCTCTGCGTAGTGATGGTGGATGCCGTTGGAGAAGAACACCCTCTTTGCGTATACCAGGAAATCCTGCCACTCAGGGCCATCTTCCACATTTGTCTCAAGGATTGCCTCCAGGGCATGACGCACCCTCAGGTTATCCTTGCAGTTCTGGTC
>JAFSPR010000120.1 GCA_017451395.1 Bacteroidales bacterium
ACGGGGCTGGAGTTTGCGATGGGCATTTTCTCCAACCTCACTCACGACCACCTGGACTACCACAAGACGTTTGCAGAGTATCTCCGCTGCAAGAAACTCTTCTTTGACAACTTGCCCGCAAAGGCAATCGCCCTTATCAATACTGACGACAAGCACGGCAGCGTGATGGTGCAGAATACATCGGCCAAAATTGTGTCCTATTCCGTGAAGGGGCTGGCCGATCATACCGCACGCGTTATGGAGCAGAGTTTTGACGGAATGCTCCTGAAGGTTGACGGAACGGAGGTCTGGTGCAGGCTCATCGGTGAGCACAACGCCTATAACCTTCTTGCTATCTACTCTGCGGCGGTTTGCCTTGGAGCAAAGCCTGAGGAGACTCTGATTGCCCTTTCTTCGCTGGAGCCGGCTCCCGGAAGGCTTGAGAACCTCAACGGTCCAAGGGGCCTCAGCGTAATCATAGACTACGCCCACACCCCTGATGCCCTGGAGAATGTGCTTAAGACTCTCCGCGCCATTGCGCCAAAGAGGCAGCTCATCTGCCTGTTTGGCTGCGGCGGAGACCGTGACCGCACAAAGCGCCCTGAAATGGCAAAGATTGCCGAGGACCTTGCCGACCGCCTTGTGATTACATCCGACAACCCCCGCACGGAGGTTCCATCGGCCATAATTGATGAGATAAAGACCGGTCTCACCACAAAGGGACTTGCAAAGTCCATAGTGATTGAAGACCGCCGCGAAGCTATCCGCACGGCCATCCTCACGGCTCCGGAGTGCGCCACCATCCTCCTTGCAGGAAAGGGCCACGAGACTTATCAGATTGTGGGCCGTGAAAAACGTCATTTTGACGAGAAAGAAATTGTGACTGAAACCTTTAAACTCCTTTTGCAATAATGATATACCACCTTCTGAAATACCTTGAGGGCACAGGGGTAGACTTCCCCGGAATGGGACTTGTGAACTTCCTGAGTTTCCGCGCTATGGCTGCGGCGGTTACCGCAGTGCTGGTTGCCATGATAGCCGGAAAGAAGATTATCCGCCTTCTCCAGAAAAAGCAAATCGGCGAAACCGTCCGTGACCTTGGCCTTGAAGGACAGATCCAGAAGAAAGGCACCCCCACCATGGGCGGGGTAATAATAATCCTATCCATCCTCAGCGGCGTACTTCTTTGGTGCGACCTTACAAATATCTATGTCATCCTCCTTCTTGTGAGCACCCTCTGGTGCGGCGCGCTTGGCTTTGCCGACGACTACATAAAGGTGTTCAGGCATAATAAGGAAGGGATGAGCGAGAAGGGTAAACTCCTTGGCCAGATAGTGCTTGGCTTTATCGTGGGCCTTACCGTTTGGATGAGCCCGGATATCGTTGTGCGTGAGAAAGTTGAGGTGAAGGAAAGCGTTGAGCGCACCCTGGAGACCGAGACCACCGTTACAAGTGGCCGATATGTGGAGGAAGATGTTGTAAAAAGTACAAAGACTACCATCCCTTTTGTAAAGAACCACGAGTTTGATTACCGCTGGCTCTCCCCCGTGAAGGGCACCTGGGGATGGTATGCAAAATGGGCAATATATGTTCTGATGATAGTGCTGGTAATTACCGCCTGCTCCAACGGAACCAATCTCACTGACGGGTTGGATGGACTTGCGGCGGGAACATCGGCCATTGTTGGAGTTGTATTAGGCATCCTGGCCTGGCTGGGGGGCAACCTGATAGACTCTAACTACCTTAACATTATGTATATACCCGGCAGTGGAGAGATTGCCATCTTCATGAGCGCCTTCGTTGGGGCACTCATAGGATTCCTGTGGTACAACTCTTTCCCCGCCCAGGTATTCATGGGAGACACGGGAAGTCTCACAATCGGCGGCGTTATTGGCGTGAGCGCGGTCCTTATGCGTAAGGAACTGCTCCTGCCCCTTCTCTGCGGCATTTTCTTCGTGGAGAGCCTCTCCGTCCTCATGCAGAGGTTCTATTTCAAGTACACGCGTAAGAAATACGGCACCGGAAGGCGTATCTGGAGCATGACTCCCCTCCACCACCATTATCAGGACAAGAAGGCCCCGGAAGGCCCCGTCCTTTTCCCCAAACCGGTTCCCGCCCAGCACGAGGCAAAGATCACCATCCGTTTCTGGATTGTGGGAATCATACTGGCAGTTAGTACATTGGCATTGTTGAAGATCAGATAGTTATGGCAAGAGTAGTTGTTTTAGGCGGCGCGGAATCAGGTGTTGGCGCTGCAGTTCTGGCAAAAGTAAAAGGATTCGATGTGTTCCTGAGTGACAAGGGACAGATCAAGGAAAGTTATGCCGATACCCTCCGCAAGTGGGACATCCCCTTCGAGCAGGGTCAGCATACGGAGGAACTCATCCTTAATGCCGATGAGGTGGTGAAGTCCCCCGGCATCCCCGGCACCGTGCCCTTGGTGCAGAAGGTGAAGGAAAACGGCATTCCCGTTATCTCCGAGATTGAATTTGCAAGCCGCTACGACTCTGCAAAGAAGATCTGCATCACCGGATCCAACGGCAAGACCACCACTACCTCCCTCATCTACTACCTCCTCAAGAATGCGGGCCTCAATGTGGGCCTTGGCGGAAATATCGGCCAGAGCTATGCCTATCAGGTGGCTACCGAGCACTTTGACTACTACGTGCTTGAGATCTCCAGTTTCCAACTGGACGACATCCGTGACTTCCGTCCGGACATTGCCATCATAACCAACATCACCCCGGACCATCTTGACCGCTACGACCACAAGATGGAGAACTACGTAAATGCCAAGTTCAACATAACCCGCAATCTCCGTGAGGACGACTGCTTCATCTTCGACTCTGACGACGAGATTACCGTAGGACACCTCTCAAAAATTGTCCTGCGCTGCAAGATGCTCCCCTTCTCCCAGGAGAAGGAACTGGAGCAGGGCGCATTCATCCGTGAGAACAAGATGATAGTGCGCGTGGACGAGGAAGAGACGGACGTGTTCCTTGAAAGCCTTGCACTTGGCGGAAAGCACAATGTGTATAATTCAATGGCAGCAGCACTGGCGGCAAAGGCAACCGGGATTGAGAGCGACGTAATCCGTAACTCCCTTGCCACCTTCAAGCCCATCGAGCACCGTCTGGAGCCTGTCCTGAGCATAAAGGACGTCCTCTACATCAACGACTCCAAGGCCACAAACGTGGACAGCGCCTGGTACGCCCTCGAGTGCCAGAAACGCCCCGTGGTGTGGATCCTTGGCGGCACTGACAAGGGCAACGACTACAGCGTCCTGAATGACCTTGTGAAGGAGAAAGTGAAGGGCATCGTGTGCCTTGGAGTAGATAACAAGAAGATTCACGAGGCCTTCGGCGGAATGGTATCCCGTATGGAGGATGCCCTTAGCGCCCGCGAGGCCGTGCAGAAGGCCGCGGCTATGGCCGATGCAGGAGACGTGGTGCTCCTCTCCCCTTGCTGCGCCAGTTTTGACCTTTTCAAGAATTACGAAGACCGCGGAGAGCAGTTCAAGGCTGCCGTCCGTAACCTTTAATAAAGTATGGCAGAAGTTAAGGAAGAAAAGAAAGAAGAAGGCCGGATAGGTTCGCTATTTAACCTTATGGACCGCTTCACGGGAGACAAGGTAATCCTTCTGATTGCCCTGTTCCTCATGCTGGTATCCGTAGTGTCCGTCTTCAGTTCCACCCCGCTCCTTGCAAGGGAACTGGGAACTGGCCGTATGGACATTATGCTGGACCAGTTAAAGGCGGTTGCGATGGGCTTTATCTTCATCTTCCTTCTGTACTTTTTCGGCCGTGTGGAGATTTACCGCAGGCTCTCCATGCTGGGCTTTGCGGTAACCTTCGGGATTCTCATCATACTGGTCCTTAACCTCAACCTGGGGATAGTGAAGGCCGGTTCCATCAACGGAGCGCGCCGTATCCTTGTGGTTGCGGGGAAGCAGATCCACGTGTATGAGTTTGTGAAGGTGTTTATGATCATGTACCTTGGCTGGGCGCTGGACACCTTCAAGCGCCACGGCTTCACCTTCCTCCCCTGGCTTGCCTGGAAATACCCCAAGAGGCTTGGATTCCTGGAAAAGGACTTCTACCAAAAGTTGTTCTACATCTACCTTCCCATCCTCCTCACCACGTTCATGGTTATGATGGGGTCCAATTCATCGGCCCTTTTCATCGGCCTCATTATGGTCCTTATGATCCTTGTGGGCGGAATTGACGGCAAGGACATAGGGATTATGGTGCTTGCCCTCGCTGTGGGCGTGGGGAGCATGTTCCTGGCGTGGAAGGCCGGACTCCTCAAGGACAGCCGCATAGGAACCGCCATCTCCCGCATCACTCAGGACGACGACGCCGTAATGCAGAAACTCCTGGACGCCCCGCGGGGATCGAAGGATTTCAACGACGCCAGGGACGAACTGAAGCAGCCCGTGAGCGCCCTTCTGGCCATAAAGGAAGGCGGCATCTTCGGGAAGGGAATAGGCAACAGCACGCAGAAATATGCCACTCCCGTCATATTCGGGGACTATATGTTCAGTTTCATAATCGAGGAGAGCGGCATAATAGGGGCCATCCTCATCATCCTTCTGTACTTCAGCCTCCTTGCCAGGGGCACCCTGGTTGCGAAGGAGTGCGACAAATACTACGACAAGATGATTGTGACGGGGCTCATCATCCTTGTCACGGGTCAGGCCTTCATGCATATGGCGGTGAACGTGCACCTGCCTTTTGTGCCACAGACCGGCCAGACCCTCCCCCTGGTGAGTCACGGAACAAACTCCCTGCTGGTGTTCAGCATTGTCTTTGGCATACTGCTGTCCATCTCCAAGGATGCAAAGGAAAATATTGCAAGGCGTGAGGCCGAAGCCGAAGCCGAACAGATAATTGTCCACGACGACGACGAGTGGACGCAAAGCGCAAGCGTATGAGCAAAGAGTACAAAGCCATAAGGGCCATTGTGAGCGGCGGAGGCACGGGAGGACACATCTTCCCGGCCATCTCCATCGCGGATAAACTGAAGGAACTGAATCCGGACACGGAGATCCTGTTTGTAGGGGCCGATGGAAAGATGTAGATGGAGAAAGTCCCCGCAGCGGGCTACAGGATTGTAGGCCTGCCCGTTGTAGGTCTCCAGAGGCAGCTTAACCTCCGGAACATCCTGAACGACCTCAAGGCGCCCTTCAAACTTCTTGCAAGCCTCAGGGCCGCGAAGAAGGTGGTGAAGGAATTCAGACCTGACGTAGTTGTAGGCGTGGGCGGATACGCCAGCGCGCCCCTTCTATGGGCCGCCACTGGGATGAAGATTCCCGCCGTGATCCAGGAGCAGAACGGCTTTGCGGGCCTTACCAACAAGATGCTTGGCTCCCGCGTCCAGAGTATCTGCGTTGCCTATGAAGGGATGGAAAAGTTTTTCCCGGAGGGTAAAATAGTGATGAGCGGAAACCCTATCCGTAAAGATGTCTCCAAGCCCTCCACTCCTCAGCAGAAGGCCCAGGCCATGGAATTCTACGGACTGAATCCGCAGAAGAAGCACCTGTTTGTTGTTGGCGGAAGCCTTGGCAGCGGCACCCTCAACAGGGCAATGATGCACTGGATCCAGGACGGCTGCCCCGGCGGAGAAGATTTGGAGGTTATATGGCAGTGCGGGAAGTACTACAAGGCCTCCACGGACGAGTTTATGGCAGCGCATCCGGACATCAAGGGCATTAAGCACTTTGACTTCATCCAGAGGATGGACCTTGCATACGCTGCGGCCGATGTAGTGATTTCCCGTAGCGGCGCCAGCACCGTGAGCGAACTCTGCGCAATGGGTAAGCCCACCGTGTTTGTCCCTTCCCCCAACGTTGCCGAGGACCATCAGACGCATAACGCAATGGCTCTTGTCCGGAGGGAAGCCGCCCTTCTTGTGAAGGACTCCGAGGCCATTGACGAACTCCTTCCTACGGCTATCGGCCTTCTTGGAAGCCCTCTGAAGC
>JAFSPR010000121.1 GCA_017451395.1 Bacteroidales bacterium
CGCCCAGGGGAATCACCTTCTCATAGGCATGTCCGTAAGCATTCAGGCCCTTGTAGTCGTTGGGGCCGAAGTAGAACTCGAAGGGAACGTCAACCCTTTCACCGGGGGTAATATCGGCCCTTAAGAGGGCGCTGCAGTTCATAAGGTCTCCGGACTCACTTTCCTTGGGGACGAAGTCAATCTTGAACTCTCCGTAACTGAAGTTGCCGGGAGCGCGCATAATGGCGCTGAAGAACTGCTGCTGGAACGCAAACCACTCAATGTTGTTGTTGAAGCGCTTCTCACCTTTTCGGCCGTTGCCGATATTTGCGGGCTTTTTGTCGTCCGGGAAATAATAGTTGAGACGGGAGTACTGCGTCTCATTCTTGTAGCCCTTCTCCATACGTCCGATTGTGGCGCTGAAGTCTACGTCGATGGAGGAGACGTTTCGGGGGATGAGGTGGCCCATCCCGACAAGGGATAGGGTTTCATTCACGGAATAGGAGTCCGGGAGGAGGCTGTAGCGCTGCTCGATGTAACCGCCGCCGCTGAAAGGAAGCCTCATCACAACGGTGCTGTCAGTGGTTTCAGTGACCTGGAAGTTGAACTTTCGGGTATCAACTGCCGTAGGGGCATACACAATGTATCCAAGTTCCGACTTTCCTTCCTGAAGAAGGTAAAGCGGTTCCTTGCCGTAGGTGAGGTAATCCTTCACCAGGACGGAATACGGCTGCGCGCCGCGGGTGGTGAATTCCACCTTTATCTTCTCATTCTCAAGGGTGATGATGGATGCCTCGCTGCGGGCAGCGGCATTAAGGAGAGAATCGGAGTAAACCGGCGCCACAGGTGATTGGACCGATGTTGCCATGGGCTCTGAAGCGGCAATTGCCTCTTCAGGGTGCTCCGCCCTCCAGGCGCTGTCAAGCTGCCACTGGGCGTAAGCCTCGGCGGCGGCAATTGAATCAAGCTGTGCCTGATATGCCTGCTGTTTTTTAACCTGTACGCTCTGGTACCCGAAGAAGCCCATCATGATGAGGGCTATGAGGACAAAGCCGATAATTGAATTCTTATCCATCCGCTACTCCTCCCCTCCTGCTGCTTCTGCTTCCTTGGCGCGGATCTGGGCCTTGAGGTCCTCCAGTTTAGCCTTGGCGGCGTCAATCCTCTCCTGCATCTGAGCCTTGAGTTTCTCCGCGCCCTTAGAAAGGCCGAAGAAGCCGATATTGTTCTCGTAGGTCTGGATTTCCTGCTGAAGCTGGGCGAACTGCTCCTTCAGACGGTCCTTGGGACTTGCCTGGGGACGACGGTTATCACGGGCCGATTCACGGCGTGCGTGGGCTTCCTTGCGGGCGGCCTCACGTGCCTGGAAGAAGGTGTCGCAGGCGGTGCGGAAGCGCTTCCAGAGCTGCTCTGACTTCTTACGGGGCACGGCGCCTATTTCCTTCCACTGCTTCTGGAGTTCGATGAGACGGTCTCCGGTGGCCTTCCAGTCAGTGCTGGCAGCAAGGGATTCGGCTTCCTCGATTATAGCCATCTTCCTCAAGAGGTTCTCGTTCATGGAGTCCTTGAACTCAGAGAAGGAAGCCCTCTTTCTCTCGAAGAATTTGTCGCAGGCGGCGCGGAAGCGGTCGTAGACCTTCTGGTTTTCCTTGCGGGTGGCATAGCCTATCTTTCGCCAATCGGCCTGAATGGCCTCTATTTCCTTGCTGAGGTTGTTCCACTGGGTGGAGGAAGTGATTTCACGGGCGGCTATTTCCTCTACTTTCTCGCAGAGGGCCACCTTTGCCTTGAGGTTCTCTTCCTGACGACCCTTGATTTCCTCAAAGTGGGCCTGGTAACTCTTGTTGATGACGGTTGTGGCGGCGCGGAAACGCTCCCATATCTCGTCACGGAATTCCTTTGCCACGGGGCCAAGGTCCTTCCACTGCTCGTGGAGTTTCTGGAGTTCTTTGAAGGCCTCTACTACGTCCTTGTCCTCTGAGAGGGCCTCTGCCCTCTCACAGAGAGCGGTCTTGGCCTCAAGATTTTTCTTGAAGTCAAGGTCACGGAGTTCACGGTTGATGTCCACAAGGTCATAGAACTTGGTGACAAAGAGCTGGTAGGTGTCGTTAACGTCGCGGAAATTCTGCTGGGGAACGGGACCTGTCTCCCTCCAGCGGTTCTGGATGTCACGGAACTTGGGGAATGCGCCGCCTATATCGCCGGGATCTTCCACAAGGGCCTTCAGTTCCTCTATGATACCCTGCTTTACCTTGAGGTTCTCCTCACGCTGGGCATCCTGCTCCTTATTGTATTCGGCCCTTTCCTTCTTATATTTTACGTATAGGGATTTGAAGCCCGCCTCAATGGCTGCAAAGGGACTTACGGGGCCACTCTGCAGGGGGACGGTGCTTTCCTCCGATATTGCCGATTCATCCGGCTCCTCCACCGGAGTTTCCTCTCCGGCATCGGCCTTTTCCTTTGAAAGTTTCTTGTAGAAGGCCGATTTTATGGCCTCCGCCTCCTTGGACCTTTTCATGCGGTCCTCGCTTTCAGTGAGGCTCTGCATAAGCTCTGAGAGCTCTGCAAGGGTTTTTTCTGCGTAATTCACAGTTTCCACTACATCTGCGGGCTGCTCCTCGGGGAGGGCCACAGGCTTAATTTCTTCGCTCATTTAAAAGTAATGCTTTTAAAGTTTAACATATAGTCTGAATTACAAAGATAAACATTTTTCAGAAGATTCTAACTATATTTGCAGGGTAAAAGCCAAGCTTATGCTCAGAATAGATATTATTACAGTTGTACCGGAACTCCTCGGAAGTCCCCTGAGTTACTCCATTCCCGGAAGGGCCGTGAAGAAAGGGCTGGTGGAAATCCACATCCACGACCTCCGGAAATACGGCCTTGGGAGCCGCCAGACCGTGGACGACTACTCCTACGGCGGAGACGCCGGCATGGTGATGATGGTGGAGCCGGTTTTCAACTGCATCAATGACCTCAAGGCCGAAAGGCACTACGACGAGGTCATCTATATGGCCCCGGACGGGGAAACCCTCACCCA
>JAFSPR010000122.1 GCA_017451395.1 Bacteroidales bacterium
GGACCTTGTGGTGGGCCCGGACGCTTACCGCAGCCTCCCGCGCCTTCTTGAAGCCATCACTCCGGATAGCCCCCAGATGGACGTTCTCCTCTCCCGTGAGGAAACTTATGCCGATATTACCCCGGTGCGTACTGATAAGAACGGGATATCGGCCTTTATATCCATCATGCGCGGATGCAACAACGTTTGCTCTTACTGCGTGGTGCCGTATACCCGCGGCGCGGAGCGTTCCCGTGACGCCAATTCCATTGTCCGCGAGGCCTGCGACGTCTACAGCAAGGGCTACAAGGAAGTCACGCTCCTTGGCCAGAACGTGGACAGTTACCTGTATAAGTCTGAGACTGAGACTGTTAACTTCGCGCAACTTCTTGCCCGTGTGGCCGATATAGCCCCGGATCTTCGCGTCCGTTTTGCCACATCCCACCCCAAGGATATCTCCGATGAAGTAATCTACACGATGGCCTCCCGTCCCAACATCTGCCGCCACATCCACCTCCCGGTACAGTCCGGAAGTTCAAGGATGCTGGAACTGATGCGCCGGAAATATGACCGTGAGTGGTATCTGGAGCGGGTTTCAAAGATCCGTGAGGTTATGCCGGACTGCGGCCTCACGACGGATGTTATAGCCGGATTCTGCACTGAAACCGAGGAAGACCACGCCCTCACAATGAGCCTTATGGATGAGGTGGGCTTCGACTGGGCCTTCATGTTCGCCTACTCCGACCGCCCCGGCACCCTTGCCAACCGCACAATGCAGGATGACGTTCCGGCCGATGTAAAGAACCGTCGCCTCAATGAAATCATCGAACTCCAGAACCGGAAGTCCCTGGAGAGGTACCGCTCTCAGATCGGCCACACGATGCACGTCCTGGTGGAAGGTCCCTCAAAACGTGACCCCAATATGCTCTGCGGCCGCGCTTCCAACAATATGATGTGCGTTTTCCCTGCCGGTAATCTCAGCAAGGGTGACTACACCGACGTCACCGTCACGGATGCCACTTCCGCTACGCTGATCTGTAAATAGCGGTGGAGGTTAAGTGCCTGAAACACAGGTGGTTATGGAGTTGTTTGGGATTACCGGTAATCCCAAACACTTTTGTAAGTGGCTGATTAGTAACAAACTAAGCCCCACTGCATCGGCATTACCGGAATAGGGTGCCACTGCATCGGCATTACCGGAAGAGGGTGCCACCGCATCGGTATTACCAGGGGGGGCTATCACCCCATAACCGTGCGGGAGTCGTCGGAGAAGGAGAAGAAGGAGTCCTCGGCCACAACTATGTGGTCCAGGAGGGTGATTTCCACGGCTCGGAGGGCGGCTCGGAGGCGGTCGGTCTGGGTTATATCGGCCTTGGAGGGCGTGCAGTCCCCGCCCGGATGGTTGTGCACCAGGATTATGTAGGTGCACTGCTTCTCGATGGCCTTCTTGAGGATGCGGCCGGTGTCCAGGAGCACCATCTCCATGCTGCCGGTGTGGATCATCTCCTTCCCCAGGATGAAGTTTGAACGGTTGAGGTAGATCACCCAGCATTCCTCGTGGTCCAGGCCCTTGAGGTGGGGGATCATCAGGGTGTAGGCCACCTTGGGGGAGGTTACGGCCTTCTTGTCCAGGATGGCGTTTTCCTCAAATGAACGCCTACCCAGTTCCATTGCGGCCGATATCAGCAGCGCCCGCGCCTCACCTACGCCCTTCAGGGACATCAGTCGCTCCAGCGGCATTGCGGCAAGGAGGGTGAGCCGGCCCTCGCAGAGGGAAACCAGTTCCTGCGCCACTTCCATAGCGCTTTTCCCGCCGATTCCGCTTCCAAGGAGCACGGCAAGGAGTTCTGCACTGCTGAGGGCCTTCGCTCCGCGTGTCCGGAGCCTCTCCCGGGGCCGCTCGTCCGGGAACATATCCTTGATCTTCATACCCCCAAGTTAGGGCATAAAAATGAGAAACAACACCCCCTGGCATGCAGAAAGTGTTGTTTCACGTGAATATTTTTACGTTTTTATTGAATGAAGGCTAAAATCTGGCCTTTTACAACGTTTTCGCCCTGCTTGACGGGGGCTGCTACAACAATTCCGTCAACGGCCGCCACAACATCTTCAATGCCGTAGAATGCCTGGACGTGGCCGATAACATCGCCCGCCTTCACCTTCTTCCCGGCTATAGGCGCCGCAGAGGCATCATCCACATCCAGTTCCCAGATGACCTGGCCCTTGACGGGGCTCTGGACGGGAGTGGCCTTGGGATACTTCTCAGCATATGCGTCAATGTCAAGGCTTGGCATCTCCACAACGGGGCGCTTCACCACGATGGGGGCTCCGGCCTTGGCCTTAAGATCGGAGAGCTCCTTATTGAAACGCTCCTTGGCAATGCCGCTGCGGTAATCCCTGTACTGGCGCTCGTGCATGGCCATCTCAAAGAGTTCTTCGTCGTCCTCGCCGTAATCCCAGCCCTCGGCGTCCATCATTTCGCGGAACTTAGGAAGTTCGTCGGGGTAGTTGTCCTGAGGGTTGCCGGTTGTGAACTCCATACCCTTTTCCTTTGCCAGCGCCACAATCTCCGGGGCAAGTTTTCCGGGAAGTTTTCCCATATGTCCAAGGATCATCCCCCAGGTGTCTTTGTCGATGGTGGTCCAGCGGGGTTTGTCTTGAAGCATGTTGTACAGGTTCATCAGGGCGGTGTTCTTGACGTACTGGCTGAAAGGGGTCACCAGCGGAGGGTAGCCGAGGCGGGGCCATACGTACTCCACTTCCTCGAAGAGTTTCACCATAAGGGTGTCAAGGCTCATCTCAGGCCTGCCGTGGGCACGTTGGGTGGCGTTTATGGCGCCCTGGAAGCCCTTAAGATCGGCCATCATAGAGCCCATCATGCCTCCGGGAAGGCCGCAGCCCACAAGGAGGGAGGTCATCCTGGAGTTGGATGGGTTGATCCAGTAGCCAAGGAAGTCGTCGATGAACTTCTGGGTGAGGCGCCGCACCTCCATATACGCGTCCATATTGAGGTCCTTCACCAGGAATCCGTCGCTCTTCAGCATCTCGCGGATGGTGATAACATCCGGGTGCACCTTGCCCCAGGAAAGGGGCTCCACGGCAACGTCAAGGTAATCGGCCCCGGCGCGCGCAACCTCCAGCATAGAGGCCGTGGAAAAGCCCGGGCCGGTGTGGCCGTGGTACTGCACCTTGATGTGAGGGTACTTCTTCTTTATATCGGCCACAAGTTCTCCAAGTACGTTTGGACGGCCGATACCAGCCATATCCTTGAGGCATATTTCATCGGCCCCGTACTCCACAACCTTGTCCACGATGTCCATATAGTACGCCACCGTGTGCACGGGCGAGTGGGTGATGGAAAGCGCCACCTGGGATATCATACCGCCCTTTTTTGCGCCTATCACGGAGCCCTTGAGGTTGCGGTGGTCGTTGAGGCCGCAGAAACTGCGCGCGATGTCCGTGCCCTGCTTCTTCTTCACCTTGAACATCAGTTCACGGACATCCAGCGGCACGGGATTCATCCTGAGCGCATTGAGGCCGCGCTCCAGCATATGCGTCTGGATGCCCGCCTTATGGAAAGGCGCGGTCCAGGCGCGAACCGCCTTGTTGGGGTTCTCTCCAAAGAGGAGGTTCACCTGCTCAAAAGCGCCGCCGTTGGTCTCAACCCTGTCAAAGCAGCCCATATCGATTATTGCCGGAGCCACCTCCACAAGTTGATCCACCCGCGGAACATACTTTCCGGAACTCTGCCACATATCCCTGTACACCAGGGAGAACTTTATTTCACGTTTTGCCATAGTCTGTTTTATCTTTTGTCATCCCCGGCCGGACCGGGGATCTCAGTGAGGGCAATCACAAAGATACTAAATAAATTTTGCAAAACCGGAAAAAAGACGTACATTTGCAGTCCCAACATGGTGAGTGTAGTTCAGTTGGTAGAGCATCGGATTGTGGTTCCGAGTGTCGTGGGTTCGAGCCCCATCACTCACCCTCCTAAAGGCCCTGGTCTTGTGACCGGGGCTTTTTTTGTGCTTTGGGCTAAAACGCTTATGGAAGCTAAATGGTTGAGACACAGGATGTTACGGGGTTATTTGGGATTACCGGTAATCCCAAATACTTGCGTAAGTGGCTGATGCACAGCGGGTTAAGCTCCACCGCGTCGGCATTACAATAGGGGCAGGGGAAAAAAGATCCCCGGTCTGAGCCGGGGATGATGATAATTCTATGTGGGCCGATGGGCTACTTGGCGGGCTGCTGAGCGGCCTGGGCCTTCTCCTGGAGTTCTGCCTGGAGGGATTCCAGGGTGCGGCCTTCGGCGATACCGAGGGCCTTACGGGCTTCGGGGGTGAGGTCTATCACCTTGGACTCATCGAAGTAAAGGGCCTGGGTGGCGTCAAAGAGGGCGGTGAGGCCTTTTGCCTTTGCCAGTTCCTGGACGGCCTTGTTGGCTTTCTCGTAGATGGGGGCCTGGAGTTGGTTCTGCTGCTGCTGAAGTTCCTGGGAGATGTTGGACTGGAACTCCTGGATACGGTTCTGCATGTCGGAGAGTTCACGCTCCTTGGATTCCTTGATGGCTGCAGTCCAGGTGGCCTGCTTCTGCTGATACTGTGAGTACTTGCTCTGGAATTCTTCCAGCATTGCGCTGTAGGTTTCCTCCGCTTCCTTCTGGGAGGCTGCGATTACCTCGCGGGCCTGATCCATTTCCGGCATCAGGGCCACAAGTTCAGAGAAATTAACACGGCCGAAGGTCTGGGCCTGAAGGCTGAGGCCTGCGAATGCTGCGAGTGCTAAAACAAAAAGTTTTTTCATATCAAATAATTTTATCGTTTTTTCTTTTTCTGAGATCCCTCGGCTACGCTCGGGATGACAGGGGGCCGGGTGCATCAAGCGCAAAAACCATACCTAGAACTGCTGACCAAGGACGAAGTGGAACTGGCTGCCGCCGCTGACTGCGTCGTCAAAGCCCCAGCCC
>JAFSPR010000123.1 GCA_017451395.1 Bacteroidales bacterium
GGGCAGGCAGGGAAAATCTTGTCCTCTGCGTAATGGTGATGGATGCCGTTGGAGAAGAATACCCTCTTTGCATACACCAGGAAATCCTGCCACTCCGGGCTGTCCTGGACATTGCTTTCAAGGATGGCCTCAAGGGCGTGGCGTACCCTGAGGTTGTCTTTGCAATTCTGGTCCCAGAGTATGTCACGGCCGTATTTTGCGGCCTCGGCAAGATGGAACGCGTATTCCTTCTGGCGGAGTGACAGATTCTCCCATCCGGGAATCTGGTAGCGCATAACCTTTAGGTCTGCGAAGGAGTCTATGGTGTACCTGAAATCATTCTGGGATTTCTGGCCGGGGCCCGAACAGGCGCCTGCAAGCGCGGCCGATCCTATGACAATCATCATTTTCAAAATATGTTTCATACGCTTAAATTGTACGTTTTGTACAAATATAGAAAAAAAATAACTAACTTTGTATGATACAATGAAGTATTTGCTTAAAATACCCGGAGCCCTTGCGCTCCTTGTCCTTATGGCTTTGGCCCTGTCCTGCGCCAAAGACCCGTATTTTGACATAGATCCTTCCTCAAAGGAGGCTTCTCCATCCAGCCAGGAAACAAAGGGCCGGGTGTCTCCCGTCATCGACCGAAACGTGATGATAATGATTTCCGGCGGCCGCAATTCCCTTTCCGGCTATCTCACCGCAGACCTTGAGGAACTTGAGGCCAGCGCAATCCCTGTGGGAAAATATGCCTCCGGGAGCGTTCTTATCATTATCTCCCGCTTAGGAGGCAACAAAACCTCTGAAACCCCGGCGGCAATGTACAGGGTATACCGTGACAAGGACGACAGAGTGGTGAGGGATACCCTGAAGAAGTGGGACGGCTTTACACCTCTGTTCGGAGAAAGCACCCTGAAGGATGCTCTCCAGACAGTTGTGAACCAATTTCCCGGAAGCCATTACGGCATAGTGCTCTCTTCCCACGGCACTGGTTATCTCCCTGACGGCTACTACAAGGACCCTGAAGCCTATGAGAGGGCTCACGGAGGGAAAGTCAACACTTTCTCACTTCGCGGCCGCCGCAGCATAATAGGGGAGGAGTTCCCTCCCATCCCGGATTATCCCGCGGTCAAGTCAATCGGCCAGGACGAAGACGTGAACAGTTCCGTGGAGATGGAACTCAAGGCCTTCCGTGACGCCATTCCCTGCCCTATGGACTATATCCTCCTCGATGCCTGCCTGATGGGCGGCGTGGAGGTTGCGTATGAACTGAAGGACAAGGCGCGTATAATAGGTTTTTCTCCCACCGAAATCCTTGCCGACGGCTTTGATTACAGACTCCTCACATCACGTCTCCTTCAGGAAACCCCGGATCCCCTGCAGGTGTGCCGGGACTATTTTGACCAGTACAGGAAAGACGGCAAGAACGCGGGTCAGGAATTTGCAACCATATCGGCCGTAAATACGGAACATCTGGACGAACTTGCGCAAGTATGCCGCTTCCTCTTTGAAAAGTACCGCGATGAGATAAGCGCCGTGAATGCAGGCAAGGTCCAGCGTTATTACCGTATGGAAAGGCACTTCTTCTATGATATGAGGGATATCGTGGCCAAGGCCGGCGCGTCCGCGGAGGACCTCGCCGCCCTTGATGAGGCTTTGGAGAAGGCAGTCGTCTACAAGGACCATACAGAGTACTTTTTCAGCATCCCCATCCTTGACGGTACATATTCCGGTCTGTCGATGTATCTCCCGGCAAAGGGATCGGACGTCCTTGACAAGTTCTACAAGGAGAACATTGACTGGAATACCGCTACGCAATTGGTAAAGTAACAGATATGAAAGAATTCGTCAAAACTATGCTGGCCGTCATCTGCGGCCTTATCGTGCTAAGAATCCTTGCATTCTTCCTGCTCCTCATTATGTTTGCAGGCGCTGTAGCCGGAGGGTCCGGCACGCCTCTCCCCAAGGAAGGCGTCCTGGACGTGAACCTTTCCCAGTTCACAATCTCTGAGCAGACTCAGGAGAATCCCGTTCCTTCCTTCTCCTTGGCCGGGATGCAGATGCCCCTGGCACAGATCGGCCTTCTGGATGCCATCAACGGCATTGAGGCCGCTGCCGCAGACCCCGGCGTGAAGTACATACTTCTCCGTGCGGAGGGCGCCACTATGGGTATGTCAGACGCAGAGGAATTCCGCCGCGCTCTTTCAGAGTTCCGCCGCAGCGGGAAACCTGTCATCGCCTGGCTGGAGTCTCCCGCAAACGGTTCCTACTACCTCTCTACGGTTGCAGACAAGATTTATCTATCATCATACCACGGCTTCAGTTACCAACTTATCGGCATCTCTTCCCAAATGATGTTCGTGAAGGACATCCTGGATAAACTCGGAGTAAACGTCCAACTCATCCGTCACGGAAAGTACAAGAGCGCCGGCGAGATGTTCATCCGCAGCAGCGCTTCCCCTGAAAACCGTGAGCAGAACCAGGTTATGGTGAACTCCGCCTGGAGGGTTATGACCGCCGCCATCTCTGAGTCCAGGGAGATTTCCCCTGAAAAATTCAATGCGCTTGTGGATGACCTTGCCCTTGCCGAACCTGAGGATTTCCTTGCCAATGGCCTTGTGGACGGCCTTATGACACGCTCGGAACTCATTGAGAAACTCTGCACCCTTGCCGGAGTCCCCTCTGAGGAAAAACTTAAACTCATTCCTTTCGCAGACTATGCCGTGGCAAAGGTAAAGCCCGTTCTCAGGCCCAACATCGCTATCATCTATGCCGATGGCGAGATAGTGGACGGCGAAGACTTTATGAACATTGACGGAGACCGTTTTGTGAAGGAAATCAACAAGGCCGCAAAGGATGACGCCATAAAGGCCGTGGTCCTTCGCGTGAACTCTCCCGGCGGCAGCGTTGCCGCATCGGTCAAGATCAGGACCGCCCTGGACAGCCTCCAGGCCCGCAAACCCCTTGTGGCTTCGTTCGGCAACTATGCGGCGTCCGGCGGCTACTGGATTTCCAACGGCTGCGAGAAAATCTTTGCCGATGCAAACACTATTACCGGTTCAATCGGCGTATTCTCAATGATTCCTGAATTCTCCAAGGTTACAAAGAATATAGGCGTGACATTCGAGTCCGTCGGCTCAAACAAGCACTCCGATATGTACAGCCTTATGCGTCCCTTCGACAAAGCGGAACTGGATTACCAGCAAGCCAGCGTTGAGGACATCTATGAGAGTTTCGTGAACCTTGTGGCCGATGGCCGCAAGATGGCTCCCTCCGCCGTTGACGCCATCGCCCAGGGTCGCGTATGGAGGGGCTCCGACGCCCTTGAGATAGGCCTTGTGGATGAAATCGGCACACTTCAGGATGCAATCGCCTACGCCGCATCCCTTGCCGGTATTGCCGCCGATGACGCCCTTACCGCAGCCTTCCCGGCTCCTCTGACATTCGCGGAGCAACTGATGGAAAGTCTGGGCCAGAAGAACTCCGAGCCCTCCATCCTTGCCGGCACTCCCTTCGAGGCTATGGGCTCAGAGGTCAAATCCGTCCTTTCCGCCCGGCCCGGAAAGCCTATGGCACGCCTTCCTTACTCATTCGATATTAGATAAAGAGTGGATCCTTTCCTTAAGCAGGTGGCCCGTCACTATGCTGACAGCCCCCAGTTGGAACAGTACTGTTTTGTCTTTCCCAACCGCCGTTCCCTGGTGTTTTTCAGGAAATACCTGGGGCTGCAGTTGGGGAAGCCCGTTATGTCTCCGCAGTTGTATACCATCAATGATTTCTTCTATAAGGTATACAGTGTTCACGCTACGGACCGGCTTCATCTGCTTCTGGAACTTTATGACTGCTACAAGGACCTCAATCCGGAGGCCGAATCCCTTGACGAGTTCGTGTTCTGGGGAGATGTGCTGCTGGGGGACTTTGACGACATAGACAAGTATCTTGTTGATGCCGCCGGGCTTTTCCGCAACGTCTCCGATTTCAAGGAACTTCAGGACACCTATGAGTATCTTTCAAAGAATCAGGAGAAGGCCATCAATCATTTCCTGGACCATTTCAGGGACTCAAAGCATCTTGAAGGCGGTGTCAAGGGAAAATTCGTAAGACTCTGGAACATCCTCTTACCTCTGTATGAAAGTTTTGGCAGGCGCCTCAGTGAAAAGGGAATGTCCTATGAGGGGATGGTATACCGCAGCGTGGCAAAGAGCCTTAAGGACGGAAAGTCCGTTGTGGACCTTCTGAATCCCGTTTTCCCGGAAACGGTTCAATATGTCTTTGTGGGGCTCAACGTTCTGAACGAGTGTGAGAAACTCCTTCTTGAACGTATGCGTGACGCCCGCCTGGCGCAGTTCTGCTGGGATTACGTGAGCCCTATGATAAAGGACAGGGACAACAAGTCCTCGCTCTTTATGAAAAAGAACGTGGTGCATTTTCCGCAGGCCTTTGAGATTGATCCCGCGGGCCTTTCCGTTCCAAAGATAACCGTTGTGGACGTTCCTTCCTCCGTGGGGCAGGCAAAACTGGCTCCCTGGATACTTAGGCAGACATCCGGAGATGCCGTGGAAACTGCGTTTGTGCTTCCGGACCAGTCCCTGCTGATGCCTCTCCTCAGTTCCATCCCGCCTTCATATCAAAACATTAACGTGACTATGGGCTGCCCCATGTCCGAAAGCGCCATTTATACGCTTCTGGATGCCCTGGGGAACCTTCAGATGCATATGAGGAAGCGCCCGGACGGCTGGTATTTCTACCACGCGGCGGTAAGGAACGTGTTTTCTTCGGGCCTTTTCCGTGAACTTCTTGGGGAAGAAGAGAAGGCAAAGGTAGAAGCCGTCAAGGCATCTGCCGTGTATTATATCCCACTTAAGGACCTTCAGGGCGGCCCCGTTCTGGATCTTGTTTTCCGCCCGGTGATTGAGGATGCAAAGGCTGTATCGGCCTCCCAGAATCACAGGACGGAGGAGTATTTCCAGGAGGTTGTGGCGCTTGTGGGACGAACTCTCACGGGGAAATCGGAGATGCTCCTGGAACTGGACTTTGCAAAGCGATGCCATACTCAGTTCAATATCCTTAAGGACACAGACCTTGAGGTGCTTCCGTCAACTCACCTGAGGCTTTTGCAGAGGATCCTTCAGGGCATTTCCGTGCCTTTCAAGGGAGAGCCTCTCAAAGGGCTCCAGATAATGGGGCCGCTGGAAACCCGCGCGCTGGATTTCAGGAATCTTGTGATTCTCAGCGCCAACGAAGGGATGTTTCCAAGGAGGAGCGTCAGTTCGTCTTTCATCCCTCCGGAACTCCGCAAGGGATTCGGTCTTCCCACATATGAATTCCAGGATGCCGTGTGGGCATATTATTTCTATAGGATGATTCAGAGGCCTGAACACGTGTGGATTGTCTACGACAGCCGTACGGATGGTCTTAAATCCGGGGAGGAAAGCCGATACATAAAGCAACTTCAATATCACTTCGGCGTTCAGTTGGAACGGTTCACAGCCGCTCCGTCAATGCAGGCCCCGGAACCGGAGAAAGAGATAGTGAAAACCAGGGAGGATGTGGATACCGTAAAGGGGAAACTGCTGTCGGCATCGGCCCTCAACAGTTATGCGGAATGTCCCGCAAAGTTCTACTACCAGAAGGTCAAGGGTCTCAAGCAGGATGAGGAAGTGGCGGAGTCCCTGGATGCCCGTATGGTGGGAAACGTTTTCCATCGCGTGATGCAGGATCTTTACAAAAGGGCAAATCCCATTACGCCACGGATGATAGATGCCTTCCGGAAGGACGTGAAGGGGCTCAAGGCTATGATCCGCGCCAATGTGCTGGAGGAGTTGCACACAATTGAGGTTACGGGCCGGAACCTTGTGCTGGAGGAGGTTATCCTGGACTATGTCCTGAGTACCCTGAAGCACGACGCCGATCTCCTTGCCGCTGCTGGCGCAACGAAGGGATTCGAAATAATCGGCCTTGAAGAGCATTTTTTTGGCACCTTGGGCGGATTCAGGCTTCACGGCTATATCGACAGGCTGGACAGTTTAAGGGACGGGGAAGTGCGCGTCATCGATTACAAGACGGGAAAGGTTGTTGACAACAACAACAAAATCCAGGCAAAGATATTAAGGCAACTTTTCATCTATAACATCCTTTGCCATCAGCAGCCTGAGCTTGCGGGAAAACTGTTGGTGGATTCAGTCTACTCCATTCAGCACCTTTATACCGGCTGCCTTCCGGATATGCCGGAAGACCCTGCGGTTACAAAGGAAAAGACAGAGGAACTTCTGGATATGTTGTCGGAAATATCCAATCTTGAAATTCCATGGCGCCGCACGGAGGAGACCAAGGTATGCTCCGGCTGCGATTTCAAGGACATCTGCGGGCGCTAGAGTTCCAGCGTATCCCACAATTGTTCAATTTCCCTGCGGTCCTTCTTGGTGGGACGGCCTGTGCCGCGGTCCCTGGATACAAAGAAGGTTTCAACGGGAGCGCGCAGTTTCTGAAGTTCTTCCTCTGGCGTGAGATTCTCCGCGTATTCCGGAACCACTTTGGCGCCCACACGTTTTTCCAGGCCGTCAATTACCCTGAAGGTGTAGTTTACGGCACCTTTCCTTACGTTTATTATGTCTCCGGGGCGCACGTCCTTTGAAGGCTTGGCATTTACGCCGCCAACTTTCACTTTGCCACCGTTGCAGGCCTCTGTGGCTTCAGTGCGGGTTTTGAAAACCCTTATGGCCCAGAGGTATTTGTCAATCCTGACTTCCATCGTCTACGGGTTCTGAAACAATATCGTCGTCCGGCCTTGGATCCATTCTCACTTCCAGGATTACTGTGCCGGGGGCTGCCGGAAGAAGGGCAAAGTCCGTAACTTCTGCCGGGACCATAACAAGTTCTCCCTTTCCGGCATTGTAGTTCTTATTATCAGCCTCAATGACGGCTTCTCCTTCTAGGGTAATGTAAAGAAGGAAGGTGTCGTCAAGGTCCCGGTGGCTCTTCAGGGCCTGTGACAAGGGAATGCAGTTTGCCGTGAACTGGGGGAGAGACACAACAAGGCTGCCCTGAGGCCTTGGAAGTGGATTGATCCAGGCGCCGAGGTCAATAAGGTCGAAGGCTTCTTCAAGGTCTGTTTCAAGGTTGAAACTAAGTTCCGACGCTTCTGAGATTTCCAGAATAGTAACATCCTTTGCGGCGTAAACGGTTCCGGGGGTGATGAGATAAAACTCTCCCTTGCAGGGCTTAACCTTGTGAAGAAGGCTGTCAACGCTGCCGTCCAGGGTTGCATTGTAAAATTGCTCCGCTCCAACCGCTTTCTTGAAACCAAGGTATAGGGCAGCCTCTTTTCCGGCTTCCTCCACATACCACAAGGCGGTTTTTCCAAAGGCGTCGTAACGCTGCTCGGCCGATTCGTCGTTAGGATTAAGATGGAGGGGAGTGCGCCCCTTGACATGTATGCGCTTTATTAGCACGGGAAACTGCGTGCCATACCAGTCAAAGGATGTTTCTCCGGAAACCCTTTCCAGGTATGTCTGCATTATGTCCGAGAGGGTGTTCCCTCCAAGCCAGCCCTCGCTGGCCATTGAATCTATGAATCCAAGATCGGCCAATTTATATTCTATGCTGCCCCAGGGGGTGTCCTGCCTGTCCGGGAGGAACTTAAGGGGAGTCAACTTCTTGGTTTCGCTATCCATATTATAAGGTTTTCCACAATGTAGGAGCCAAAGACAAGCAGCACCGCTACGCTCCAGTTGAGGCGCAGGGCCACGGTTACGGCTATGGATGCCACAATGAGGCCGATAAGAACTATGTGTTTGGCGTCCAGGAGTTTATGGCCCTTTGCAATCTTGATGGAGAACATAGGGATCTCGCTCACAAGAAGAAGGCCCATCACAACGGCAAAAACGGGGATGAACCATACCGGAAGGGCAATGCCGCTGTAGCACAGCGCGCCGCTCATTATGGCCGATGTAGGGGTGGCGACTCCTATGAAATCCGTACTCTGGCGCTCATCCACATTGAATTTGGCTAGCCTGAGGGCGCTCATAAGGGCCAGAAAAACAGGAATGTAGCACAGCCATTGGGGTGAAAGGCCGGAGTTCACCGATGCATACACCAGCATTACCGAAGGAAGTACCCCGAAACTAACCATATCACACAGTGAGTCCAGTTCCTTTCCGATAACGGAATATGCCCCCAGCAGCCTTGCAGCCAGGCCGTCACAGAAATCGAATAAGGCAGCGCCAAGCATAAGGAGAAAGGCGAGGTCTGTCTTTCCCACTACAGCAGCCATCACCCCGATGACTCCAGAGAGGAGGTTCATCAGGGTGATAGTGTTGGGAATGTGCTTTACTATGCTCATTTATTTGATGCCGATCTTCTTGAGGATGTCCTTGGGAACGGCGTTCTTGTTTACCAGGATGTTGAGGGTTTTACCCTTCACGAAGTTTTCTGACATATACCAGATGCCCTTGTATTCACCGGTTTCTCCCCAGGAGTTCTTTATGAGGTAGTACTTGGTGCCGTTCTGGTCCTTGGCTATGCCGTAGAGGTGCATACCGTGGTCGTCGGTGGAAGTTTTTTCGTCGTAGTAGTCCTGACGGAGTTCCTGGGTTACTTCGATTTCCTTCACGGAAATCTTCTCTGCGGGCTTTTCCTCCGCTTTGCCAACCCAGCGCTCCTGGTCTGAGCCGGAAGTTGCAAGGGCTTCCATATCTATGAGGATGGCAAGGCCGTCACGGGTGAAACCGGGCTCCGAGACGTCTCCGCCCCAGGCTACGGTGAAACCCTTTTCTATTGCATTGTCTATGATGGCCATAAATTCATCAAGCGGAACATTCCAGGAAGGGGTGCAGCGCCAGTTGTCCTCAACCTCCATGGCAAAGGCGGTATAGAAGGGATGGTGGGTGTAGGAAGTGAAGCCGATATAATCGTCAAGGTTGATTCCAAGGGCGTCTCCCTTGATTATCTTGTCTTCAGGAATATCACCCATATAGGCGTTAAGGATACCTTCAACGCCTTTGGGCCATACCTTGGTGAGTTTCCTGTTGGGGTTTTTCACCACTGCGTCCACATAACCCTTGAGCACGGCGTCAAGTTCTGCCTGGACAGGTTTGTCGTAGCCGTACTGGAAGCCGGAATAATCTCCCTGGCTTACAAGGCCGTATGTCTTTGCAACCTCCAGGACATCTCCGAAGTCTGATCCGGCGGCGAAGTTGAGTTTGCCGTCCATACGGACATACTTTATGGCGCGGTCATAATATGCCTTCCTTACAACGAACATCTCTGAAAAATCCGGATACAGCGAGGGATCTTTCAGGTTCTTTGCCTTGATTATCTCACTCTCAAGGAAGGATATGGTGCTGAAACACCAGCAGGTGCCGCTGCGGTACTGGTCCTTGATGGGGGTGATGGGAATTTCCTTTACGGTTGTGAACTGATAGTCCTTTGCCTTGACGGGGCTGGGAGCCCTCTGTGCAAATGTGTTGAGGCAGCATAATGCCAATAGCGCGAGGCTTAGAATCTTCTTCATCTTAAATGTATTTTTACAAAAATAAGGATTTTTTAGTAAATTTGCACCTAATGATGGAAAGAAAAGCATTACTTGCAGCGCTCATTGTTGCTGCACTTGCCATATCCTGCCGGGAAAAGGGCCCTGAGCCACGTCCTGCAGTGCCTCTGGTGTATACCGTAGCAAGTGATTCGTCAGGTCTTGGCCGCCTTGCCGCACGTGCCGGTCACGTTGGCATAAACGGCCGCATAGCGCTGTTTGGGGAACGCGCAGACGGCATCTACCTTTCACGCCGTTTCCAGAGTGTGGACAGAAGGGATAACATTGACGGCCGCGCCCACAGGGATTCCCTTCCTGATTTTGCAGGTGAAACCTTCGACGTAATTATGGACGCCTACAATGAGCCCTATGCCGGTTTTCTCTCAGACTCCACCGGGCTTGACAGCCTCCGTGAGACTGCGGTGAGGGGTGCCCTCTTCGCCTGGGACAGCCTGTCGCAGGCAAAGATCATAGTGTTTACGTCTTCCCTCCACGCCCGTTACGGGATGTTTGACGTGGATACCCTCCAGCAGATGAAAGGCGGCGTGTGCCGTCTTATGTCCCCTGTACGGGAAAGCCTTAAGGCAGCGGTACGCGGCGGGGCAAAGAACATTGCCGTGTGGGCGTCGGACCCTGTGAGGGAGTCAAAAGTCTACGAGAGCGTGTTTGAGGAGATGGGACTTACCGGCAGCGTAGTTTCCATCACCCCGGATCCCGCCCTTGACATCTGCACTGAATTCCGCAGCGTCCTCAGGCAGTACAGGCTCACTGGCCGTAAGATGGATGCCCTTATCCTGGACGGATACGGGAAGGATCCCGCTCCGCTGTGGTCCGAGATTCCCATCATCCGCCGCGCGGCAACGGAGGAGGAAGACGCATTCTCCGCAATGCTCCCGGATAATTTCCAGATCCTTGATCCCGGCGCCTGCATCGTGGATGCCGTATACGCCCTTTTACGTGAGGAGAATCTCTTTACGCACAGGATCCATCGGCCTTCCGTAAGATACTTCGTAACGGAGGAATCCCTTGAAGGAGGGCTCCAAAAAGTTCCCCTAAGCGCCCAATATGTCCAGTCAGAGTATGTTCCCCATATCAATTAGCCCGGAAGAAATAGCAAAACTTGAACTTGTTTCCTTTCCGGGGGACATTGTGCTGGTAGACTCCCTGAATGACACTTTTTACGCCGCCCTGCGTTATTTGAGAAGACAGAAGGTGCTTGGTTTTGACACCGAAACCCGCCCCACGTTCTCCCAGGATCAGCATTCCAACGGTACGGCGCTCCTGCAACTCTCCGGCCCCGGCAGGGCATACCTTTTCCGCGTGCAGAAAACCGGCATTCCCCGTCGCCTTGCCGCCATACTTGCAAATCCTGCAATCCTGAAGGTGGGCGCCGCTACAATAGACGACATCCGCGGCCTTCAGAAGTACGCCTCTTTCAAGCCGGGCGGCTTTGTAGACCTCCAGTCAAAAGTGTGGGAATACGGAATCCGTGACAAATCCGTCAAGAAGATGACTGCCATCATCCTCGGCGTAAAGATATCCAAGGCCCAGCAACTGTCAAACTGGGAGGCGGAGCACCTGTCTGAAAGCCAGTTGCGGTACGCCGCCACAGACGCCTGGGTGTGCCGTGAGATTTATATGAAACTTCTAAAGTCAGAGAAGAATCCGCTATCGGATGAAGAGCTTCATCCGGAAAGATACCGTCAGCAAGACAATGGATAGAATTATTCTCAAGCCGCGCAGGGAGGAATCCATCCTGCGTTATCATCCCTGGGTTTTCTCCGGGGCCATCGCACAGATTGTGGGCCATCCCGCAGAGGGAGACCTTGTGAGCGTAGCATCGGCCGATGGAAAGTTCCTTGCCTATGGCCACTATCAGATTGGCTCCATAGCCGTAAGGATCCTCAGTTTTGAGGAGGACCCCACAAAGCCAGATTTCTGGCCCCTGATGCTGTCAAGGGCCCTTAAACTGCGTGAGGCAATGGGGCTGGCGGGATCGGATAAGACCAACTGCTACAGACTTGTGCACGGGGAAGGGGACGGTCTCCCTGGCCTCATTGTAGACTATTATGACGGCGTTTGCGTGCTCCAGGCCCATTCCGTTGGTATGTTCCGTGCCAAGAACGCCATCGCGGAAGCCCTCCGTGAGGTTTACGGCGGCTCCCTCAAGGCCGTCTACGATAAAAGTTCCGGCACCGCGCCCTTCAAGGCCGGCCTGGAACTCATCGACGGATATCTTTGGAAGGCTCCGGGTTTTGATGCCGATGAATCAGTGGTCCTTGAGGGCGGCAACAAGTTCCTCGTGAACTGGAACGAGGGCCAGAAGACGGGCTTCTTCCTGGACCAGAGGGAGAACCGCGCCAGGGTGGGGAAACTAGCCCGCGGCCGCAATGTCCTTAACCTGTTCTGCTACACAGGCGGCTTCTCCATCTATGCCCTTGCGGGCGGCGCAAAGCACGTGGATTCCGTGGACAGCAGCGCCCGCGCCATGGCGATGGTGGACAGAAACGTTGAACTGAACGGCTTCACTCCGGAGCAGCACACTTCATACTGTGCCGATGCAATAGACTTCGTAAAGAACGTCCCTGACGGAGCATATGACCTTATGATAGTGGATCCTCCGGCATTCGCAAAGCACAGGGGCGCTCTGAAAAACGCCCTCAGGGCATATCAGAGGCTCAATGCCGCAGCCATCGCCAAGGTGGCTCCCGGCGGCTTTGTGTTCACTTTCAGTTGTTCCCAGGTTGTGGACAAGGAGGCCTTTGCGCTGGCTGTTTTCTCCGCTGCCGCGGAAACCGGCCGCAGCGTCAGAATCCTTGACCGCCTGAACCAGCCCGGAGACCACTCCGTGAACATCTATCATCCGGAAGGCGAGTACCTGAAGGGACTTCTCCTCTATGTAGAATAAAAAGGGACCGGAGAAATCCCCGGCCCCCCCAAAAAAACGCAAACTGTTACGGTGACCGATCAAGCCCCGGCTGGCAGATGTTGTGCTGCAAAGGTATACCAGACCGGCTTTGCGGCCAAGGAACTCCGTGGATGGATCATCCCGCAGTAAGATGCGGATTATCAGGAGTTTACTTTACTGAAAACAAATTGCAATAAAACAAAAACGCCCCGGAAGCAACTCCGGGGGCGTTTTTGTATGGGATGAAAAAACTGGCCTTACAGGATATCCGACAGCCTTCTGTAAGTGGAGCGTGATACGGTTGAGTGCTGAGTGACCACACCGCCCACTACTTCATCGAAGATGTCTATGGTTTCAATGGTGAGGGTGCTTGCCGTTGAGGTAAAATGGCCGTATTCAATTTCACGGCCGCCTTCTACCATATATAATACGTTGTCCCGTACAATGAGGTTCTCTTTGGTAAAGAGGGCCCAGACTCCACGCACCATATCCCAGGTGTATGTTGAGAACTCATAGACGCTGCCGGACGCGCTGCGGATTGCCAACTGGGAGTCCATCGGCGTTTTGGGATTGAAGGGATCACAGTCTGAGATAAGGGATTCTATGACGGTGCCGTTGACGCTGGTTGTCATCTCATTGCGTATGAGGCCCCAGTTGCCTTCAAGGAGCACCTGGTCAAGGAAAGATTTTCCACAGGATGAAGTGAGACAAAGGCCGATAACGGCTGCAAGAAGGTAAATTATTCTTTTCATATTGCAAAGATAGTGATTTCTTGATTATATTTGCATCACTTATGGCAGAGGCATCACAATCATATATGTTTCCCACGTCCGTAAAGGAAGTGGAAGCCCTTGGATGGGATTACATTGACATTATCCTTTTTTCCGGCGACGCATTCATAGATCATCCGTCCTTCGGAACGGCCGTGATCGCCAGGTGGCTCCAGAAATGGGGCTACCGCGTTGCGGTGGTGCCCCAGCCCAACTGGAGGGACGACCTCCGCGATTTCCGTAAACTCGGCCGCCCCAGGCTGTATTTCGGCCTTAATTCCGGCGCTATGGACTCTATGGTGAACCATTACACCGCCTCCAAGCGCCTCCGTCACGACGACGCCTATACCCCTGACGGCAAAGCCGGTGCGCGTCCGGATTACGCCGTAACGGTTTACACCAAAATCCTGAAGGAACTGTATCCGGACATCCCTGTGGTTATCGGCGGCATAGAAGCCTCCCTTAGGCGCCTCACTCACTACGACTACTGGAAAGACTGCCTAATGCCCTCCGTCCTGGTTACTTCCGGGGCCGATTACCTCTGCTACGGTATGGGGGAACGCCCTATGCTGGAACTGACCAAAGGCATAGAGAAGGGCTGGGCCCCTCACCGGATGCAGCAAATACAACAAATTGCTTTTTACAAAACTGGAAAATTACCCGAAGAAGGATTAAAGCTGCATAGTTTTGAAGAGTGCCGGAAGGACAAGAGAGCCTTTGCGGAGAATTTCCACTGGATAGAGACGCACGCCAATATGATGCATCCGGATACAATCCTGGAGCCGGTAGGGGACGGGTATGTCCAGATAAATCCGCCGTACCCGCCGGCAACGCAGGAGGAGATGGATTCATTCTGGGACCTTCCGTTCACAAAACTGCCGCATCCGCGCTACAAGGGCAAGAGAATTCCGGCGTACGATATGATAAAATTCTCCGTAAACACCCACAGGGGCTGTTTCGGAGGCTGTAACTTCTGCACCATTGCGGCGCATCAGGGAAAGTTCATCCAGAGCCGCAGCGAGGCCTCCATCCTTAAGGAAGTGAAGGAACTTAACAATCTCCCGGACTTTGCAGGTAATATATCGGACGTGGGGGCTCCTACTGCCAATATGTACGGGATGCACGGCAAGAACCTTGAAATCTGCGACAAATGCAAGCGCCGCAGTTGCCTTTTCCCCGCAAGGTGCCAAAATCTTGATTGTGACCATACCCGCCTTATGGAACTCTATAAGAAGATAGACTCCACCAAGGGCATCAGGCACAGTTATATCGGCAGCGGAATCCGCTACGACCTCTTCCTTACAGAGGACGGCTTTGTGGACCAGAGTTCCAAGCCTTATCTCAAAACACTAGTGCTAGACCATACTTCAGGCAGGTTAAAAGTGGCCCCGGAGCACACCGAGGATCACGTTCTCCAGAAGATGGCAAAGCCTACGTTCAGGCTCTTCGAGCGCCTCCGCAAGGAATTTGACAAGATAAACCGCGACGCGGGAACCCACGTGGGGCTTGTCCCTTATTTTATATCGTCCCACCCGGGGTGCACGCTGAAGGATATGGAATGCCTTGCAAATCACCCTGCCCTTAAGGGTATCTGGATGGACCAGGTCCAGGATTTCACGCCCACTCCTATGACCACATCCTCCGTTATGTTCTACAGCGGAATAGATCCAAGGGATATGAAACCGGTGTTTGTGGAGCGCGACCCTGAGCGTAAAATGAGGCAAAAATCATATTTCTTTAAAAATTCTTCAAAAAAAAGCGGAAAGCCCTTGCAAGGTTCAAAACAAAAGCCTAATATTGCAGGCGGAAAAACTAAACCTATCAAGAAGTAATTATGGCAGACATTAAGAAGAGACACGTAGTAAGTTTTGAGAAGATGAATGCATTGCATCCGGATCTGGCTGCCGCTTTTCAGGAGAAATACCCCAAGGGCTTCAGCGATTACCTCAATGACCTTGTCAAATACCCCAAGCCGGACGGCACCAGTTTCTATGCCGTCACGGTAGAAACCGCAGATGCTATATACCTTGTAAAGATCAATGTCAAGACGGATGACCTTGAGGATGTAGCCCGCTGGCTTGAAGGAGAGGAAGATGCAGAAACCGAGGCAGTGGCCGGCGGCGCCCCGGATTCCCCTGAAGATTCCGGAGAAACCCTTCCAGATGACAACATCGCCCAGTATTCTTCCGGCGCAGATGATGAATAAGTTTATATGGGCCCCTCTGAGGGCCCTTTTGCGTAAGGTGCCTGAGAGTACGGCGCTCCTTGGCTTGTCAGTGGTGACAGGCCTTCTTTGCGGTTTGGCCGCGGTGGCGCTGAAGGTCTCCATACACGTAGTCCAGGGCTGGCTTTCCGGGATAATGCCCGGCAGCCGCCTTCCTTATCTGGTGCTTCCGGGCGTTGGAATGCTCCTGAGCCTTCTCATTGTGAAGTATCTGGTGAGGGATAATATCGGCCATGGGGTGACAAAGGTGCTGCAGGCCGTTTCAAAGAATGAATCCAAGATAAAGCGCCACAACATCTGGTCGTCCCTTGTGACAAGCGCCCTTACAATCGGGTTCGGCGGTTCCGTGGGCGCGGAGGCTCCCATCGTGTACACCGGTGCTGCAATCGGCTCAAATCTGGGCCGATATACCGGAATGTCCTACCGCGGGATGACGCTTCTTCTTGGCTGCGGCGCCGCTGGTGCCGTGGCGGGCATTTTCAACGCCCCGCTTGCAGGTGTGCTGTTCACGCTGGAGATCCTCCTTTTCAACCTCTCAATGTCCGGTATACTGCCGCTGCTGCTGAGCTCCATATCGGCCACGCTGGTCAGTTATCTCTGCCTTGGAAGGGTGAGCCCGTTTGCTGCAACAATTGTGGACTTCCGCATGGGGAATGTGCCGTTTTACCTTCTTCTGGGTATGCTGTGCGGCCTTTTCTCTCTGTATTTCATACATACAACCCTTGGGATGGAAGACCGCCTGTCCCGCTTTAAGAACCCCTACCTCAAGTGGCTGGTGAGTTCAGTGGCGCTTGGCCTTCTCATATTTCTATTCCCGCCGCTACACGGGGAAGGCTACAACTTCCTGGGACCGCTCCTAAATGGGCTTGATCCTGAGATTGGGAATGGTACTCCAATGGGTGTTCTTATGAAATTTGGCTGGGGAGTACCGCTGTTTTTCCTTCTGGTAGCCTTCCTCAAGGTGTTCTCTATGACTTTCACAAACGCCGGCGGGGGAGTGGGAGGAACCTTCGGCCCCACGCTTTTTGTGGGTGCACTTGTTGGTTTTGTGGTGGCCGATGTCCTAAACCTGATTGCCCCCGGAGCCGTTCCTGTAGCCAATTTTGTGCTGGTGGGTATGGCTGGCCTCATGGCCGGCGTGATGCAGGCGCCGCTTACCGCCATCTTCCTCATTGCAGAGATTTCCGGTGGGTATCAGCTGCTTGTGCCGCTTATCCTTACATCGGCCGTAGCATATGGTACAACGCGTATCTTTGAGAAGTATTCCATCTACACAAAGCGTATAGCCGCGTCCGGAGAACTTCTTACACATGAGGCAGATAAAGCCGTCCTCACTCTCCTCAGGATGGACAATCTCCTTGAAAAGGACTTCCTTACAGTGCGCGTGGACGACACCCTTGGCCGCCTGGTGGAAGCCGTTGCCTCCAGCGAACGCTCCCTGTTCCCGGTTGTAGATGGCAGGGGACGCTTCCAGGGCTATGTAACCCTGGCCGATATCAGGAAAGACATGTTCCGCCCGGAGCTGTATGAAGAGCGCCACGTTTTCAATTACCTGAAATCCGCTCCGGAATACGTCCATCCGGAAGAACCCATGGACTCCGTGATGCGCAAATTTGAAAAAACCGGCGCCTGGAACCTTCCAGTTGTGGATGATGAGAGGAAATACCTTGGTTTCCTGTCAAAGTCCAAGATATTCAACGCCTACAGGGAATCCCTCAAAGACTTTTCACAGGACTAGAGTTTGTCTGAGACCGGATTTGAAAAGTGCAGGAAATCAGTTATATTTGTAGCATGCGCTACAAAAAAAACATACTGTATTATTCTCTGGCCATTGTTGTCACGGCCGCTGCATTTTACGCATTTACCTCTGTAGGGGAGCCAAAGGATCCGCTGCCATCAGAGTGGAATATGACCACACTCGCACAGGCCTACATGTATTTCAGCGACAGCCGTGACGTCATGACGGATTTCAGCGGCAAAAAATCGGCCGATATCCCCCCGCGGAAACTTGTTGCAAAAGGCTCCAATATGAAGGTACTGGGCTTTGTGGAAGATGATTTCGCCCTATGGGTGGAACATCCTGACGGAGACCGCGGCTGGATGAAGATGTCGGATTTCAGCCATGAGTTTATTCTGGCCGACAAAGAGCGGTTTCAGACGGCCAAAAAGGATTCCACAATAAAGTTCAAGGCCGGTGCGACATTCACCTACAAGGGGGTGGACAGCAAAGAAAAGGATATCCTTCTTATAGAGAATGACCTTGGCGTGTTCAGACTGAGCCGCCGCAAGGACCTTGTGATAAAAGAGGTCATGAACGACGGTCACTGGAAGTATTGTGTCAATGGTTCCCGCCGGTCTGTCAGGACCAAGGCAGGGTTTGAGGAACTTGTCATGGGAAAGGACCTTGCTACGGTGGAGGCTTCTCTGAACACTCCGGCGCAGATGGTCCGGAATATCGGCAAAAATAACTGTAAAGCCACATTCAACGTGTGGGTTTACTGCATCAACATGGTCAAGGACAAAAAGAAGGCCCAGTACATGAGGCCCGTCCTCACTCTTGAGAACGGCGCAGTAACAGGAGTTGAATATGAATTCAGGCACGGCGCCCGTCCTTGGCTCAGATATGTTCCTCTATGGAGATTTGTGGCCGATAAGCTTTCCTGCCTCACAGAGGACACTATTTACAATTCCTTCAACTGTTTTTACTATCCGGCGCTTACACGGGGGCGCAATCTTGACTTTGTAATCTGGCTGCTGATACCTTTTGTCCTCCTTGGGTGGCTGGTGTACAATCTGGCAACTCCTCTTCTGCCATTCTTTGTCCTTATGATTCTTCTGCAGCGTCCGTGGCCGTTCAAACCTCTGGGAAACACTTTTGTCAATATCAGTTTTACAGTCATTGCGCTTGCCTGCTGTTATATATGGCTCATAGCTCTTATGATTATGAACTGGGGCCTTATTATAGCACTACCCATTATGCTGCCCCTCATCGGCCTTGTGGGCTCTTTCGAGATGGTAGCCAGAACCGTAGAGTACCGCTGCCCTCAGTGCAAGTATATAGATACCTATGTCTTCAGCCACAGGGAATGGCTGGAAGAGTATCAGGACAGGCGTGACGAGGTCCGGCCAGAATACCTTGGCAGTGAGGTTGTGCGCTCATGGAAAACCTGGACCCACCACTGGGGTCAGGATGAATATGGCAATAAGTACAGCTACGACACCGACAAAAAGACACACGAGGAAGTCGAGACCACCTGGAGAAACCATCGGTACGGAGTCCTGTACCGCATAAGGCCATACCGTGACTGGGAAAAGTGCCAACGCTGTGGCAAAATGCGTTATACCTACGGTGAGGTGCGGGAAGAATTGAACCGTGAATATAAAGGGTCCAATATTTCAACAGATTCCAGCGTAAACACTTACTGATTTAAATCCTGTTAAAAACGTGGCCAGGCGGCGGCCGGGGTACCACTTTATGTCCAACACGGCAATGTACTATCCCGCCTTCAGCGTGAGGTACGCGTTCTAACCTGAACTCTTTTGTTTTATGAGCGGACAGAGCAAACTGCCCGCTTTTTTTTGCCCGAGCAGAGGAAAATCACTATATTCGTATCACTTATGAAAGATATATACGTAAACCACATAGCGGGACTTCTGGGCGTTCAGCCCTGGCAGGTCCTCAACTGCGCAGAACTGTTTGAAGACGGCTGCACCGTGCCCTTCATCAGCCGCTATCGTAAGGAGCGCACCGGCGGCCTCACTGACATTGAAGTTGCTGAGGTTAAGCACTGGGCCGATGTTTTTTCCGAAATGGAAAAGCGCAAGGAACTGATCCTGAAGACCATCGGAGAGGCCGGGAAACTTACCCATGAACTTGAGAAGCAGATTCAGGAGTGCGTGAGCGCACCACGTCTGGAAGACATCTACCTGCCGTATCGTCCCAAGAGAAAGACCCGTGCAACTATGGCAATCGCCGCCGGTCTGGAACCCCTTGCCAATCTTCTTTGGAGCGGCAAGTCCCGTAACCCTGAGGCCGATGCCAGGAAGTTCGTCAAAGGGGACATCAAGGATGCAGAAGCAGCCCTTGGCGGCGCCCGAGACATTATGGCGGAACGAATCAGTGAAACCGCTTCCTTCAGGGAAACCCTTCGCGGCATTTACCGCACCAGAAGGGTGGAATCTGCCGTTACCAAAAAGGGCCAGGAAGACCCTGAGGCTGCAAAGTACCGCAGTTACTTCAAATTCTCCCAGCCAATAGCAAAGATCCCCTCCCACAACCTTCTGGCTATGCTTAGGGCTGAGGGCGAAGGTTTCCTAAGAGTAAGCATTGACGCAGATCCCGAAAAATGCGGCAACAAAATCTACTATGACTTCTGCCAGGATCACGGCTACCCCTCACGCGAAAGCGGTGAGCAGATCAGAATGGCCGTAGACGACGGCTTAAAGCGCCTCCTGGACCCTTCAATAACCACAGAGATTATCAACGAGGCCAAAGAAAAGGCCGATAAAGAGTCCGTCCAGGTGTTTGGGGAGAACCTGAGGCAACTTCTTCTGGCGCCCCCCGTGGGTCAGAAACGCGTTATGGCAATAGACCCCGGTTTCCGTACCGGCTGCAAGGTGGTGTGCCTGGATGCCCAGGGAAACCTCCTTTGTCACGACGTTATATATCCACATCCTCCGGTTGCAAAGAAGATTGAGTCAATTACCAAGGTAGCGGACCTCGTTGAGAAGTATGACATTGAGGTAATAGCCATAGGAAACGGCACGGCAGGGCGTGAAACTGAGGATTTCATCCGCAAAGTTGGTCTTCCGGATAGCATCCGGGTGTTTTCTGTGAGCGAGGACGGCGCCTCCGTGTATTCCGCATCGGATGTGGGCCGTGAGGAATTCCCGCAGTACGATGTAACGGTGCGCGGGGCAGTGTCCATCGGCCGCAGGCTTATGGATCCGCTTTCTGAACTTGTGAAGATAGACCCAAAATCCCTTGGAGTGGGTCAGTATCAGCACGACGTAGACCAGAATCTACTCCACGAGAAACTGGACGCCACGGTGGAAAGCTGCGTGAACTCCGTTGGCGTGAACCTTAACACGGCTAGCCCCTGGCTACTGAGGTACGTCAGCGGAATTGGCCCCGCCCTTTCCAAGGCAATTGTGGACTACAGGGCCTCCCACGGGGATTTCCGCTCACGTGAGGAACTCCTGAACGTGCCACGTCTTGGTGCCAAGGCATATCAGCAGTGCGCAGGATTCCTTCGCATTCACGGAGCAGAAAACCCTCTTGACAATTCCGCCGTGCATCCTGAATCTTATCACATTGTAGACAAGATGGCAAGGAGCCTTGGGGTAAGTACCAGGGAACTGGTTGGCAATGAGGAACTTTGCTCAAAACTGAGTGCCGCAAACTTTGTGGAGAAGGACTTCGGCCTTCCTACCGTTAATGACATTATCCAGGAACTCAAAAAGCCAGGCCGTGATCCCCGTGAAAGCGCCCAGGAGTTCTCATTTGCCGACGATATCCGTGACATAGAGGACCTTAAGGTTGGGATGGAACTCCCCGGCATTGTGACCAATCTCACCGCCTTCGGCGCATTTGTGGATATCGGCCTTCATGAAAACGGCCTCATCCACGCCTCCAACATGGGCGAAAGAGGAATGGCCGTGCCCTCAAAGGTCCTGAAACTCCACCAGCAAATAAAAGTCCAGGTCCTTTCAGTAGACCTGGAGCGTAAAAGAATTGGGCTGAAGCTCCTTAAATAACAATCGTCATTCCCGGCACTGACCGGGAATCTTTTTGTCTGGCATCCCGTGACAAAAAGACTCCTATTTTATCATTGGCAGTTCTCTACCAAGGGTTCTATTATATGTAGGAGCATTAGTCTAGGCTCAGGGGGAAAACTATGTGTTTCCCATACTTCTCTCTTGCCGCCAATCCATCTGGAAGCCGCCTGGGGCACTTTTTCTGTACTGGCGGCAAGGAAAAAGCCTCCTGGGGCCGAAATGTCAGCCGCCAGTACACAAAAACCACATTGTGGCCGTTCTAAATGGATTGGCGGCAAAACCGTTCCGGCATGGGCGAGGTTGGCCATGCAATCCTAGTACCGGCGGGTTCTCAACGCGAACAAAAACGCCCTAAAATGTGTACAGCCAGCCTAAGGACAGAAAAGGGCAGTGAAAACAATAAACTGGATTAGCGTGGAGCTAAGTTGCTGATATATGGCGTTTTACACAAAAAAGGATGTCGTTTATACGGCACCCTATTTTATGTATTGTATTTATAATCAATAGTTTACCTCCACGGGGCAAACGAGAGACTATTAGATTTTTGCCTCCGGTGTTAAAAACGCCTGAACCTTAAAAATCATTCATCATCTGACAACAGTGCAGTGACTTCTTCTTTAAGCTGTGGAAGGTCGTTGATGACAATCTTCCACATGACATCATCTGTCACGGCCGCATAGTCATGGATGACACGGTTTCTTGTAGCGATTATAGCCTTCGCATGGGATATGGCAATATCCGGCTGAGCTTTAAGAATCTTATTGGTAGCTTCTCCAATAATGCCTATATTTCTTTCTATGGCACGTCTGAGCATCAGATTCTTCTGGTACTCATCAAAGCGCTTAGGAACCTGCTCAAAGAAAGAGTAAACTTCCTCAATAGCTACCTTGATATCATACAGATGTGCTTTAAGATGCCTGTCCATAGATGAGTTGTTTGGTCTCGTCGAGTTCTTCTTTGAAATATGGATTCTTGACGGCATTATATTCAACCAAATCCACATCCCGTTTCAAAAGGGCTTCCAAAGCGAACTTGAATTCAAAATAGTTTTCTCCGTAAACAAGTAGCGGGAGTGCATTACGGTCAAAAATAACCGTGAAATCAATATCGCTTTCCTTATTGAATTTGTCGGTCAAAACTGATCCAAAAACATAAAGCTGTAACACCTTGTGTTTTTCACACAAGGCTCTAATCTGTGCCATATTCTTCCGAATCAGTTTCATATCCTACGCAAAGATAATGAAAGTTTTTCGAAAACTTCTTAAAAACGCCTGAAGCGCAGGGCGATGACGCCCCAGAAAGCCTCGCCGAAGATGCCTCCGCTCATTTTGGAGGTGCCCTTCTGGCGGTTTGTGAAGATGATTGGGACTTCCTTTAGGCAGAAACCAAGTTTCCAGGCAGTGTATTTCATCTCAATCTGGAAACCGTAGCCCTTCATCCTCACTCCGTCCAGATTCATGGTCTCAAGAACCTTGCGGCTGTAGCACACAAAGCCGGCCGTTGTGTCGTAGACCTTCATCTGAAGGACTCCACGGACATATGTGGATGCAAAGTAACTCATCACAATGCGGCTCATGGGCCAGTCCACAACGCTTACGCCGTTGCAGTAACGTGACCCCACGGCAAGGTCTGCGCCGCCCTCGGAACACGCCTTATACAGTCTCAGAAGGTCCTTAGGATCATGCGAGAAGTCTGCATCCATCTCAAATACATAGTCATATCCGTGCTCCAGGGCCCATTTGAACCCCGTCAGGTACGCCGTTCCAAGACCCAACTTTCCGCTTCGCTCAATAAGGTGCAGCCTGATGTCGGAGGGTAACACTCCGGAATCCCTGGCCACCCTCGGCCGGGTAAGAGGGAGGGGCCCGCTGCCGGAGGCTGTGGGAGGGGTCGGCGAAGCCGACGATTCAGGAGTGTTACCCTCCGACATCAGCCCCTTCACTATATCAGCGGTGCCGTCCGGGGAGCCGTCGTCAATTACAAGTACGTGAAAGTCTCCGGGGAGGGAAAACACCGCCTGGATTATATCGGCAATGTTCTCCTTTTCGTTGTATGTGGGGATTATGACTAGTTTCTTGTCCATTATTTCATCATTTCTTTAACTGCGGCCTCAAGTTGGAGGTCACGGCCTGAGAGGGTAGAGGCGGGGTCATTGTAGATGAGGATGTCCGGCTCTATCTGGAAGTTCTCAATGTAGGTCTGGTCCTTGACGCCGTAATTACCAACCTGCGGGATACCGAACACTATGAGGGCGTTCACCTGATTCTCCCACCAGACGGCGGTCATTGTGCCGGGAACGGGGGCTCCGATTAGTTTTCCAAGGCCTAGGCTCCTGTAGGCATAGGGGAAGCCGGAGGCATCGGAGTAGTTGTCCTCACCGATGAGAACGCAGCTTCTTTTAGTCCATTTGTTGAAGGGCTCGTGGCCGATATACTGGCCGCGGGGAGTGAAGAGGCAGTATTCCTTGCCTCCGAGGAAGGTCACGAGGTCGTCGTGGAGCCAGCCGCCGCCATTGTGGCGGGTGTCCACGATGAGGGCATCGCAGTTACGGTACTTTCCAAGGGCCTTTGAATAGAGTTCACGGTAACTTGGTGAATCCATACCCTGGATATGTACGTAACCAACCTTGCCGCCTGAAAGTTTCTCAACCATTTCCTCCCTTTGGCGCACCCAGCGCTTGTAGAGAAGGGGAGCGTCAGTTGCGGTGGGAGTAATGAAGAGGTCCTTCTTCTTGCCGGAAGACTTGATTGTGACAAGGATCTTCTTGTCCACCTTGTCATAGAGGTTCTCAAGCCAGTTCTCTCCGGCCTTGATCTCGTGCCCCTCGATGGCGGTGATGATGTCTCCGGCCTTTATATCGGTGTCCATCAGGTTGATGGCGCCTCCGGGAAGCACCTCCGCAATCTTGACGCCGTCTCCATCATACTGGGTATCGGCCAGAATGCCGATATGCCCAAGCCTGTGGCCCTGCGTTGCGCGGTAACGGGCGCCGGTGTGGGAACCGTTAAGTTCTCCAAGCATTTCTGAGAGGAGGTCCGTGAAGTCGAAGTCGTTGTTGATGTAAGGGAGTTTTGAGGCGTAATTGGTGTGGTAGTAATCCCAATCGGCCCCGTGGAGATCCGGGACGTAGAACTTCTCCTTCACCTGCTTCCAGCAGTGCTCGAAGATGTACTCGCGCTCCTCCTGGGGCTTGTACTCATAGTCTCCGGAGAAACTTATGGCCTTGTCCTTGTTGTTGGATATGTCCAGTTTGGAGAGCTGGGCGCCGCGGAAGATGAAGATGGACTTGCCGTCAGGGGAGGGCGTGAAACTGCCCATAACGCCTTTTTTCACCACGGTGATGTCTCCCTTCTCGATGTCCAGCACACAAAGGTCATAGCCCTTTTCAAGGCGCTGGGTGAAATAGAGTTTGGCGCCGTCCTGGGTGAGGTAGTGGTCTCCCATCCTGTTTGAGAAGCGGGTGAGACGCTTTATTCTGAGATCCCTGTTCTCGAGGTCCAGATTCACCTTTTCAACTTTCTTTGCAAGGGAGTCTTTCTCCGCTTTCTTTTCCTCTTTTTCCGCCTTCTTTTCTCCAAGGAGCATCTTGTCTATCTCCTTCTGCTCCTTGCTGCGGCCGAAATCGGCATATGCCTTGCCGTCAAAGAACATTATGTAGATGTCATCCTCTGCGCCCCAGCTGCCGTGGCTGCGGTATCCGTTTTTGTCACTTTCCCAGGTCATTGCCTTGCCGCCGAGGGCCCAGCGGAAACCGCCGTCGGAGTAGCCGCTGCGGGTGAGATTGGTTATCTTACCGCTTTCAACCTCAATGACTGCGATGTCCTCGTTGTTCCAGCCGCCGCCTTCGGCCCAATTTGCAAGGATATACTGGCTGTCGGGGCTCCAGGCAAAATGCTGGTCTCCGTCACTGTATGAGTAGTTTATGTCCTTGAAAAGGCTCTTGGGTTTGCCGCCGGACGCGGGCATCACAACAAGTTCCGTACGGTCACGAAGGTATGCGATATGCTTCCCGTCAGGGGACACCTGAACCTGGAAGGAGGTTTCTCCTTCAGGGCTCACGCGCTCTTCCTTGAAGGAGGCGCTGTATGTGAAAAGTTTGTCTTCCTTATTGGTTAGGGAAGTCTTGTAGATGCTCCAGCAGCCGTTTCTCTCACTTGCATAGTAAAGTTCACGGCCGTCTTTTGAGAAAGACACGCCGCGTTCCTGCTCCGGGGTGTTGGTGATGCGGCGGGTGGTGGCATAGTCTACGCTGGTCACAAAGACGTCTCCGCGTATGACAAGGGCCACTTCCTTGCCGCCGGGGGATACCGCTATGGCCGATGCGCTCTTGAGTTGCATCTGGTTCACCGATTTATCGGCCTCATCCCTTACTACGGTAATCTCAACCTTGCTTTCCCGGCCGTCCCTGAGGGTGTAGAGTTCTCCGTTATAGGAATAGCAGAGTGTGCCGTCATTGGCGGCGGAAAGGAAGCGGGCGGGATTTTTGTCGTAGGAGGTGAGCCTTGTCTTGGCTGACGGGTTTGAAATGCTTGATTTCCAAACGTTTATATTGCTGCCGCCTTCCTCGGAGAGATAGTAGAAAGTGTCTCCGTCCTGGCCGATTACAGGATTGCGGTCCTCTCCGTTATAGGTGGTGAGTTTCCTGAAACCAAGTTTTCCGTCCCACTGCCAGATATCCCTTGTTACGGCCGATGTATGGTGTTTTCTCAGGGGATCCTCATAACCCTTCCAGTCCTCGTAGAGGATGGTGCCGTTTGGGCCGAAACTGAGGGCGCATACGGTAAGGGAGGTCACCAGTTCCGGGGCTCCTCCTTCAAGGGAAGTCCTGTAGAGAGCGGGATCACCGGGGAAACCGTCGAACTGAGGGCTCTGGAGGGCGGTTGTGTACCAGTTATAGTAAACGTATCCGTCAGGAGAAACCGCAAGGGGAGTCTCGCTTCCGGGCATAGTGGTTATGCGGGTAGGGACACCGCCCCGGGCCGATGTTACAAAAATGTCCTTGGAACCTTCCCTCCAACTGCTGAAGACTATGCGGGAACCGTCCGGAGTCCATATGGGATCTGTCTCATATGCCTTGTTGGAGGTAATCTGCAGGGCCTGGCCGCCTTCCGATGGCACGGTGAAAATGTCTCCCTTATAACTGAAGGCTATGGTTTTACCGTCAGGGGAAATGGCGTTACGGCGTACCCACTGGGGTACTTCCTGGGCTATTGCAGTTGCTGCCAAAACAAGAGCAGCCAGAGTGATGAGGATACGTTTCATACTGTTAAAACTACTAACTTTCAAAGTTAATAAAAAATCTTTAAATTTGCATTATGACTGCAATATACACTATAACCTCAGGCCTTCACAATGGAAACGAGGTCTCACGCCTAAGCGATGAATTCCTCTCCGGCATATTCCCGGACGGCAACTATGAATTCTGTGGAAGTTCCTTCCAGGACTTCGGTACGCATACCCTTGATATTATTTATGTGCGTACAGGTGGCGCAGAGGGCATTTTCAAAAGTCTTCTGCCGGAAATGCTTGCAAGAGGTATCAGTAGGTATTACCTTCTTACATCCGGAAAAAGCAACTCCCTGGCAGCATCCCTGGAAATACTCTCTTACCTTGGCCAGCAGGGCCTTAAGGGAGAGGTGCTTCACGGCAGCCCGGAGTATCTGAGGAGCCGTATCAACGCCCTTGAGAGAGTTGCCATTGCAAGGCAGAAACTTCAGGGGGCCCGCATTGGCGTAATAGGAGAGCCCTCCGACTGGCTCATCTCCAGTCACGCGGATCCAGTGGCCCTGATGGACAGAATAGGAGTAAAGTTAGAGTCTGTTCCGATGGAGGAACTGCTTCAGGAGATTGGCCGCGCCAAGGCCGATGCCGCCCCTTCCGAAGTGCCTATGGCAGATAATGTCCGTGCCTCTTATCCGGGCGCTACACAGATATATCACGCTATTGAAGTACTTGTTAAGAATCATAAACTTAATGCACTTACACTCAGGTGCTTTGATTTACTTTCATCAGTAGGCAATACCGGCTGCCTGGCGCTTGCATCTTTCAACGCCGACGGCTTCCCCGCCTCCTGTGAAGGAGATGTACCGGCGCTTCTTTCTATGATGATTTCCCAGGCCCTGACCGGTTTTACCGGCTTCCAGGCAAATCCTTCCAGGATTGATGTGGAGACAGGTGAAATCCTCTTCGCCCACTGCACCGTTCCGTTCAATATGGTGCGCAACTGGCAGTATGACACCCACTTTGAATCCGGCATCGGCGTAGGCATCCACGGAGAGATTCCGGAGGGCCCCGTTACGGTTTTCAAGGTATCAGGCAAACTGGACCGTTTCTTTGCCGCAGAGGGAGAACTCCTCTACAACCAGTACGAGGACAATTTATGCCGCACGCAGGTTGTCCTTAAGGTGAAGCCTGAGGAAGCCCGATACTTCCTCACAAAGCCCATCGGCAATCACCATATCATTGTTCCCGGCCACTGCAAGGCCCTTTTTGAAGAACTTCTGGGATAATGGAGAAACTTCTCTCACAACACGGGGTAAAACCCACGCCAAACCGCCTTCTGGTGGCGCGTGAGTTGTCATCGGCCGGCCGGCCTCTGTCCCTTATGGAACTGGAGGGGAGGCTTGAGACTGTGGATAAAAGCAGTATTTTCCGTACACTGACCCTTTTCCGTGACGCCCATCTTGTGCATGTACTGGAAGATTCCGGTGACGGAGTCCGTTATGAACTCTGCTACGCCTCCGGGGAGCACGACGACGACCTTCACGTGCATTTCCACTGCACCCGCTGCCACAAGACCTTTTGCCTTCACAGCGTCCCCGTGCCGCCCGTAGAAATCCCTGAAGGATATACGGCGGCTTCTTCAAGTTATCTCATTCACGGAATCTGTCCTGATTGCAGCAAATAACCCGTTTTTGTTAATTACTTGATAACGTGCAATTGCATAATTTACTCCTGTTCAAAAAGACTGGGGTAAATTTCATAAACGCCTATCTATCAACGTGTTAATAAAAACGGAGGACGGCAACAAAAAAAGGGAAAGCACCTTAACATCGCACCGCTACAACCTCCTACCCTTGCTGCATTCCTGCCCTGGGGGGATTCAGAGGGAGCTGGTCGTGTAAGACTTTCCCTGTGCAAATATAGCAATAATTTTCTATTCCACCGTAAGGGAATCGAAGATAAAGGGGAGGACGTCATCCACGCAGTGGAACTTGCGGATGCGCTTGGAGCCCACCAGGATGATGTTGAAGGGCTTTTTGTGCTTTTTCTGGTATTCTGCCATCACCTGGCGGCAGGCGCCGCAGGGGGAGGCGGGACTTTCACACAGTACTCCGTGGTCCGAGCCCGCTATGGCAAGGGTTTCAAAGGGAATATCCGGGTAATTGGCGCCGGCATAGAACATTACGGTGCGCTCTGCGCACAGGCCCGAAGGATATGCGGCGTTTTCCTGGTTTGCGCCTTTCAGTACAAGTCCGTTTTCCAATTTGAGGGAAGCCCCTACCTGGAAGTGGGAATATGGAGAATATGAACCCTTCTGGGCATCCAGAGCAGCGGCTACCATCTCCTGGTCTTCCGGGGTCATCTGGGACGCGGAAGAGAATTCCTCGTAGTTTATGATGTACTTTTTGTCTGCCATAGTGCCGAAAGTTAGTAATTAAAATTCATCTTTCAAAATCTCCTGCAGCGCAAGGCCCGCAAGGGTGAAGCCGAAAATGCCCGTTATAGGCGCCAGGGTGCCGTTTGCTACGGCTTTTCCGGGACCGGGATCCTGCTCCGGACCAAGGTTCGGGAGCACTTCTTCGTCGTAGACGCAGAGGAACGGCTTTGCGGGAAGCGTCTTTGCCTGGCGGAGTTTTTTACGGAGGGCAGCCCCCAGGGGGCATCCTCTCACTGAGAAGAATTCGGCCACACGCACCTTCCCGGGGTCAATCTTGCAAGCGGCGCCCATAGATGAAAAGAAGGCTCCGGGGGCGGCCGATGCTTCCAGGATAAGCGCAGCCTTGTCCTTCAGGGAATCTATGGCGTCAATTATGATGTCATAGCCATCAAGGCCCCAGGTAACTCCGGCCTCATATCTTTTCTGAAGCGCAACTACCTCGCAATCCGGTCTGATGTCAAGAAGCCTTTCCCTAAGCACATCCACCTTTGGATGTCCTACGGTTGAGGACGTGGCCGGAAGCTGGCGGTTTATGTTGGTCACGTCCACACAGTCCGGATCCACAATGGTAAGATGGCCGATACCGCTCCTTACAAGGGATTCGGCGCACCATCCTCCAACTCCGCCGACGCCGAAAATGATTACCCTGGACTTGCCAAGTTTTGTAAGTCCGGAAGGCCCCACAAGGCGTTCTACGCGGGAAAAGGCGTTCATCTCAGAAACTTGTTGAATGCATCCGGAAGGGGAGAGGTGAACCTGAGCGTCTTTCCCGAGAACGGGTTACGGAAAACAAGCGTTTGCGCGTGGAGAGCCAGGCGGCGGATGGGATCCCACTGAGCGCCGTATTTCTCGTCACCGGCAACGGGATGTCCAAGTTCCTCCGCTGCGTGAACGCGTATCTGGTTCTTTCGGCCCGTCTCCAGGGAGAATTCAACCTCCGTATAGTGGCGGGTGCGTTCCAGCACCGTATAATGAGTGATTGCGAGTTGCCCGTCCCGGACTTCCTCCGGGTAGGATTTCATCTTCATAGACTTCTCATTCTCCACCAGCCAACTCTGGACGGCCCCGTGATCGGCCTCCAGTGAGCCCTCAAGCCAGGCAACGTACTTTCTTTCGCTCACAAGTTCCTTCCACTTGCTCTGGAGGATGTCCTTTGCGCGCTCGTTCTTGGCAAACACCAGGACGCCGGAAGTGCCTTTGTCCAGGCGGTGGACTATCCACACCTTTGCTGTGGAGCGGTCCGGGGCAACGCCGGAGATGATGTCTTCCTTCCTCTGCATACGGGCGTTGAGTTTGATGTATGCGTTGAGAAGGGAATAAAGGGTCTTTTTCTCCTTGCCCGTTGCAACCGTGAGCATCCCGGAGGGCTTGTCCACCACAATGTAGTTCTCGTCCTCAAAGAAGATCTTAACCCCGGCCTTTTCCACGGTTTCCCTGGCGTCCGATCGCATAGCGCGGGCAATGGAGATGCCCTTCGGGAGCACCGTTATCCTGTCTCCCTTGCGGAGAGGATGGTCAAATGCGGTAACGGATTCCCCGTTCACCTGGATCTGGCCCTTCGAAAGCATTGTCTTGACGCTTGTGCGGGACCTTTCCGGGAACAGTTTGAGAAGTTCCTCAAGAAGGAGGCCGGCCTCAGGGGCCATGTATTGCTGTCCGGTCATTTTTCTACTATGTATTTGTGAAGACGCTTTGGCAAAAGCGCCTTGAAATGGTCTTTCTTGCCTTTGGGAACAAGGATTTCCTCAACCCCCCCGCAGTCGTCAAAAGCATCCTCTCCAATGATTTCCAGAGACTTCCCAAGGGTTATCCTATAAAGGTTAATGCAGCCCTGGAATGCCCTGGGGCCGATAACCGCGCATCCGGATGGAATATTGATGGTTTCAAGCTGCCAGCAGTCCACAAAGGCCGATTCCCCTATGAAGAGGAGGCTCTTTGGGAGCTTTATTCCAATCATCTCCCCGCATTCGGAAAAGGCGCATTCGCCTATGTGAGTGACTGTGGAGGGAAGATGGATCTTCTCAAGATACGAACTGCGCTCTTCCAGGGGGATTTCCTCTCCAAGCCTTACATCGGCCATATAATCCTGGAAGGCAAAGACGCCGTCACAGATAATCCTGCAGCCGTCTTTGACTGTTACTTCACTTGGGAAATTCTCTGCGTCCAAGAGCTTTGTGCCGTCCTCAGAGTAGCTGAGACAGTTTTCGTCGTCCCAGAAGTCCCTCTCAAGCTCCTCCTTCGAAGGCGCTGTGGGGACTGCCAAAATATCCGGGATGGTCATCTAGAAATTCTTTACGTACTCGATGTCTTTCTTCAGCATTACCTTGGGTTCCATCTTTGCCACTTTCTGGAAAAGTTTGAACTGGTATGCCGGAGAGAGATAGACCTTATGCTCGTTCTTGCCCTTGCGCCACCACTTGTAGAAGGCGATGGGATCCGTGTCATAGGGGATGCGGGCCTCCACTTCTGAACTGAATCCGGGGAAATCTATGAGCATCTTGAGGCCGGTGATGCGGCGGTAATACTCATAGTCCGCGCGGCGGAGTTTGGAAACCAGGGGAGCGAAAACCTCCATCTGATCCACCTGTAAGGTTTTCTCTTTCACTATCATGCGGTGGATACGGACGGGGTCCTTCAGGAGCCATTCCCCAATCTTGAAAGTCTCCGGACCGTTTTCACAGTCCAGAGTCAGAAGATCCTGGGAAAAGTAAATTTTTTCTGCTTCTAGAGGATATGTATCCATCTTATAATACCTTACAACCGCAAATATATGAAAATATTTCCTTTTTTGAGAATTATTTTTTATATTTGAGTGATGAAAAAGTGCATCAACCTTTAATAATTAATAATTTACTATGGCTTACAAAATCATTGACATCCAGGGAATCGGCCCTGTTTATGCCGAAAAACTCATTGCAGTAGGCATTGAAACCGTAGATCAGCTTCTTGAAAAGGGCGCCGCTCCCAAGGGCCGCAAGGAACTTGAAGACAAGACCGGTATCCGCGCAGACCTCATCCTCACTTGGGTAAACCACGCAGACCTCTTCCGCGTAAAGGGTGTAGGCCCTCAGTTCGCAGAACTCCTTGAGGCAGCCGGTGTTGACACCGTAAAGGAACTCCGTAACCGCAACGCCGCAAACCTGGCCGCCAAGATGCTGGAGGTCAATGAGGCAAAGCACCTTTGCAAGCGCACTCCCGTAGAGAAGGAAATCCAGAAGTACATTGACGAGGCCAAGGCCCTTGAGCCCGTTGTGACTTACTAAGCCTCTCTGTAAGCAAAAAATTTGGCCCGCATTTTTGCGGGCCTTTTTTGTTTTTAATAGTTCTGTGCAAGAACCTGGAAATAGGACTGTGGATGGTTGCACACAGGGCATACGTCCGGAGCCTCCTTTCCAACAACGATGTGGCCGCAGTTGGCGCACTGCCATATGGCGTCTCCGTCCTTTGAGAATACCTTCTTGCCCTTTACGTTTTCAAGGAGCTTGAGGTAGCGCTCCTCATGGTGGCGCTCAATCTCACCTACCATCTCAAATTTGGCGGCAATCTCATCGAAGCCTTCCTCACGGGCTTCACGGGCCATACGGGCATACATATCCGTCCATTCGCAGTTTTCGCCTTCGGCGGCTGCTGCAAGGTTTTCGGCGGTTGTGGGGATGTCTCCGCCGCAGAGGTACTTGAACCAGATCTTGGCGTGTTCCTTCTCATTGGCGGCGGTTTCCTCAAAGAGGGCTGCAATCTGGACGTAACCTTCCTTCTTCGCCTTTGAGGCGAAGTAGGTGTACTTGTTGCGGGCCTGGGATTCACCGGCGAAAGCCTCCTTAAGGTTGGCCTCGGTTTTGGTACCGGCGAGGGGATTCACTTCCTTGAATACTCCGCTCTTCTTGCATTTGGGACATACTTCGGGGGCGGCGTCACCTTCGTGGACATAGCCGCACACTTTACAAACGAATTTCTTTGCCATGGTATTGTAGGTAATTAGTTATTCTTAAGTATGCAAATATATGCATAATAACGCCGTCTTGCAATAGGCAGAAAATAAAAAAATGCGGCACTTTCACAAGGGCCGCATTTTAATGTTATAAAGATAAGTTAGAGAAGGTTCTATTTTGATTTCCGAAACGAAGTAAGTAATAAATGTTTCGCTTTTACGACCATTGCAGAAATAACAGCAAAAAAAACATTCCGAAAAGTTTCGTTTTGTTCCGATTTGACTGGTTCATCGCCGGACACCAGAGAGGGCTTTTGGTGTCCGGCAGACTATTATTGAGCCTTTGGGGCACCAGAACGCCCAATCTGTGCCCGAGCACTGGTAAGATTTGTGTCTTAATCGAGCATAGTCTAAGAATTAAGATTTTAATAATCATAATTATTTGATTATCGGTATTTTACGAATGCTGGCTTTCGGATAAAAATAAGATAATATGGTCTGGCTATGCCACGTTTAAAGTACTTGTGAGGCGGTTTAGGTTATATATGAAATGTTTGAGTTTAAGAATTATTAGTTAAATTTGATAAGAGTAATGATTTGATTACGCTTTTGAAAAGGCTCATATTGATAATTGGCATTGTTGCCGAACTCTTGTCTTGTTCAAGGGAGAATGTGGTGATTGAACCATATCTGAATGCTTTGGATCAAGAGATTGCTCTGCGTGATGTGTACGAGAAGGCCAAGAAAGAACGGATTCGGATGATGGAGTCCTCACTGAAGATTGCCGGGAATGAGCAGAGTGAGTGGGCCCTTACAACGCAACTATTTGAAGAGTATAAGAATTATCAATATGATTCCGCTTATGTCTATGCGCATAAGCTACAGGAATTTGCCATGAATTCCGGGCACCGGAGCGATATGGCTAAGGCACAGATTGCACTTTTACATTGTTATAAAAGTGTGGGATTTTTCAACGAAGCCGTAGATGTTATCCGAACTTTTGATGCTGCGGATGTCCCGAATTATCTATGCAGCGAGTTCTATTTCCTGTGTGCCGAGACTTATCAGAACATGAGCTCTTATGTGGAAGGAACGGAGGCGTTATCTCAAAAGTATGATACTCAAAAGCAAATGTATTATGAGCGGGTTCTTCAGTGTGCCGAACCAGGTTCGTACCTCTATGGATATGCACTATTAGAGAAAGAGCTTTCCGAGAATTACAGTGACTCTCTGGCAACACAAGGGCGTCAAGCGTTCATAGATTCAAACAACTGGGATGATCATCAGAAGGCCGTGCAATATTCCATCTTATCGGAAGCATACAATGCGCTGACTCTATATGATGAAGCTGTCATTTATCGGGCTAAATCTGCCGTATTTGATATCCGTTCCTGCACTCATGAGACTACATCGGCAAAGATTCTTGCCGGACATATGTATGCACGGAAGTTGATAGACAGAGCGCATCGATACATTCAGCAGGCACAGTACGACGCGGAGTTTTACAATTCAAGACTCCGGAAGACGGAGATCAACTCTCTTCTGCCTGTTATTGAGAATAGCCGATATAATTGGCTGAAGAACCAGCGATTATGGCTTGTCATTGTGCTTTGCGTAATCGCTCTTCTACTTGGAGTCAGCATAACCCTCTTGTTGATTCTACGGTCCAGAAACAGGAGTCTTGCGCAGGCGCATGAAGAGTTGGAAAGCAGCAATAATTCCCTGACGGTGGCTAATGAAAAACTTCGTGAGGCCAATGAAATCAAGGATCAGTATATCATCCAATCCTTGTATGGCAATACTGCCTTTGTCAATGAGGTGAATGAGGCTGTCAACGAAGCCGTTAGGGATATTACCCTCAAGCGTGCCGATGAGGCGAGGACTACGCTTTATCATATCGGTATAAAGAAAGAGCGTGCCAGAATTGCCGCCAGTTTTGACACTGCTTTCCTTAAACTGTTCCCCAACTGGTTGGACGAGTTTAACGCTCTCTTCCCTAAAGAGTCTAGGATTCATTTGGCAGAAGATGGAACCATGCCGATGGATGTCCGCATTTTTGCATTGATGCGTCTTGGATTTGAAAATGCTGCCGAGGTTGCTGAATATCTGAACCTTTCTATTGATACGGTATATGTATACAAAGCGCGGCTGAAATCAAAAGCTATTGTAGAAAAAGATGAATTCGACAGCCGTATCATGGCTATTCCAAAGCCCTAAATCCACCTTAAATCCATAAAAGAGAGTTAAACATTATCTCTCTCAGTATTAATTATTTGCATTAAGCCTACACCTTATTCGTTGGCTTAAACCCTTTCGGTACAGGACAGGTGCATGTAACTTTGTCCTAGCTTAAAAAGCGCGAAAACCAAATAATTAATACGTATGAAAATTCCAATGAGAAAACTTGCCGTCCTGGCTTTGACGTGCGTGATGTGTTTTCTCCCTTTAACGGGATGGGCACAAAATGACACCACCGTCCAGGGCGTGGTTTCGGATGCGACAAACGGGGGCCCCGTCCCCGGTGTCACTGTCCTTGTTAAAGGGACCGACAATGGGGTCAGTACGGATTTGGATGGACATTATGTCATCCATCTTCGCGGACAAAAGAATCCGGTCCTTGTTTTCAGTTCTATCGGTTACGGGGCTCAGGAGATTTCCGTAGGAAAGCGTACAACTATTGACGTTTCCTTGTCTGAAGATCAGGAATTCTTGGATGAGGTGGTCGTGATTGGTTACGGTACTTTGGATAAGAAAGAACTGACATCGGCCATCTCCCATGTCTCCAGCAAGGAATTTCTGGCCACTTCCGGCTCAGACCCTTCCATGATGATTCAAGGTAAGGTGGCTGGTGTTTCCGTTGAGAATACCGGCGCCGCAGACCCGAATAACCAGGCAAGTATACAGGTTCGTGGCATTTCCTCCCGTAATGCCGGGTTGGGACCGCTCATTGTTATCGATGGTATCCCTGGAGGAAATCTTACAAACATCAATCCCAATGACATTGAGTCCATTGATATCTTGAAGGATGGTGCAGCCTCTGCTATATATGGTACGCGCGGTAGTAACGGCGTCGTTCTGATAAACACTAAGAAAGGTGCCAAGGATGGTGCTTTCCACGCTTCTTATGACGTGGTAACATCGGCCAATGTCATGATCAAGGAATTGGACATGCTCTCGGCCGATGAATTCCGTGATAAAAAGGTAGCCACCGGGTCCGCAGAGGATTTCGGCGGCAATGTAAATTGGCTGGGAGAAGTAAGCCGCGTGGGATTCTCGCATCAGCATACGCTGACTTTGTCAGGAGGTAACATGGACAATAACTTCCGTGTCAGTGCTGACTACCGGAAAGCAAATGGAATTGACAAGCGGTCAGAGAGAGAAGAGTATGGCGCCCGTGCCAGCTTCAATCATAATTCAAAAAATGGTCTCTTTACCTTCATGGTAAATCTCGCCCCCAGGCTTGTGAAGAGTAAGTCGGCAGACTGGAATGTATTCCACTATGCCATTGAAGCAAATCCGACCTCCCCTATTTACGACCCTCAGGATCCTTCAAGATATTTCAGCTTTCTTGGCCAACGCGCGGACAAGAACCCTGTGGAAATCATCAACACGGAATTGAACGACCATGAGTACAAACTCCTGGACTGGGATGCTACTGCAAGACTGAATATTATCCCTGGCCTTTCCACGCAGGTGACTTACTCTGACCAGTATATCGGTAGTGTCGGCGGTTGGTTCATCCCTTCTACCAACAATAAGACCAACCGGTCAGAAGCCAGTCGTTCATACGACCAAACGGAAAAACATGCCGTTGAATGGGTGACCAATTTCCAGAAATCATTTGGAAGCCACAATTTGAAGGCGATGGCCGGTTATTCATGGCAGACCATCATGTATAGCGGTTTCTCCGCTGCCAATAAGGATTTTGCCAATGATGGTACCACCTACAATTCCCTGGGACAGGGCGAATGGGGCCTTGAAGAAGGGCATGACGGGACGTCATCTTATAAGAATGACTCCAGATTAATTGCGTTCTTTGGCCGTGTGAACTATGACTATAAAGGGAAATATCTATTCACAGCTTCTCTCCGCTACGAGGGTTCCTCCAAGTTTGGCGCAAACAATAAATGGGGCTACTTCCCTGCGGTTTCAGCCGGGTGGCGTATCTCCCAGGAAGATTTCATGAAGGGCTGCTCCAGCTGGCTGAATGACCTGAAACTCCGCGCCGACTTCGGTGTGACTGGCAACCAGGACTTCGACAGCTACAAATCGCTGAATACCATGACCGGTTATGGTCAGTACTACTATCAAGGCAAATGGTTCACCGTTTGGGGCGCTTCCAAGAACGTGAATCCTGACCTTCGTTGGGAGAAGGGTATCAACTGGAATATCGGTCTCGACTTCGCTGTGCTGAATAACAGACTGAGCGGTTCCATCAACTACTTCAACCGTACCCAGCAGGATTTGCTTGGCGATTACAATGTCTCAATTCCCCCGTATCTGTTCTCCACTACCTTTGCCAATGTGGGAACGATGAAGAACAGCGGTGTTGAGTTTGAGCTTCGTGGAACTGTGGTGGGCAACAAGGATTTCACATACAACGTGACATTAGTAGGATCTACCATGGATAACCGATTCGTTTCTTTCTCGAATCCTGACTACAAGGGCCAGAAGTTCTACTACGTGGCACCGACGGAAGATCCTTTCCCGTTCCACTATCTCCAGCGAATCGAAGAAGGAGAACGTGTCGGTAATTTCTACATGTGGAAATTTGCCGGATTCAACTCCTCCGGAGAATGGATTATCTATGACAAGAATGGAGATTATAAGGTTGGAATGGATGCGACGGACGAAGATATGTACAATGTAGGTAATGGTCTGCCGAAGTTCACTGCCAGCTTATCCAACTATTTCCGTTACAAGAACTTTGACCTCAATGTATATTTCAGAGGTGCTTTTGGATTTGATATTTTCAATGTCCATGAGTTCTACTATGGCATTCCGCGCATGACCAGTAATGTTCTGAAGCTGGCCTATACTAAAAATGCCAACATCAACGAAAATCCTCTTGTTTGTGACTACTATTTGGAGAAGGGTGACTATGTTAAATTGGACCTGGTGACACTGGGCTACACGTTCCAGCTTAATAACAAGTATATTGATAGCTTGAGACTCAGCGTGACTGGGAAAAACCTTCTCACCTTCACTTCTTTCACCGGCGTGGATCCTTCGACTTATAGCACTAACGGCCTGACTCCGGGTGCAACTGGTTCCAGGAATTACTATCCTACATGCCGCCAGTTTATGTTCGGACTTCAGATTGGTTTCTAAAAGAATAAGCAAGTATGAAAGCATCAAGATATATTATCGGCCTTCTTGCCCTGAGCATGCTGGGCAGTTGCACAGACTTGTCTGAAAACCTGTATGACCAGGTTGGTTCCGACAATTACTACAATACGGAGATGGATGTCATTAGGGCTGTCTTTCGTCCTTTTGAACATGCATACTGGAGTGTACAACCTCGACAGGTTCTCCAGGAACTTACCTCTGACCAGATTGCTACTTGGAAAAAGGATGACTGGTGGGAGGATGGCGGCAAATGGAGCCGTCTCCACTATCACACTTGGACGATTGAGGAAGAGTACTTCAAGACAGAATGGGAATCATGCTTCCAGGGCATCATGCAATGTAATTACATCATGGATGATTTGGCCAAGCTGGATTGCAAGTCATTTGGTATGAAGCAGGAAGACTTCGATGCCCTTTCCGCCCAATGTCGTACTCTCCGTGCCTGGTTCTATTTGAGACTCATCGATGAGTTTAGAAATGTACCTCTTGCAATCAGCTCCGACGTTACAAAGAACACTGAAACGAACGTAAGCCCTGATAAACTCTTTGAATTTATTGAATCGGAACTTAAGGCTTGCGTAGATCTTCTTCCAATAAAGGCAGGAGCCGCCGGCAATGGCGTCAACCAAGGCCAATGGAATAAGGCATCCGCTGCCGCCTTGCTGGTACGTCTGTATCTTAATGCCGGCGTCTATATCGGCACTGAAAAATATACTGAGTGTGCGACGATTGCCCGAAAGATAATTGGCGGAGAATATGGAGCTTACTCTCTGGAGCCCACCTGGGATAAGGTGTTCGATTGGAACAACGAGAATTCTCCGGAGATACTGTTTGGTTTTCCTTCCTCCAAAGGATACAACCACTATGTATATGCCGGCGACACTTTCTGGTGGACTGTTCCCGCGCGTCAGGTGAGTTATTACTTCGGTGATGTTGAGGCCATGTCCATCAACGGTGACCACAACTGTAAATATCGCCTGGCTCCGAGTTTCACTCCTGATGAC
>JAFSPR010000124.1 GCA_017451395.1 Bacteroidales bacterium
ACAAAGGTGGAGCATTGTTCCCGCAGCAAGTGTGGCCAGTAATATTACGAACAGTTTTTTTAACATATAACGTTAAGTGTTTTGTACTTTCCTTATAAGTATTTCCCCGCGGTTGCGCGCGGTGGTCCAGCCGCCGCGGACGTTGCTGAGGAAGCGCACGGTCACACGGTGATAACCCTTCCTGAGGGCTATACCGGCATCCTGGCGGGAATGCTTCTTGACCTCCCGGCCGTTGTCTATGAGTTTCTCTCCGTCCACCCAGAGTTGGTCAAACAGGGTACTCAGGACATACACGCCGTCTTCCGGGACCTTGATGTAACCGCTTGCCTCCGCTGCATAGAAATTGAGCCCCATCATATTGTAATGGGTGGGTTCCTGCCTGGGAATGTCCCTGAAACTGTCTATGGGGCGGGGCTCCGTCCAGAATGCGTCTGAAGGGATCTCACTCCAGTCAAGGAAGAAGCCGTAGGTGGTGCGGAGCATAATGGAAGGCTTTCCGTCCAGTATCACGGCAGGCCTCAGCGCATCCTTCCTTATGTCAATGGTGCGAACCTTTCCCATCTTTCCGTAGGATGTGACGCAGGCAATCCTGAGGGTTGCGTCAGAGGTGAATTCAAGCGGCCCTTCATAGGCGGCCGATTCCGGAGTGGGCTCAGAGCCGTCCAGGGTATAGACCATACGCATAGGCCTTGTGGTGGTGAATTCAAGGACGGTCTTGTCAAGGAAAGCAACGTGGTTGTAACTGCCACCGGGCTGCTCCGGCAGTGGGATGTGATAGTTTATGCCGCGGGAGTCGAGGTCCTCACAGGCGCGGTCTACGGCCGTGCAGAAGGCCGTGAAATCCTTGTTTTCCGGAAGGGTCCAGCCTATTTCCGCAACGGCGAATGCGCGCGGGAAGAACATATACTGGCGCTGGGACTCCGAATAGATGTATTCGCTCCAGAGATTGCCCTGCACGCCCTTCACGGGGATGGAAGGATTGTAGGAGTACACCTTCTCAAGGGTGTTGTCTCCGGAAATGGTCTCCGGTTCAATCTTTGGATCTCCCTGGTAGTGGTCAAGGTACATTCCGTCGTGGGAAGGGGTCATAATGACCTGGTGCCCCTGCTCTGCGGCGGCAATCCCGCCCTTTTCCCCGCGCCAGGACATAACCGTGGCGTTGGGGCTGAGGCCTCCTTCAAGGATTTCGTCCCAGCCGATGAGTTTCTTGCCGTACTTTGAAAGGATGCCCTCCATACGCTTTACGGCATAACTCTGGAGGCGCTCCTCCGGCGTTGCATCGACCGTGGCGGAAAGTCCTTCGGCCTTTATGCGGGCCTGGCAGGCGGGGCACTTTTGCCAGCGGGTTTTCTTGCACTCGTCCCCACCTATATGGATGTATTCTCCGGGGAAAAGGGCCGATACTTCCGCTATTACGTCATCCAGGAACTCGAACATCCTTTCCTTTCCCGGGCATAGGACTATGTCAGGGGAACCCCAGGTGGAGAAACTTCCCACGGGCTCTTCCGTGCAGGAGAGTTCAGGGTATGCCCTTATGGCTGCCACCGCGTGGCCGGGCATCTCTATCTCCGGGACTATGGTGATAAAGCGCTCTGCGGCATATTCCACCACCTCACGGACCTCATCCTGGGTGTAGTAGCCGCCGTGTACGCCGCCGTCCCATTCCGTGCGCCAGGCGCCTACCGATGTGAGACGGGGATATTTCTTGATTTCAATGCGCCAGCCCTGGTCATCCGTGAGGTGCCAGTGCATTGTGTTTATCTTGTACTGCGCCATCACGTCTATCATTGCCTTGAGGTCCTCAACGTTCTGGAAGTGACGGCAGGGGTCTACGTGGAATCCGCGCCAGGAGTAACGGGGATAATCCTTGATCCGGACGCAGGGTATCCGGTCTCCGTCCATAAGTTGGCGGAGAGTCTGCTTTGCGTAGAAAAGGCCGGCGGGTGTTGAGGCCACCGCACGCACACGTGTGCGCGTAATATCAAGTGTATAGCCTTCCTGAGGAATTGAAGAAGCGGGCTCCAGGCGGTATTCCACCTTTGAGGGATTGTAACGGAACGAACCACCCCGCTCCTGCACTGAGACAGGGGCAGGGATGATCCGCGCCACCATAACCAATATTACAACCAGGTATTTCATTTCAGCAGTTTCCTGACTATCTGGCCTATTTCCGAGTTCTCGTGTACGCCGGAGAAGGCTTCCGCGCCCGGACCGTATGCAAACACGGGAACAACTATGCCGTCGTGGCCCCTTGTGGAATAGTGCACCTTGACGTTACGGTCCTCTATGCTGCCCTTGAGGAGGGTGAGACCGCCGGTATTGTGATCGGCCGTCACAACCACAAGGGTGTGGCCGTCTTTTTCGGCCCATTTGAGGACTGCGCCTATCACCTTGTCAAAGTCAAAGAGTTCCTCGCACATATAGCCAACTTTGTTGCGGTGGGCCCAGTCGTCTATCTGGGAACCCTCTATCATCAGGAAGAAACCCTTCCTGTTATCCAGCATCTCAAGGGCCTTGAGTGTGCTTTCCATAAGGATGGGGCCGCGGTCCAGGGCTGGCTTGAGGTCATATTCGTCGTAGAGGCCAAGGAATTTGTCTCCTTCTGCCCCGGCAATGTCTTCAAGTTCGTCAACATAGGTATAGCCCTTGGCCTTCATCTCCTCGATGAGGTTCCGGCCGTCGGAGCGCTGGTTCCAGAAATGGGTGCCGCCGCCGGAGATGAAGTCAACGTCTGCGTCCACGTACTGGGCTGCCAGGCCTTCCTCGTCCTTGCGGGAAGGGCCGTGGATGCAGTAATCGGCCGGGGTGGCGTCATTTATACGGCACGTAACGGTGACGCCGGTTTTCATACCCTTTACGCGCTTGGCGTACTGCAGGACGGACTCTACGGGCTCGCCCTCTTCATTGAGGCCGATATACC
>JAFSPR010000125.1 GCA_017451395.1 Bacteroidales bacterium
CCCGATACTATATAGGTGGCCAATATGAATGTGATGTCACATCGAGCGGCACAAAGGAACGATTGTACCTCGGTGGAGACGCATATTCGGCACCAATGGTATATCAGCGGGTGAACAACGGCAGCTGGACGGCATACAACATAGGACGAGATTACCTTGGCAGTGTCACCCACATAGCCACTACCAGCGGAGCTCTTGTGGCCGAATATAGTTATGACCCTTGGGGACGGCTCCGTAACCCTGCCATACAGGCCATATATACTCCGGGAACCGAGCCGGCGCTCTTCCTTGGCCGTGGCTACACCGGTCATGAACATCTTACCTGGTTTTGCCTCATAAATATGAATGCCAGGCTCTATGACCCTCTCGTAGGACGCTTCTTGAGCCCGGATCCTTACGTTCAGGCACCGGATTTCACGCAGAATTTCAACCGCTATTCTTATGCGTTGAATAATCCGTTGAAATATACGGATTTGTCAGGAGAAGTTATTGGTGCAGATGATGCTCTTATTATTGGCGCCATAGTTGGCGCAATTATTGGTGCATACTCTGGTGGGGTTATAGCAAACGAAGGAGAGTATAATCCAATTAAATGGAACTGGGAAGGGACACAGACTTTAGGTTATATGATTGCCGGTGCCGCGTTTGGTGGGATGAGTGGATATCTAGGAAGTTGGATAGCTGCTTCTGGAATACCATTTGCAAATACATTGTCAGTAATGGCATCATCGTTGTTTAATTCTTTTGGAACATGGGTATATACAGAGGGGCAAACACCGATTTCAATGAGTTATGGATTTGCATCTTACGATTTTACCAATGATACTTGGGGTTATTTGGGTAAGAGAGGGAATAGCTTTTGGCAGAATTTAGGATACTTCGCGGGAATGATGAATTGTCTTAAGGATGTGAATGATTTAATCAGTCGTACGCCGGCGAAATTGTATACACAAGTAAGTGAAATCAATCTCGCAGGCGATACTGTATTTGATCCCATTTCTCATACGGCAGTTGTTGACGTTGACAATAATACTCTCATCTCTTATGGCCCGAATGGCTTTTTTAAGCCAAATGAGACGGCTCCATCCTCTTTTTTAAAATTCGCACTAGAAGTTCGTCCAAGCACAACTAATTATCCTGTACCCTTTTCTCTCTCTATGGCATCATCTGGTTTTACCGTGAATCGTAATTTGTTCAATTTTATGAGTAAAATAGGAAATGCCATACCTTATCAGGGGATTAGTTCCAATTGTGTAAACTGGGCGTCTTTATCCTTATGGCTGAATGGAATTCCGAATATCGGAATCCATCCTTTTCTACTTCATGGGAGTATGTTTATTTACAATTCCGGCTTTTATAACATTATTCCATATGCTACATTATCTCTTTTTTAAGCGTGCGATGATTATCGCTATTGGGAGTCTATTCTTCCAGATGAATTGTTTTTCTCAAAATACTATGGAGGGAAGTGATTTATCCGTATTAATCTATTCGAAAAATGTTTGGCATATGACATGGGTGTTTGTGGAAAAAGATGATGCTGGACAATATAATGTCGTTGGGGAGTATGGTGTTCATTCGCAAAGAAATCAAGACGGGGTCTTTGTAAAGATGGAATCTAATATGCCAGGCAAAATAACAGATGCTCAAGGCATGAAGCATAGTTATAGCAGAAGCGAATTAGCCCAGATGTCAAAAACAGACAAAACCTTTTCAGCCATTATGAAGAGGATAGACAACGATTTCTTTGAATTAACAAACAAGGAGAAACTAAGTTGTTTTGAAAAGTATTGTGAGAGACAGAACTGAATAAGAGTTTCCTTGTGAGTTTAATCCAATTGTATTTCGCAAGTAGTGGAATCAGTATTTCTGCGACAGCCGTTTATTATTCGCTCCTCGCTTTTGCTGCAGCGATATTTCTTTTCTAATTTATGATAAATGAAAAAGAGATTGTTATTATTGCTTACTTCACTTATTGTCAGTGTTTTAGCTTGTGATAGGACTTATGGCGTTGTATTAGTCAATCAGTCTAATAATGATGTCTATATGGTTGTTGATTTAAACCCGATTGACGATGTTATCACTTCGGGGAGCGAAGTCGTAAAGGTTTCAAGTAAATCTAAAAATCAAGTGTATAGGTTGAGCCATTTTGGTTACTCTGTTAAGGATTCAATGCATGTTTATCTTTTAGATGCACAACGTGTCGATTCAAAGTGCCCTATACAAAGTTATTACATAAAGGAAAGTCACATTTCTAATATCGAATCAGATATGATTCTGTTGAGGATGACAATATTGCAATCTGTATTATGGGGGGATTACTATACACTCACATATCCTCCTAAAGAAAATATGGAGGGAGTGAGAATCGTCTACCTAGAGTAATCGTTTATAGATTAAGTGAAACTCCCATCTACATATCAACCTTCGGCCCGGGCGCTTCATAGGAATATGAAGTGCCTGCTGGCCGTTGATGTATGGAGAAAATATTGTGCTTTTAATCAATTAATAACAGGTTCTCGCAACAAAGGCTTGCCGGATTGCATCTATAATTGTACACGTAAATGATTAACACTATGAAAAAAGCTATTCTGTTTATTCTGGCATTGGTGTTCCCACTTATGGCCAATGCGCAATATGCCCCGGCGCCCGATTACACCCAAACAAAGGAATTCAAGGTGGCCGATACTATGGCCAAAACAGGAATAGGCATTCTAATAGCCTCAGGCGTAGGCATCACAGCAGGCAACATCATCTGCGTTGTTCAGGAGAACAAGTACATCAACGAGAAGTTGCCAGGAGGAGGTGGCACATTCGTCTCAGGCAGTTATGTCAGTACAACAGGGGATAATGCCGATTTCGAGAAAATCCTTGCCCTCAGGGATGAAGCCAGGCAGCAGCCCGGTTACAAGACAGGCCTCATCATAGGAGGCGTGTCTTTTGGGACGGCCCTGGTTGGCGCCACCCTTCTCATAATAGGCGGTTCCCAAAAAAAGAAAATCCGCAATGCCGCGGAAGAAACGGTGGCATTGCTCTCCTTCAACTGCATCCCCGGCGGCGCTCAACTTTCACTTGCTTTTTAAACTTATACTAATATGAAAAAAGGTATCATTTATTCACTGTTTCTTGGCTTCCTGGCCCTTGCCGGGTGCTCTCCAAAAGTGACAACAACCCTTATCAAGGCCAAGACGCCGCTGGAGCCGGGGGAAGAGGTCACGGTCCTTCAGCAGGAGGAACCGGAGCCTGAGGACGCCGTGGTACTTAAAACCATGAGGATGCAGGGAAAAGACTATGATGAATTGATAGGGATGGCTACGGACGAGGCCCGTACCACCGGCGGAGAAGTCCTTAAGATTGTGGACCATTTGAATCCGGATATAACAAGCCCCAGGCACAGGGTATCGGCCCTGGTATTATCGGCCGATGAATCCGACAGCACCATCACCTCTTCCAGCCGCGTTGCCACAGACGTCATAGAATCGGACCTTGACCTTCGCAAGGAGAGTTGGTCCGTCCGCATTGCCCTACAGGGCGGTGCATCCTACAGGATTGGCAAGGAACCTCAGGGCGTGGATGCCGTAATGTCTTCGCATATCAAGAACCGCCGCTTGGGCGTTAATTATGGTGCCGATGTTACCGTATTCATATCGGAAAACATAGGTGTTGGCATCAAGGCGCAGAATGTATATTACGGAGACAAGATGCCCGCATCCGTGGATGGGAAAAACGGTTTCCTGGAGGATTATGAAAATATCTGGTTCGCCGGACCGATATTTACTTTCCGTATGCCAAGCAAAAACAGGAACAATGCCTTCCTGGCACGTGCCGGATATGGACTGGCCGGGTATTCAGACTGGGGAAAAGCGGTTGTTGAACCGTCATATACCATCAGCGGAATAACCCCCGGGCTCCTGCTGGAAGTAGGATACGACTTTGGCATAACAAAGAATCTGTCAGTTGGCGCGGCGCTTACATTTGTGACCGGAGCGCTTAGATATGCCACCGCCAAATACAGTAATGGCAAGACGGTTTATATGAGCATGGAGAAAGAAGATGCGGAGAGCCTTCGGAGTATCGGCCTCAGCATCGGCCTCAGGTATAACCTGTAGCACCGCCATAATTCCGCAAAAATGCGTATATTTGTAAGTTATAAAAAGGGATTCTATGAGACCGTTATATCTTACAAATACGCTTACCCGCACTAAGGAACTCTTCAAGCCCATCCATGAAGGCCATGTTGGAATGTACGTCTGCGGCCCCACCGTGTACGGAGACGCGCACCTTGGTCACGCTCGCCCGGGAGTTACCTACGACGTCCTTTTCCGCCTCCTGAAGGAACTGGGCTACAAGGTCCGTTATGTGCGCAATATCACGGATGTGGGCCATCTGGAGCACGACGCCGACGAAGGCGAGGACAAGATTGCAAAGAAGGCCCGTCTGGAGGAACTGGAGCCCATGGAAGTGGTCCAGTACTACACGGAACGCTACCACGAGGCAATGCGCCTCCTTGGTTGCCAGTCACCGTCCATAGAGCCCCGTGCATCAGGACACATCATTGAGCAGATAGAGACCATCAAGAAAATCCTTGACGCCGGTTATGCCTATGAAAGCAACGGCAGCATCTACTTTGATGTCCAGAAATACAACCGTGACCACAATTACGGCATCCTTTCCGGCCGCACCCTCGAGGCCACCCTCGAAGGCACCCGCAGCCTTGACGGCCAGAGCGACAAACGCGCCCCCTATGACTTTGCCCTTTGGAAAAAGGCGGAGCCTGAGCATATCATGCGCTGGCCTTCACCCTGGGGAGACGGCTTCCCCGGCTGGCACCTTGAGTGCTCCGTGATGGGTGAGAAATACCTTGGATATGAGTTTGACATCCACGGCGGCGGAATGGACCTTATGTTCCCTCACCATGAATGTGAGATAGCCCAGAACGTAGCGTCCCGCGGCACCCGCGGCGTTCACTACTGGGTCCATAACAATATGATCACCATCAACGGCCAGAAGATGGGAAAGAGCCTCGGGAACTTCATCACGCTGCCGCAACTCTTTGCTGGAGAGCATGAAAAACTTACCCAGGCCTACACCCCCATGACCGTGAGGTTCTTCATCCTTCAGGCCCACTACCGCAGCACCCTTGACTTCTCCAACGAAGCCCTGCAGGCCGCGGAGAAGGGCCTTTCACGCCTTATGCAGGCGTGGCGCTCCATCGCGGAAGGAAACGTACGGGCAAATGCTCCGGAAACAGTGTCTCCTTCCGCTGAAGTTTCAGCCATCATAGACGCCGTGTGGGACGCGCTCTGCGACGACCTCAATACCCCCATCGCAATAGCGCACCTCTTTGATGCAGTGAAACTCATCAACGGCGGCAAATTATCGGCCGAAGACCGCGCCGCCCTGGCGCAGCTCTTTGACCAGGTGGTTGGCCGGGTCCTTGGCCTTCAGGACGAAGGCGCCGGCGCCTCCGGTAAGGCCGAAAAAGCCCTGGAAGGCGTTATGGGCCTTGTCCTTGAAGCCCGGGGGAAGGCCCGCGAGGAAAAGAACTGGGCCGAATCCGATCGCATCCGTGACACCCTTGCCTCCTTTGGAATCACCGTAAAGGACACCAAGGAAGGCGCCACCTGGACCCTGGAATAGTATGCTGAAGTTTATCTCCTGGAACGTAAACGGCCTCAGGGCCGTTGCAGGCAAAGGTTTTGCCGACGCATTCACGGAACTTGACGCCGACTTTTTCTGCCTGCAGGAAACAAAGATGCAGGCGGGGCAGTTGGATCTTGAGTTCCTTGGCTATGAATCCTATTGGAATTATGCCGATAAAAAAGGCTATTCCGGCACCGCCGTCTACACAAAGCACACCCCGCTCAGCGTCCGCTACGGTATGGGCGTTGATGAGCACGACCACGAAGGCCGCCTCATTACGCTGGAGTATCCGGGTTTCTTCCTTGTCTGCGCATACGTTCCAAACTCACAGGACGGCCTTAAGAGGCTGGACTACAGGATGAGGTGGGAGGATGACCTCCGTTCCTATCTGTCGGCCCTTCCAAAGCCCGTGGTATTCTGCGGAGACCTTAATGTGGCCCATGAGGAGATAGACCTTAAAAACCCTTCCACAAACCATTTCAACGCAGGTTTCTCTGACGAAGAACGCGGAAAATTCACGGAGCTTCTTGCCGCCGGTTTTGTGGACACCTGGCGCTTCCAGCACCCGTCGGACGTTAAGTATTCCTGGTGGAGTTACCGTATGAACGCCCGTGAGAGGAACGCAGGGTGGCGCATAGACTACTTTGTTGTGTCGGAGTCTCTCCGTGAGCGCATTGTCTCAACGGAAATCCACAATGAAATCTACGGGTCCGACCACTGCCCCGTGGAATTATGCCTTGACCTATGATCCTTATAGACGGAAAACAGATATCGGCCTCCCTTAAGGAGAGCATCAGGGAGCAGGTGGCGTTGTTGCCGGAAAAATACGGCCGTGTCCCGCACCTTGTGGTTGTGAGGGTGGGGGAAGACCCCGCAAGCGTTGTTTACGTGCGTAATAAGGCCAAGGCCTGCGAGGCCTGCGGCATCCGCAACACCACCATCGTCCTTCCGGAGGATACCCCGGAATCGGCCCTCCTTGAGAAGGTGCGTTCCCTTAATGCCGATGACTCCGTAGACGGCATCCTTGTCCAACTTCCGCTGCCGGGGCATATCTCGGAGGCCAAGGTCATAGAGACCATCGCCCGCGAAAAGGACGTGGACGGCTTCCATCCCCTCAACGTGGCCGGTCTCTGGCAGAAAACGCCCCATATGGCCCCCTGCACGCCTTCCGGCATAATGAAACTCCTGGAGGCCGTGGGCGTGGATCCCAAGGGCAAGAGGGCGGTTGTTATCGGCCGGAGCAATATAGTGGGCCTTCCCGTCGCAAAGATGCTCCTGGACGCCAACGCCACCGTCACCACCTGTCACACCCGCACCGTGGATATGCCCTCCGTCACCCGTGAGGCCGATATCCTGGTAGTAGCCGCCGGCCGCCCCAAGATGGTTACGGCCGATATGGTAAAGGAGGGCGCCGTGGTCATTGACGTGGGGATGGACCGTGACCCTGAAACCGGGAAACTCTGCGGAGACGTTGACTTTGACGCCGTGGCACCAAAAACTATGGCCATCACGCCCGTTCCCGGAGGAGTTGGGCCGATGACCATAGCCTGTCTTATGGAAAACACCCTTAAGTGTTTCCTTTCCCTTAGAACTTGACGGCTTTTACTGCACGTTTCCCTTCACGGGGCACGTAAACCTTTCCGCGAAGAGGTTTGTCCTCTCCGGTAAGGTGGGCCTTGCCGTTGCGCTGGACTGCGCTTCTGGATACGTTGGCATTACCCTTTGTCTTCACCATCGTGACGTCCTGCAGGCCGCCCGCGTTGTCAAAGAAACTGATGGAATCGTCGTTGTAGTAGTGCCAGTTGCCGTTATCCACTTCCTGGTAGATGTACTGCATACAGAAGAACTTGCCGTCGAAGATGTCATTGCCGACGTTTACTTTGATGTTGCAGGGACGGACAGTGACGTGCTCTTCATCGTCCAGTTGGGCGTAGGCAAGGTCTATACCTTCATCCGGGACAATGTAAAGGCCCATTTCTTCGGTGATTCCGTCGTAGTCTATCACGCCAAGGAAGAGTTCGTCAACCTTTGCGCCGTCAAGGTCGTCGTCCTCATAGGTGGTGATGTACTGGGAAACAAAGTACATCCTGCCGTCAGAAGGCTCGAAGAAAGTCTCAAGATACTCAAGGTTCATCTGAACCCAGTCTGAGTTGCCTTCAATCACTTCCCATCCATCCAGGCGGTATACCTGGTTGGCTTCCTCCTGGCTTATCTGGATGTTGTAACTGATACGGCCGTCGGAAACGGTCCAGTTGCCAAGCCAGGAAAGATAACCGGCCGAGGGCTCTTCCTCCTCTACGGTGAACTTGCAGTAGGTGTATTCGCCGGTGAGTTTCTTGCCTGAATCCAGGCCGATCACAAAGGCGTACCACGTTCCGTGACGGAATCTTCCAAACTGGATAACCTCAGGGGCGCCCTGATAGACGTAATCCGAGTTGTGCTCAAGTTCGTTTTTGAAGAATGCGAGGAGATCTCCGCCGTAAGTTGAGTAATTGGCCTTGTTGATAACGCTTACAAGGTAATTCTGATTGGCAGGGATGTTGTTCACGTGGATCTCCTCAGTGTAGGCGCCGCTCACAACCTTACGGCCCTCGTAGGTGATCTGCCAGGTTGAGTTCAACTTAAGTTCGGGGTCCGTCTGGGGATCCGGGGTGGAAGGCTGCTGGTTGCCGGAGTTGTCCGGCCTTTGGTTTCCTCTGGGATAATAAGGGTCTACACGGGTTCTGCAGCCAGAGAGAACCGCGGCCATAACCACGGCCGCCATAAGATATCTGTAAAACTTCATAGTCTTTCCTCCTATATTATTTTACTTCTGCAAAGATATACAAAAAAGGGGCCATACGCAACCCAGGCCGCCTTGCCGCCCATTTGTCTCCGTGTGGCTAACTTGCTGATATGTTGCGTGTTACGTAAAAGAGGGTGCGAAATCTTCTGCACCCTCTTTTATGCTACTAATTGATAATCAGCCGATTAGTTCCACGCCGGGAAACTAGAACGGAAGGTCGTCAGAAGACTCTGCGGCAGGAATTGGCCCCTGATAATCAGGAGAGACCTGCGGCTGAGGTGAGGCAGGAGCCGGACCTGCAACGGGAGCGGCCACAGGGGCTGCTGCAGGCGCAGGGCTTGGGGCCGATACCGGAGCGGGGGCGGCGGGGGCGCCATATCCGGGTGCGGGAGCACCGTAACTGGCGGCTGGCGCTGCTCCGGCGGGAGCGCCGTAGTTTGGAGCAGGCGCCGCACTGGCAGGTGTGCCGTAACCGGAAGCCGGAGCGGAAGAGTAACCGCCCTGGTAGCCACCCTGCTGCTGTTCTCCTTCAGGGCGCTTGCCAAGAAGTTGGACAGTGTCTCCAACTACCTCGGTGGTGTAGCGCTTTGCGCCGGTCTGGTCTGTCCACTGACGGGTGCGGAGTTTGCCCTCGATATAGATCTGACTGCCTTTGCGGATGAATTTTTCTGCAACATCTGCATTGTTACGCCATAGGACGATGTTGTGCCATTCCGTGTTTTCACGGAGTTCTCCGTTGCGGTCACGGAAGCGCTCCGTGGTGGCAAGGCGGAAGGATGCAACCTTTGCGTTTGTGGCGGGATTCTGGGGATTGGATTCAAGGTAACGTACTTCAGGGTCATTTCCAACGTTACCGATAAGCATTACTTTGTTCAGTGCCATAGTGATAATAGTTTACTGTTTGCAATTTACGAATAATTTATGAAAGTTTATACCTGTTTTTGAGGAATGTGAAGGAAAGCGGCTATCTGCTTCCCGGGAGCTTCTACCCTTACATTAATATACCGGAATGCTTTCCTTTTCTGTTCGGGAGTCATAGAAAAAATTTCGCGGATATCCTTGACGAGTCCTGAAGCAAGGAGCGCCCTTGTCATCTTGACGTAACAGGCGTCGGACCGGCCGATGAACTGCTCTTTTATGTCATATTCACTTCCGGTATTGGCGTGAGCGGTTATCAGTTCATTCTCATAAGACTTGAAATGGCTTATGGCCGCCTTGTGGTCTATGACAGAGTATGTGCTGATTATGTAATCCGTAAGCTGTTCGCGCTCCAACTTGCAGGGCAGTGAATCAAACAATCGCCGGAGTAGCGTGCCGGTGAGGTATCGGCCTTTAGAATGGCGCTCTTTGACCATTTTCAATGCTCTTCTCAGTGGCATAGAGGCATTCCTCAGTACGATTTTGGGAGAGAAGGGATGGCCGGACACGGCGTATGCAAGGTAGTTCCACCGGTAGTCTTCGGCCGCTGATACCAACTGTCTTTCCACAGGATTGTTGTCAAGATATGTAAGGTTTGTACGTATGCTTTTGGACGTCTTTTTGACTGCCCGGCCGAACGGAGTTTTGAACATAGGGCCCTTACGGCCGTGGACGGCGTTATACTCACGGACAAAGAGAGAAGTTACAAGATCCAGGCACGCGCCAAGTTGACCGGATTCATTCTCTATTATTGAGTGGTGAAGATGATCCGGCATCTGGACAAGTTTTAGTGGTGTAACATTATACTTTGGTACAACAGTGCAATAAATGGTAAAGTATAACAGATGATCGGAAACGGTATAGAATATCACCCCACGGTCCTTGGGCCGCTGGTAACAGTGATAGAATATGCCTTCATTGTCTCTCACGGTACAAAGGAAAGTATTATTATCCGTTTCATCACTCTGGGAAACGATTAATTTAACCCCATACCACAGGCACTTGAAAGGCCGTTTTTTGAAGATGTTTGCAGAATCACTGTTCCGGGACAACAACTCTGGTCACATCTATATTGCCCACAACGACCTCAGTGGCCGATTTTCTGAAACGGCGGCTGAAACGGATATTGAAACGGCTATTGACAGACAGTGGACCTGGTCCAGTACACTTTTGGACTTTGTCAGGAGCATTTTTGGACCTGGTCCAGCGCTTTTTCAAACAGCCCGTGGAGGTAAAACGCTGACTGTGAGGTGTTTATGCAAAAGAGGGTGCGATAAATGCCGCACCCTCTTTTGTATAAGTTGCTCATAATCAATGATTTATCTCCACGCAACCATCGGTGGCTGGACCAGGTCCACGGCCCGACGCGGCACACCACAGGGCCGACACGGCCCGACGCGGTCCACGGCGGCCCTTGCGCGGCCCGGAACGCGGCTCTAGTGCAGGAGGTCTATGGCGCCGAAGACGCCGAGGGAGGCGGCAAGCATTATGACACCGGCTAGAAGAACCCCAAGGAGTACGTACAGTACGCTTTTCTTGAAGTCCATATCCAGGATGCTGGCGGCAAGCGTGCCGGTCCAGGCGCCTGTGCCGGGGAGGGGAATTCCCACAAACAGCAGCAGGGCTACATACAGCCCGGCGCCGGCCTTGGCCTCAAGTTTGCGGCCGCCCTTCTCTCCTTTTTCAAGGCACCAGCGGCAAAAGCCGCCTATCACTTTCTTGTCCTTGCCCCAGTCCAGTATACGCCGGGCAAAAAGGAATATGAACGGCACTGGCAGCATGTTTCCCAGCACGGAAACAATGATGGAGGGCACTATGGGAAGCCCAAAGCCCACGGCATAGGGAATGGCGCCGCGAAGTTCTATGAGCGGCACCATGGATATCAGGAAAACTATAAGATACTTTTTCATCAGTTCAGTGGAGGCAGGGGATCATTGGAATTTGCTGCTATGAGGGCGCGGATCTCGTCCTTCGCTTCTCTCCAGCGGGGAATGTCAATCTTGGTACCGATCACTTCAACAACCTTTGCGGCAATGATGGAGCCAATCTGGCCGCACACAAGTAGCGGCATTCCCAGCGAGTGGGCGTAGAGGAAACCTGCGGCATAGGTGTCTCCTGCACCAGTGGCGTCAATGGGATTTGCGGGCCAGGGTTCTATGAAGTAGTATTCATCTCCGGACTTTACCATAGACCCGGCCTTGCCCACCTTCACTACAGCAATGGAGCAGTGGCGTGCAAGTTCATCGATTGCTTCGCGGGGTTCCATCTTGGTGAATGCCTTGGCTTCGGACTCATTTGCAAACACAATGTCCACGTAGTTTTCTACCAGATTGTGGAAAAATGCATCATTGGATTCAACCACATTGTAGGAAGCCATATCTATGGAAATGATACATCCCGCTGCCTTTGCAAGACGTGCAGCCTTAGAGATAAGCTCCTGGTTCTGCACCAGATAGCCCTCAATGTGGAAGTAGTCAAAGCCTTCAAAAAATGATGCATCCAGGTCGTCGGGGCCAAGTTCCAGCGTGGCCCCCATATAATCGGCAAAAGTGCGCTCTGCGTTGGCGCCGGTGATAAAGACCATGCATCGGCCCGAAGATTTCTCGGAGTAGAGCATCTGGGCCTTCACTCCGTACTGCTCCATAGTGCTCTTGAAGAGGTTTCCAAGGTCATCGTTGCCGATTTTCCCAAGAAAGCCGGACTCCATCCCGAAGATTGCCGTGCAGGTGATGGTGTTTGCCGCGCTGCCGCCGGGAACGTATTTGACGCCGTAGTGCTTGAGTTCTTCCCAGATACGGTCTCCTGTTTCCATATCCACGTGCTGCATACTGCCAAGCGGGAGGTGGAATTTCTTGAGGAGAGTGTCGTCCGGGAGGACGGCAAGGATGTCTGTAAGGGCGTTGCCTATGCCTAAGATAGATTTCATATGAGGTCAGATTACCTACAAAATTAACCATTATTTGCGGATTTTCCATTACCTTTGTGGGGCCGATGGACAATAAAGTCAAAAATATCCTCAAGTCCCTCTTCTGGACCGCCGTAGCAGCGGTCCTGGTGTGGTTTTGCGTCAAGGCTATAGACTGGAAGGAGTTTCTTGCCGCTCTCCGTACCTGCAAGTGGATTTACGTGGCGCTGTCCTTCGTGGTCGGCTGCATTTTCATAGCCGTGAGGGGCCTCCGGTGGCATATGCTTATAAAGCCACTTGATCCCACCATCACCAAAACCGACGTCGTAAATGCCTATGGAATAGGATTCATCGCCAATCTGGTGCTTCCAAAACTTGGTGAGGCCATAAAAATCGGCTATATAGTGAAGGATTCCGGCAAGGGGGCCGATGGCCGGAGACACATCTCGGTAGACGCGGCAATCGGCGCATATCTGGCCGAAAAAGCCGTGGATGCCATTATCCTCGTCATTTGCGCCGTCATCTTCCTGGCCGGCTCCTGGGGCATAATGAAGGACAACCTGCAAATTGGAGGCGGAGTAATGACCTGGACTCTTGTGGCCGGTATAGCCCTCTCCGCCGCCTTTATCCTCCTTTGCCGTAAGATGCAGGACCGCGGCGGCTTATGGGAAAAAGCCTGGAATTTTATCTGCGGCATCGGCCGCGGGCTCACTACAATCGGCAAACTGGAAAGGCCCTGGCTCTTTCTCCTTTACACGGTATCAATCTGGGTTAGTTTCTGGCTCACCAGTGCCCTGATAGTGTGGGCTCTCAATGATATAGAACCTTTTACCTCCCTTACTTCGGCCGATGCCTTCGGCCTTATGGTAACCGGCAGCATCTCTACGCTCATCCCTGTCCCCGGAGGCTTCGGGGCATATCACGGGGCCGTGGCAACGGTTATGCAGGCCCTCTACGATATCCCTATGGGCAGCGGAATGATTTACGCCACCCTCAACCACGAGGCCCAGATCCTGTCCGAGGCCGTAACCGGGCTGTGGTGTTACATAAGCCAAATCTTCTTTAGGAAATGAAACGCTTTGCGCTCATCGGCCATCCTGTAGCGGGTTCCCTCAGTCCCCGCCTTTTTACTGCGGCTTATGAAGGCCGATACCCCTACGACCTCATAGATGCCCCATTCGATGAGGCCTGGGCGCGTTTTTTAGCCGATTATCACGGCATCAACGTGACCGCTCCCTACAAGCAGGACGCTTTCAGGGCTGTGGATGTCCTTTCCGCCGGAGCAAGGGAGTGCGGCGCAGTGAATCTTGTGGTAAAGGCCACGGACGGCCTTCTTCACGGCTACAACACGGATGTTGACGGTGTTGTGGGCGCTGTCCGTGAAACCGGCTTTCTGCCTTCTGATACGCTTGTCATCGGTGCCGGCGGGGCCGCGATGGCTGCAGTTGTGGGTGCAAAAATCCTTGGCTCCGAAACTATCACCATAGCCAACCGCACATACGAAAAGGCAGCCGCGCTTGCAGCCGCCCATTCGTGTAAGGCCGTTCATCTGGATGAGATTGCCACGCTTACCCCGGACCTTGTCATCTACACCATCCCCGGAGGAGTCCCCGTTGTGCCGGGAATGCCGCTTGATGGAGCCGTGGTCCTTGAGGCGGAGTACAAGCGCCCGTCACTTTCATCGGCCCCGTGCTGCAAATACATCAGCGGCCTTCGGTGGATTCTCCACCAGGCGGTGGCCGGTTACAGTCTCTTTACAGGAGAGGCCCCCAATCCGGAGGCCCTTTCCCGTTCAATTATTTGTTAAGAGCATCGGCACTCTTGATGAACTTTGCCAGGTCTTCGTCGGAGACGTGGTAGTTCTGCATTTCGCCGGAGAAGTATTGGTCGTAGGCGGCCATATCCACAAATCCGTGGCCTGAGAGGTTGAAGAGGATGGTCTTGGCTTCACCTGTCTCCTTGCATTTCAGGGCCTCCTGGATGGTGGCTGCAATTGCGTGGCAACTTTCCGGGGCGGGGATGATGCCTTCTGTGCGGGCAAACAGCACACCTGCCGCGAAGGAATCCTTCTGCTCAATGTCCACAGCCTCCATAAAGCCGTCCTTCATAAGTTGTGAAAGGATAACGCCTGCGCCGTGATACCTGAGGCCTCCAGCGTGGATGGAAGCAGGCTTGAAGGTGTGGCCGAGAGTGTACATGGGAAGGAGGGGTGTCATACCGGCCTCATCGCCAAAGTCGTACTCGAATTTACCTCTGGTGAGTTTGGGGCAGGAATAAGGCTCTGCCGCAATGAAGCGGGTCTTCTTGCCGTCCTGGATGTTGTGACGCATGAAGGGATATGCAATGCCGGAGAAGTTTGATCCGCCGCCGAAGCAGGCAATCACTATGTCCGGATATTCACCGGCAAGTTCCATCTGCTTTTCCGCTTCAAGGCCGATAATACTCTGGTGCAGGCAAACGTGGTTGAGCACCGAGCCAAGGGCATACTTGCAGTTAGGGGTGCTTACGGCAAGTTCGATGGCCTCGGAGATAGCGCAGCCAAGGGAACCCTGGTCGTTGGGGTTGCGGGTGATGATGTCCTTACCGGCACGGGTACTCATTGAAGGGGAAGGGGTGATGGCGGCGCCGAAAGTCTGCATAATGGAGCGCCTGTAGGGCTTCTGCTCATAACTTACCTTAACCATATAAACTGCGCAGTCTATGCCGAATTTCTTGGTGGCATAACTGAGCGCTCCGCCCCACTGTCCAGCACCGGTTTCCGTGGTGAGGTTGGTGATTCCCTGTTCCTTGGCATAGTATGCCTGGGCTATTGCGGAATTGAGTTTGTGGCTGCCTGCCGGGCTCACGCTCTCGTTCTTGAAGTAGATGTGTGCAGGGGTGCCCAGCGCTTCCTCAAGTTCATAGGCGCGTACAAGTGGCGTGCAGCGGTATGCGGCATATTGCTCGCGGATGGGCTCCGGGATAGGGATCCACTCGTCCGTCTGGTTCAGTTCCTGGTCGGCGCAGGCCTTGCAGAAGATGGGGTAGAGGTCTTCGGGCTTCAGCGGCTGCTTGGTTGCGGGGTTAAGGAAAGGCAGCGGCTTGTTGGGCATGATTGCCTGGATGTTGAAGAAATGGGTGGGGATTTCGCTCTCCGGGAGCAGGTACTTTTTCTGTCGCATAACTACTATTATTATAAAGATTAATTGTTTTCTTGTTCTTTTGTTTTCGGTCTTCCGGACTAAAACTTTTTCTCCATAGTCGAAAAAGTTTTGTCCGTCAGACCTTGTTTTCAAAACATCAAACGGTCGAAAAAGTTTTGTCCGTCAGACCTTGTTTTCAAACCATAAATCACAAAAAAATGGCCTGCTGTAAGTCAGCAGGCCATTCTATACATATAACTACGGCAAAGCGACTTACAGGGTTAAACTGTAAGTGCGCCACCAGTTGTTATTGTTGCTCATTCTCATTCTGTTACAAAGATGGAGAATAGATTTTTAAAATGCAAGACTTTTTTTAAAATTTTGCAAGAAGGGGTGCTGTCCACTCTGCGGAAGCAGTTACGTAGTGTGCCTCGATGTAGGCGTTAACGGCGGTGCAGAGGAAGAGCAGGATGATAAGGGTGGCAACGATGGTGCCGATTACCTTAAGGCGCTTCAGCCACTTCTTGTTATTCCAGCCGATGGTCTGGAACATGCTCCAGAAACCGTGGTTGAGGTGCAGCCAGATGGCTATGAACCACACGATGTAGAGGGCAAGTACCCACCAGTGACGGAAGGTGTTGAGGAGAAGGAAGTAGGGGTTCTCCGCCTCTCCGCCCATGAATTCCTGAAGCTGCATCTTCGCCCAGAAGTGGGTGAGGTGGAAGGCAAGGAAACCAAGGATGATGATTCCGAGGACTGCCATATTCTTGGCGCTCCAGCTGTCGTTCTTTGCCTTGGAGGCAACCTCATAGCGCTTGAGGCCACCGCGCTTCACTACGTTCTCATAACTGAGCCAGCAGCCGTAGATGATGTGGATCATAAAGCCAAGGGCCAGAATGGGAACCATGATGGTGATGACGGGGGAGGACATGAAGTCGCAGCCAAGCTGGAACCAGCCGTCTCCGTGAGTATAGGGGAAGGCGTCAGCTGCAACCTTGCCGAAATTACCTTTAAGTGAGTCGATTACGGAGAAGAAGTTGATGGTACCGTGGAGAAGGAGGAAAATCACCAGGAAAGCACCGCTTACGCTCTGGATGAACTTCTTGCCGATGGATGAGGTTAAAAAATTAGCCATTATAGTTTAGTTAAATTTGTTTCCAGTTCACAAATATAGGAATCTTTCTTGGAAGTTTACCAATATTTCGGTACTTTTGTTTGACATTAAAACTTCAGAATATGTACAAACGCGTTCTTCTCAAACTCTCCGGAGAAAGCCTCGGCGGCCCCGCCGGCAAAGGCCTTGACACCCAGTGGCTGGAAAAATATGCAAAGGAAGTGGCATCGGCAGCAAAGGCCGGCCTTCAGATAGCTATAGTTAATGGCGGCGGGAACATTTTCCGCGGCCTTCAGGGCGTAGGCAAGGGCTTCGACAGGGTTGACGGAGACAAGATGGGAATGCTGGCAACCGTCATCAACGCCCTGGCCCTCAAGATGTTTATTAAAGCGGAAGGCGTTGATGCAGAGGTCTTTACCTCAACCCCCATGGAGCCCCACGCAAAGTATTATATGAGGGATGAAGCCGTGAAACTTATGGAACGCGGCGGCGTGGCCCTCATCGCCGGCGGCACCGGAAACCCCTTCTTCACCACAGACAGCGGCGCAGCGCTTCGCGCCCTTGAGATTGGGGCCGATGCCCTCCTCAAAGGCACCCGCGTAGACGGCGTCTACACCGCAGACCCGGAGAAAGATCCATCGGCCACTAAGTACGATGAACTCTCCTTCGACGAGGCTATTTCCAAGCACCTCAAGGTGATGGACCAGACCGCCTATGCCCTCTGCAGTGACGGCAAGATGCCCATCATCGTGTTCGATATGAACGCCACCGGCAATCTCACAAAACTCCTCTCCGGTGAAAAAGTGGGCACCCTGGTGCACCCGTAATCGCAACAAAACCCTCTATTATTGCATCTTATAGGCGTATGAAAGCAAAAGTAAAACATCTGTATGAAATCATTGCAGGGGCAATACTCTCCATGCTGGGTTTTGGGTGCACACCGTCAAATAATCCAGACAATCCGGATCCATACCGTGATATGGTGGCAGAATATGGTCAGCCTCATGCCGATTATGTGATTATTGGAGAAGTCTCATCTGAACTCACTAACGAGCCCATCCCCGGAATCAAGGCAACCTTCAAGCGTTATGTATATACGGATAACAACGGGCAGAAGCAATATGAGAACCAGGTGTTCACCACGGATTCAGATGGGAAAATAAACTCCCCCATGGAAGATTATATGTTCCCCTTGTGGGAGAGGGATGAGTATTCCATTCTCCTTGAAGATGTAGATGGTCCGGAAAACGGCGGGCAGTTTGATTCCGTTGAAATAGGCAAGGATGCCATTACTGTCGAACAGACCAGGAAGGGAAGCGGAAATTGGTATGAAGGGGCTTTCACGATCTCTTTCTCCGGTAAAATGGAATTATCTCAGGGGGAAGAGCAACAGTAATGCTTTCCTTACGGCACAGAATAGGGCTGGAACTTTCCCGGCCCATGATAAACGGCGTAATCAGGGAACATCCCCTGACTGCGCTGTTTTGGGAATGTACCTTGAGGTGCAATCTCCGCTGCCGGCACTGCGGAAGTGACTGCCGGGTGGAATCGGCCTTGAAAGACATGCCTCTGAAGGATTTCCTGCCGGTTCTTGACAGCATTGCACGGGAAACGGACCCTCACAGGGTGATGATCAATGTCACCGGCGGGGAGCCTCTC
>JAFSPR010000126.1 GCA_017451395.1 Bacteroidales bacterium
GGGCAATGAAGGAGGAACTGGGAATCTGATGCGCCGCGTACTTGTAATATCGTATTATTGGCCGCCGTCAGGCGGTTCCGGTGTGCAGCGCTGGGTGAAATTTGTGAAGTACCTGCCCTCAGAGGGCTGGGAGCCGGTGGTTTTTGCTCCGGAGAATGCCGATTACCCCGCGCTAGATCCGAGTCTTGGAGCAGAAGTTCCTGCCGATGTTGAGGTTCTCCGCGGCCGCATCTGGGAACCCTATGTCGCATACCGCAAACTTACGGGAGCCAAAAGCACTCAGGTAACTGAGATTTCCAGCGGCAAAAAGACCTTCAAGCAGCGCCTGAGCCTTTGGATAAGGGCAAATCTGTTTATCCCGGACCCCCGCGTTGGCTGGGTGAAGCCAAGCGTAAAAACGCTGTCACAATACCTTCAGGAGCACCCTGTAGACGCCATTGTCACCACTGGGCCGCCTCATTCGGTGCATCTTATCGGCCAGAAACTCCATAAGAAAACGGGCATTCCCTGGATTCCTGATTTCCGTGATCCATGGAGCAGGATGTATTACCTGAGATACCTTCCCATGACCGCAGCCACCTGGCGGAAACTCCGAGCCCAGGAGCAGGCCGTGCTGGACGAATGCTCCACTGTCCTCACCTGCACCCCTCTGGTGAAGGAGGAGTTTGAGGCCCAGACAAAAACGCCCGTCGCAATGATAACCAACGGGTACGACGAAGAAGATTTCACAGGCCCCGCCCCCAAGGCCGACACCCGTTTCAACATAACCCACACCGGTCTTTTTGCGGCCGACGGCAATCCTTTCACCCTGTGGAAAGTGCTGGGAGAGATGGCCGCCTCTGTGCCGGGATTCAGGGAAGAACTCCGCCTCCGCCTTTTGGGAAAAGTGGACAGGGAAGTGCTGGAAGCCATAAAAGCGGCTGGTCTGGAGAATAATATAGTGGCCCTTGGCCCCACGGACCACGCCACGGCTGTGAGGGAGCAAAGATCGGCCAGCATCCTTATACTGCCTCTGAGGAACGACCCCCTGTACAGGCCCATCCTTCCCGGAAAACTCTTCGAGTACCTGGCTTCGCGCCGTCCCATCCTTGGGATAGGCCAGGAAGACGGCGCCATGGCCCGAGTAATCGGTGATGCAAAAGCCGGCATTACGGCCGATTGGAACAATGAAACCGCTATGCGGGACTTCCTTGAAAACGCCTTTAGGCAGCACCGTGACGGCGGTGTTCCGGAGACAAAAGGCGAAATCGGCCAGTATTCACGCCGCGCTACAACCCATTCCCTTGCGGCCCTCCTAAGAAAAGTTACAGAAAATGAATAATCCCATTGTGAAAAAGATAGCCGCAGCAGTTGGCGTTGTGGTGCTTTTCCTTGCGCTGAGTTACGGCTTTGTGCCAAAAGTGCTTGAAGGAAAGATAGTTAACCAGAGTGATATCTCCGGTTACATCGGCATGTCCCATGAGATGACTCAGTGGAACAAGGCCCACCCCGATGACCCCGCGTACTGGTCCGACTCCATGTTTGGCGGTATGCCAACAACGGCAATTGCCGCACCCACAAAGGGAGACTGCACGCAGTGGATGTACAAGCTCCTTATGCTTGGTAAGCGCCCGGCCACATACCTGTTTGTGACTCTTCTGGGCGCGTTTTTACTGTTTCTGGCTCTGGGAGTAAGCTGGCCTGTGGCCATTGGCGGCGCAATTGCCGTAGCCTTCTGCAGTTACAATTTCCAGATTATCCAGGTGGGGCACAACACAAAGATGCAGGCTATAGCCTTTATGCCCTGGGTCCTGGCCGCTCTGGTGTACACCTATAAGGACAAAAGGCCGCTCCTTGGCGCCACCCTCTTCGGCCTTGCCCTCAGCATGCAGATCAAGGCCAACCATCAGCAGATTACCTACTACCTTGCCATAATGGTGTTGCTGTACGCCGTGGCGGAGTTCATTCACACCATCAAGAGCAAGGAGTGGAAGCGGTTCTTCGTGGCATCGGCCCTTCTTCTGGTGCTTGGCGGTGCGGGCATCGCAACCAATGTGAACAAACTTCTGCCGCTGGCAAAATACACCCCCAACACTATGAGGGGCGGTTCCGAACTTTCAAAGGAAGGCGCCAACTCAAAGGGCCTGGACCTTGATTACGCCACGGCCTGGAGTTACGGCTGGGAAGAACTTCCCAATATGCTCATCCCCAATTTCAACGGCGGATCTTCCTCCGGCGCCGTGAATCCGGATAAGTCGGAGACCATAAAACTCCTTAAGAAATACGGCCAGAAGAACCTCCGCGAGACCGCAAAGGCGCTGCCCCTTTACTGGGGCCCCCAGCCTTTCACGGCCGGCCCCATGTATATGGGCGCAATTGCCATCTTCCTCTTTGTACTGGGTCTTGGGCTTTACAAAGGCAGGGAAAAATGGTGGCTCCTTGCCGCAACAATAGTAGCCATCCTGATGGCCGTAGGAAGTCATTTCATGGCGTTTACGGCGTTCTGCTTCAAGTATCTGCCGCTTTACAACAAGTTCAGGACGGTATCTATGGCGCTTGTGGTGCTCCAGGTGTCCCTGCCGGCTCTTGGCTTTCTCACGCTGGACCGTATAGTCCGTGGGGTATATAGTAAAAAAGAACTATTTAAGGCCGGCTGGATAGCCCTGGCGGTCACCGGCGGCTTCTGTTTCCTGTGCTGGCTGGCCCCGGGAATGTTCGGCACTTTCTCCGGAGCCTCCGACGAAAGTATGCAGGATATTCTGGTGGATGCGCTTATAAAAGACCGCATCGCGCTCTTCAGGGCCGATGCAATCCGCTCGCTTCTTCTTATCCTTGCCTCGTTCGGCCTTCTTTTCTGGGCGGTTAACCAAAAGGGACGCAAGTGGATGGCCGCAGCCGGCATCTGCCTTCTTGCCGCAATAGACCTTTTTGCCGCAGGAAAGCGCTACCTCAATGCCGATGATTTTGTGACCCCCAAGGACTTCAACAAGCCCTTCGCCGAGCGCCCCGTGGACAAGATTATCCTTGAGGACGGGGACCCTCAGTACCGTGTCCTGGATATAACAGTGAATGTTTTCAACAGTTCCGTGCCCAGTTATCGGCACAAAAATGTAGGCGGTTATTCCCCTGCAAAACTGCAGCGTTACCAGGACCTCATAGACCACTATCTTACCGGTGAGATCAATGGCCTCTACAAGGCCCTCGGTGATGCCGAAACCCTTGACGACATTGCCTCTTACATGGCCGATAAAACCCCTGTCCTCAACGCCCTCAATACGCGTTATCTCATTGTGGACGACAAATATCCGCCCGTCGAGAACTACGCCGCCTTCGGGCCCGCGTGGTTTGTGGACAGCGTTGTCCCCGCCGCCACTCCGGACGAGGAGATTGCCCTTATCGGCCAGGTGGATCTGAGGACCCAGGCAATTGTAGACGCCCGGTCAGTGCCGGACGCCCCCACCGTCATTCCCGGCTTGACCGGGAATCTGGAAATGACCTCCTACACCCCCAATGAGGTCCGTTACCGTTACTCCACCCCTCAGGACCGCGTGGCCGTTTTCAGCGAAGTCTACTACCCTAACGGCTGGACCGCCACCGTTGACGGCAAGCCCCTTAATATCTTCAGGGCCGATTGGACCCTCCGCGGAGCCATCCTTCCCGCCGGAGACCACGAGGTAGTGATGCGCTTTGCTCCCCGGAGTTACAAGACCGGCGCCACGGTGTCTCTCATAGCATCCCTGCTGCTTCTACTGATGCTGGCAGCAGCCATCGGCCTTATGGTCTTCCGTAAGAAAGGGGAATGAAACCCAATCTGAAGCCATATCTTGAGCCCGGAAGGCTGGAAGCCGGCTGCGACGAAGCCGGCCGCGGCCCATTGGCCGGGCCTGTGTACGCAGCCGCGGTGATCCTTCCCCCGGACTTCTTCCATCCGCTCCTCAATGACTCCAAACAGATGACTGAAAAGGCTCGCGAGGAACTGAGGCCAATCATTGAAAAGGAGGCAATTGCCTGGGCTGTTGAGGCTGTATCGGCCCGGGAAATAGATGAACTGAATATCTTATGGGCATCGGTCACAGGTATGCAGAGGGCCGTTCAAAGGCTAAGCCCCAGGCCGGCATTCCTCCTCATTGACGGCAATAAGTTCCGGTCGTTTGAGGGCTACGGCTTCAAGGATTTCCAGACCGTGGTTCACGGAGACGCCACATATGCCAGCATTGCAGCGGCCTCAGTCCTTGCCAAAACCTATCGTGACGACTTTATGCGAAAAATTGCCCAGGAGTACCCTCAGTACGGCTGGGACCGCAATATGGGCTACCCTACGGCAGAGCATATAGAAGCAATCCGGCGCCACGGCTATACGCCCTGGCACCGGAAAAGTTTTCACGTTAAAGAACTGGAACCCAGTTTGTTTTAGATTCTTAAGGAAATACCTGCAGAGACAATTCCCGGGCCCAGGAAGCCCTTGGGGAAGGCGTAGCGGGCTACGAATCCTACGTAGTCGTACCAGATCATAGCCTTCACGTCAAGATGGAAATAGCCGCCGCCGCGGTTAATGCGGAGGTTTTCTGTGTGGCGGATATTGTTCGACACCCACTCATTCTTGTAGGTGTCCCATCCAAAACCGGGGCTTGCCAGGATTGCGGCAGACCACTTTGAATCACCGAAATTCTGGATATAGCCCAAGGGGAAAGTGTAGGCTATATTGGTATAGTTGTTCTTGCTTTCCACAACCGAAGGCCCGACTTCAATTGCATTGTTGATAACGGCAAAACTGTAGCCGGGCTTCAGGAAGCCAAAATCGAAGGACATTTCCAGAAGACCAAGGGTGAACCGGCCGTTTTTCCAGGGGGTGAAACCAATGTGGAGGGCAGAGAAATTAAGCCCCCAGCCATTAGGATTAACGCCTTCTCCGGCACCAAGGAAATTGTTGTAGGTGAAGTTGGTGTAAACGAACGAAGACAGGAAATCGTCCTCCCTGCTCTCAATCTGGTCGTCCCAGTCTTCCAGGATCTTTGATTCCTGGGCAAAGGCGCAAAGGCAGATTCCAAGGGCCGCCAGAACTGCAGATACTTTCTTCATAGTTTATTTTGCGTAAGTTATCTCGTTGATGATATTGGTGGCGCCTCCGTACTTCTCCACAAGCCACAGGACGTAGCGGATGTCCACGCAGATGCACCTCTGGAGGGCGGGCTCGAACATTACGTCGGAACTCATGCTCTCCCAGTTTCCGTCAAATGCAAGGCCGATAAGATTGCCCTTTGCATCCAGCACCGGTGAGCCGGAGTTACCGCCGGTTATGTCGTTGTTGGTGAGGAAGCAGGTGCGGAGAGTGCCGTCCTTGGCAGCCCACCTGCCGTAATCCTTTGCAAGGAGGAGGGACTTGATGCCTGCAGGAAGGATGAACTCGGGGTTTTCCGGATCTTCCTTCTCCAGGAGGCCCTGGGCGGTGGTGTAGTACTCATATTTGAGGGCGTCCTTGGGGCTGTAGGGCAGAACGTGACCGTAGGTGAGGCGCATTGTGGAGTTTGCGTCCGGGTACATGGCCTTTCCGTTCTGCCACTCCATAAGGGCGGCGGCAAAGTGCTTGCGGGCGGTGTCGTAGGATGCGTCAGGAGTGGCGTAAACCGCCATGTATTTACCCATAAGGGCGTTCATTATGGCCTGGGAAAGTTCGCTTGCGGGATCCTGCATAGCCTCGTCGATGGTTGCGGCAAGGGCCTTTTCCTCCGAGGTGAAAATGCTGGTTGCAAAGAGATTCTCCACATATGCGGGAATGTCCAAGGTGGCAAAATCGCGGTCTCCGATCTTGAGGTAATCCTCCGGAGCGGCGGTTTTCCTGTAGTGCTCCAGAAGGGCCGCGGCGGTCTTTTTGTCAATGCTCACCACATAATCCCTGTAGCCTTCCTTAATTCTCTCGCGGGCGTTTTCAAGGGCTTCGGTGGAATCTTTTCCGGACCTCAGGCCGCGTTGGAAAAGACCGGGCAGGGCGCTTGCAAACTGCACAAGTTCTATCTGATAGGGGCCTTCAACAATCTTATTGACGGCGGCGGAGGCATCGGCGGTGGCATAGACGTGCTTCGCGATATCGGCCACGGGATCTCCGTACTTTTCCTTGCGGGCGGGATCCGCCTCAATCCAGGCCTTCAGGGCCTCTTCCTTGGCCTCTTCACGGCCGATGATTCCGAGGTTCTTGAACGCAAGTTCCTCTCCCTGCCACTTCTTCCAGCCGTTGGCGCTGCCGGCGTATTTGTCGGCATACTTGAGCTGGACGGATTTATCGGCAATCATTTCCTCCCACATGATGTCCTGGCGGATGGTGCGGGCGTCTATGCGGATGCGGTTGTTTGCGATCATATCCTTAAGCTGGGCTGCGGTCTGGTAGCGCTGGGTGCGGCCGGGATAGCCCATGACCATAGTGTAGTCGCCTTCCTTAACGCCCTTCAGGGACACTTTCAGGCTCTTTGCGGGCTTGTAGGGGACGTTATCGTCGTCGTACTCTGCGGGCATATTGTCTTCATCGGCATATACGCGGAACATGGAGAAGTCGCAGGTGTGACGGGGCCACATCCAGTTGTCGGTCTCTCCGCCGAATTTACCCATGGATGCCGGGGGAGCGCCAACAAAGCGGACGTCCTTGTACGTGCGGTATATAATAAGATAATGGATGTTGTCGTTGTAGAAGCCTGTAACCTGTGCCGTGCAGCCGGGGTTGGCTTTCTCTGCCTCTTCCTCAATTGCATCGACCGATTTTGTCCCATCCTCAATTACCTTTGTCACGTCTTCCATGCTCACGAGGAAAGTGACGGTAAGGCCCGGGCAGGGGATTTCCTGGTCAAGGGACTTGGCCCAGAAGCCGTCCATAAGGTAGTTGTGCTCATCCGTGGACAGGCCCTGGATGCTGCTGTAACCGCAGTGGTGGTTGGTGACAAGAAGACCCTGGTCAGAGATCATCTCTCCGGTGCAGCCGCCGCCAAAATGCACGATGGCGTCCTTGAGGGAGGTTTTGTTGATGGAGTAGATCTGCTCCGGGGTAAGTTTGCAGCCCGCGGCGCGGAGGTCTTTTCCGTTGAGTTGTTTGAGGAGCGGAAGCAGCCACATTCCTTCGTCGGCCACGGCCACTGTGCACACCGCAAGGGCGGCAATAAAGGTAAGAATACGTTTCATCTGCAACTAATTATTTTCACAAATTTAGTGTTTTTTGCGTATTTTTGTGGAAATAATAGAGAAAATGGATAAAAATCAGATACTTTCCTGGCTTGGAGAGGTCACTCACCCCGCAAAAGGTGACGCTCCGCTGGCCGCGCTTGGAATGATTGAGGACGTGAAGGTTACGGATGGAAGCATCCACGTCACCCTGGCTTTCCCAAAGCGCCCGGACCCTCTTAAGAACTACCTTGTAGGCGCCGTTCAGTCCTGCCTTTACAGGCACGCCCCCGGTGGCACCGAGATTACGGTAGACTCCGTTGTGAAGGAGCCGTCAAAGCCCGCCAAAAAGGGCATCGAGTTCAATTTGGAGCAACTCCGTGAGGTACGCCATATTATCGGCATAGCATCCGGAAAGGGCGGCGTAGGAAAAAGCACCGTTGCGGTGAATCTTGCCGTGGCGCTTGCCCGCCTGGGGTACAGGGTTGGCCTTGCCGATGCCGATGTCTACGGCCCATCCATCCCCACTATGACGGGAACGGAGGACGTGGAGATAGAAATGTACGGCAATGACGCCGAAGACACCCTCTTTGTCCCCGTGGAAAAATACGGCGTCAAGTGGCTCTCCGTTGGCCACGTGTCAAACGCCGGGCAGGCGCTCATCTGGCGCGGCCCTATGGCCTCCACAGCCCTTAAGCAGATCATTCTCCAAACCCTCTGGGGTCCCCTGGACTTCCTCCTCATCGATATGCCCCCGGGAACCGGCGACATCCATATCACGCTCATCGGTGACGTTCCCGTTGAGGGTGCCGTCATTGTCACAACGCCCCAGGCCGTTGCCCTCTCCGATGTCCTCCGCGGCGTGAATATGTTCCGTAACCCCCAGGTGCAGAAGCCCGTCTTCGGCCTTGTGGAGAATATGTCCTGGTTCACCCCGCTGGAGCACCCGGATGAGAAATACTTCATCTTCGGCAAGGGTGGCGGCGAGAAAATGGCCCGTGACCTCGACATCCCCTTCCTTGGGCAGATTCCCCTTGTCCAGTCCATCCGCGAGGACGCAGACTCCGGCACTCCCGCCGCCCTCCAGGACCGCCCGGACTCCGAGGCCTTCCTAGACCTTGCCCGCAAACTTGCCGCCGCGGTGTAATCGGTAATCGGCCCGTCAAGGTGAAAAATATTGTATTTGCGCGAAAAATGACTATATTTGCAGACTACGTCTGAAAAACGCAAAAACATAATACATAACAATGAAAGCTTACACTACTAAAAACATCCGCAACGTCGTCTTGATTGGCGCACCCCGCAGCGGTAAGACCACCCTCTCAGAGGCTATGCTTTTTGAAGGAAAAGTTATTGACCGCCGCGGTTCCGTAGAGGAAAAGAA
>JAFSPR010000127.1 GCA_017451395.1 Bacteroidales bacterium
ATCGGCCCTCTCCGACTCCTTCCAGGACGGTCTTGTGTCCCCTCCCGTCTATACCCGCCCCGCGGAATTCAACGGCTGGAAGGTCCCGGACGTCCTTCTTTCCGGCAACCCCAAACTCATCCAGGCCTGGCAGGACGAACAGGCTGTCCAGCGCACTAAGGAACGCCGGCCAAATCTATTGAAATAATAAAAGCTCGCTTCACAGCGAGCTTTTATTTGGTTAGTTAGTAGTGTATTCTTACCTTAGAAGGTTAATTTGTTGGTTAGAAGAAGCGTTTATTGCCTGCAAAGGAGCTTTCACCCGTTTGCTAATGCAAATATAAACTAAATATTTCTAACTACAAAAATTTTTTAACTACTTTTTTATTAATAAAATTTTTTAAAAAGAATATTCAGCCTTGACAATGAAGTTTACAGGAGGCTGGGGATACACTCCTATGCCGCTGTAAACAACATTTTCCGCCTCATTGTAACTTTCCCAGCGCCATCCGGCGGCGTAGTACATTCGGTTAAAAATATTATTAAAGTAGGCACTTAACTTAAGGCCGAAGTTAAATCCGTGGGAAACGGAAGCCCCGGCGGTCCAGTAAAACGGCACGGCCATCTCCTCCCTCATGGAGTTGTCAAGGTACTGTTTTCCAACGAATTTCGCATTCATTGAAACCTCTCCTCCCTTCCAGGGCATTACGCGTACCCTTGCCATTCCAATGACTCCTGGACTCATGAGCATAGTTGTGAGGCCGTAATTCACGGGGTACATCCTTCCGGAATCGTCGTCGTAGGGAACGTAGGAGCTGAAATCCTTGATCTGATTCATGGAGAGCGTTGCGTTTCCGTCCAGGGCGAGCCACCTCACGGGCATCCAGGCGGCCTGGAGTTCAATTCCCCTTCGCCAGGCCCTGGGCATATTCTCCTTTATGGCATAGCCGGCGTTAGATAATCGGCCCGTCTCAAGAAGCATATCCTTGTACTCCATGGCGTAGAGGTTGGCCTGGAAAGTGAACCGCTCCAGGCTCAGGCGGTAGCCAAGTTCCACGTCCAGCATCTTTTCCGGCTCTATGGGGCTCACCTCCCCTTTTATGTTCTCCTTGATGTCTCCCCTTCCGGGCTCCCTCTGGCCGACAGCCGCGGAGAGGAACACCCTGTGCGGGCCTTTCTCAAAGGTAACGCCAAGGCGGGGATTGAAGAAGCGCCAGACGGATGCATAGTTCAGCGACACTCCGTCGTCGTCGGGCCCGGCCATAGTGTAATTGATGGTCCTGTACTGGAGGTCCGCATAGGCGGTGAGCCAGTCAATGGGGCTCCACTCGGCGCGGGCGAAGGCGCTTGCATCGGCCTTTATTCCCGTATTGTCATACCAGCCCTGGAACTTATCCTGAAGGCCGATTCCCGCCGCCTCAAGGCTCTTTACCCAGAGGACTTCCCCGAAGTGGCCGCCGCGGTAATGGGAGAGATTCACCCCGGCCGTAGCCCTGATGGGGCCGGCATTGTAGCGGAGGGATGAACTCAGCACCCAGAGGTCGTTATCCATCTTCTTTCGGTAGATCATATCGCTCTTGGCGGGCACTTCCGTGACACCGGGAAAGCCGAAGGAAGCGAGTTTCCGGTTCATCTTGTAGTACTCGTCGTAGCCGTCTCCGCGGGTATAGTTGAGGGTGGAAGTCCAGGTGAGGGCGCCGGTGAAGGAGTGGGTGTAATTAAGTTGCAGATGCGTCTGGATGTAGTTATCCGTCTGACCGGGGTAATACCGGACATTGCCGCTGTCGTCAACGTACTCTCCGGCGCCGTTGTACCTTCTGTCCTTCTCATACTGCTCAAGGTCTATTCCATCCCAGGTGATGCCGCTTCTCTGCTGGCCGTGAAGGAGGGTGAGCCTCAGGGAATTACGTTTCCCCAGCCAGCCAAGCACGCCAAATAGCGATGCGCTCTCGACGTTTGCCCCGCGTATATATCCGTCCGTGTGGCTTGTAGATATGAAAAGGTCCATATACCATCTTCCGGGAAGAAGGCCCGTGGAGACGTTTCCCTGGAACATCCTTGTGCCGAAGGAGCCCGCGGAAAGGGATAATCGGCCCGAAGGGTCAGGCTGCACCAGGGCGGTGTTCATATTGATGGATGCCCCGAAGTCCCCCGCCCCGCTCATAGTGGTTCCAAGGCCCCTCTGGACCTGGACGCCTGAAACAAGGGCGGTGATGGAGGGGATGTTCACCCAGAAGACTTCCTGAGACTCTGCGTCGTTGAGAGTGATTCCGTTCAGCGTGACGTTGATCTGGGAGCCCTTGCTGCCGCGGATTGTCATTGCGGAGTTTCCAAGGCCGGTGCCACCCTCGTTGTAGGTGACCACGGACGGCAGGAGTTCAAGGGCCATGGGCAGAGAAAAAGACGGGTTGGAGGCCCTCAGAGCATCTTTTCCAACGTCTGTATGAGTAACGGGAGTCTTGTCACCGGCACGTGAGGCCGATATTACCACGGAGTCAAGACGCTCCGTCTTCTCTTCCTGCGCACCTGCACAGAGAGGCAGCACCGCAAGCGCTGCAGCAAAAAGCAGTTCTTTTTTCATTTCCTTACGACGGTATCAACCGTATCAAGTTATGAGGGTGTAATCTCAATCCGGACCTTCCGGATACCCCTGTATGTCTTCATAACCCATATCTATTCCCAAACCGTCGCTTCGCGACCCCTCCCAGGCGCAGCGCTGCGCGCGGCTTTGGGCCCCTCCCTCTTACCCGGCCGAGGGTGGCCAGGGGTTTGGGAACAGAAATGGGTTATTTTTTAATCAGTTCTATCTGATAGAGTTTGGGCCAGTTCTTGCCGGTGAGGTAGATATGGCCATTGGCGTCAATGGCAATGCCGTTGAGGACATCAGTGTCACGGTGCTTTTCCTTTTCAGGGAGAAGGCCTTTACAGTCTATTGTGGCGGTTACCTTGCCGGAGCGGGGATCTATCACCACTATTGTATCCGTGAGATAGACGTTTGCCCAGATCTTGCCGTCAATCCATTCAAGTTCATTGAGATTGCGGAGTGGGCGGCCGTTAAGGGTAACCTGGAGTTTCTTTTCAAGGGTGAGGTTGGCGTTCAGGAAAAAGAGGTTGGAGCTGCCGTCAGAGGCTATGAGGCTTTTGCCGTTGGTGGTGAGGCCCCAGCCTTCCCTGCCGTAACCTACGGTCTTTTTGTATTCAAGGCCATCAGGGTTATAGCGGAACGCCACACGGTTGGTCCAGGTGAGAACGTACAGGTCTCCGTCAAAGATGCAGCTGCCTTCCCCGAAGTATTTCTCATTGAGGCGCTTGATGAGGATGGGCTTACCGGTCTGAAGGTCTACTGTGCGGATGGAACTTTCCCCGTACTGGCCGGTGGTCTCATAGAGGATGCCGTCATTGAAAAAGAGGCCCTGGGTATATGCGTCACGGCTGTGGGGGTACTCTTTCACCACCTTCACGCCGTAATGCCTGACCTGCGCGCCGGAGCAGGCGCTCAGGCACATGAGGATTACGGGAAGTATGATTCTTGACAGTCTCATTTTCTATGCAAAGATAAGGATTATTCCGGGATTTTACGTAAATTCGCAAGATTGAATATAACAACAACACTATAAACAATGATTAAAGTAGATGTAAAGGGCTGCTCCTCATTCGTAGATGCAGCAAAGTATGAATCCTATGTAGCCAAGGCCTTTGACGCCTTTGACGTTCTCAAAAATGAAACCGGCGCCGGCAACGACTTCCTTGGCTGGAAGAAACTCCCCCGCCAGATTTCGGAGCGCGAACTTGAAGACTATGAAGCCATCCGTGACAAATGGATGAAAAAGGGTGTAAACCTTGTCATCGCCATCGGCATCGGCGGTTCATACCTTGGCGCAAAATGCGTTATGGAGGCCCTCAGCCACAACTTCGCAAAGCAGCTTAAGCGCAAGGACGCCCCCGAGGTGGTCTTCGCCGGCAACAACCTCTCAGAGGAATACCTTGCAGAACTTATGGACCTTGCCGCAGAGCGCAGCACCGCCTGCATCGTCATCTCCAAGAGCGGCACCACCACTGAGCCCGCAGTTGCTTTCCGCGTGGTGAAGCAGTACCTTGAAAGCAAATACGGCAAGCAGGAAGCCGCAGACCGCATTGTTGCCATCACAGATGCAAAGAAGGGCGCCCTCAAAACCCTTTCCACCCAGGAAAACTACGTAAGTTTTGTGGTTCCGGATAACGTAGGCGGCCGTTTCAGCGTGCTCACTCCCGTTGGCCTTCTCCCCATCTGCGTAGCCGGATTCGACATCCGCGCCCTTGTTGCAGGCGCCCTTGACGCCTTGAAGGGCCTTGAGATCAAGAGCGAGAAAAACCCCGCCATCATCTACGCCGCAATGCGTAACCTGCTGCACTCCGAACTTGGAAAGAGTACTGAAATCCTTGTGAACTACAACCCCAAACTCACCTACGTGGCCGAATGGTGGAAGCAGTTATACGGAGAATCAGAGGGCAAGGACGGCAAGGGCATCTATCCCGCCAGCGTGAACAATACCGCAGACCTCCACTCAATGGGTCAGTTCATCCAGGAAGGCTCCCGCATCATGTTCGAGACCGTCCTTCACGTTGACCGCGCACAGCGCAGCGTTGTGATTGAGGCCGATGACCAGAACCTTGACCAGCTCAACTTCCTCTCCGGAAAGCACGTGGAGCACTGCAACCATATGGCGGAACTTGGAACTCAACTTGCCCACATTGACGGCGGCGTGCCCCAGATTGCCGTGAATATGGAGGTTGTGGATGCCTTCAACCTTGGCGGCCTTCTCTACTTCTTTGAGTTTGCCTGCGGCATCAGCGCCTACATCCTTGGCGTGAATCCTTTCAACCAGCCCGGCGTAGAGGCCTACAAGAAGAATATGTTCGCCCTTCTTGAGAAGCCCGGCTACGAGGAAGCCACCAAGGCCATCCGTGAACGGCTGTAAACTGTCCGTGGAATTAATAATCTGATTATCAATATTTTACATAGATGAGGGTGCGGAAATTTCCGCACCCTCTTTTGCTTAAACAGCTGTAAATAAACGAGTTAGCTCCACGGCCTAGAATTTATTTGTTGATTTATCCGCTTTTTACTAATTTTGCGGCCGGAAATGGCAGAGCGATCTGTCGCGGGAAACCGAGGAAAGTCCGCACAGGACAGGGCACCCGTCTGTGGAAAGCACAGTGGGGAGTAATCTTCAAAATGCGTAACAGAGAATAACCGCCGGAGTTTTTCTTTTTTTTCTCCGGTAAGGGTGAAAACGCGGGGTAAGAGCCCACGACGCTTTGCGGCGACGTAAAGCGGGTACGCATCCGGGCCTGCAAGACCAAATATACCGGCAGTTGAGGGCTGCCCGCCTGATGCCGGGGGGTAGGTTGCGAAGATAAATGACAGATTTAAAAACAGAAAGCGGCTTACGGCCCTGCCATTTCCTTTTTTAATCCCTTCTCAATACAGAACAAAGCGCATCCTCAACCTGGGAGTATTCATACCCCCGGGAGAGTCCGAACTTGAGAAGTTTGAGGCGGAACTGGGGGTCCCCTTCCAGGGTTTTGGTCTTGGCTTCAAGGAGGCGCCGGAGCCTTGCATCGGCCGAAGCCTTCTCAATCTCTTCAAGGGCGGCCGTGATGACGGCATCCGAAACGCCCTTGGCCCTTAACTGGAAGCGGATTTTCACGGGGCCCCAGCCCTGCAGGGATGCTTTCTCGCGGGCAAAGGCCCGGGCATACCGGGCATCGTCCACATACCTGTCACGGATGAGTTCATCCACCAGCCGGGCTGCCTCTGCTGCATCACCGTCAAGGTCACGGAGGGCCTTGCGGTAGATATCGGCCCTGCAATACTCCGCCTTTGAGCAGAGGCGCTGCAGGCGGGAAAGGCTGCGGGAGTACTCCATAGGCTAGAACACGTAACCGAGTGAGAGATAGGCGCCAACCCTCTGGGTTATGGAAGACCAGTGAAGTTGCAGTTTCAGGGGGCCGAAGATTGAATTGTAGGCATAACTGAGGCCGGCGCCGCTCACGAATTCGCCTTCCGCAAACTCATTGAATCCCACAAAGTCATAACCGACGTTACCCATCAGGGTGAAGTAATGGTTGTTCCCTACGCGGAGACGGGCGTCCAGGCGGGCAATGGCAAGGCAGTTGCGGCGGAATGCGGAATTGCCAAGGCCCACGAAGGGGATCTGCTGGTCAACGTATCGGCCCCACATATCCCCGCCTATCACGTTTGCGTACTGGATGGGGATGTCGTCTCCGAACAGAAGGCGCATACTTCCCTGCGGAATGAGGGCAAAACGGCCGATGGACACCGGCACGGTGAAATCCGCAGCCATAACGCCGAAAAGGGCCGGTTCACCCTCGTAGATGACGCGGGTGAAGAGGTCTCCCCTGAATCCTGCCGACACGCCCTTGGTGGGGAAATAGGTGTTGTCCAGGGTTTCCACACGGCCTGTCAGGAAAGCGCCGGGATAGTCCTTCAGTTCCACCGGATACTGATAGTCTCCCAGAGCCCCGCTGGAAAGGACGTTTATAACCTTGTGGAACTGGTTCTGAATACCCAGTTTCACGTCCAGGTTGGACCAGCGCATATTGGACATATACAGTTCCTGGGTACCCTGGATGAAGGAAATGTTGAAGCGGTCGCTGCCGGAGAGGAAGCGGTTGCTGTTGGTGTAACGCACAAACGCCCTTGCGTTGAAAGTGGCGAAGATGGGGGCGTTGTACGCGTAATGGAGTTCAGCATACGGGCTGGTGCTGATTCGGCCGGTAAAATCCAGCGAGTGGCCGCTCATGGCGTTGGTATTGAGACCCACGTTGAGGAGTATGCTCACAAGTTCCTGGGAATCCAGCCTTACGCCAAGGCCGAACTGATGCATAGGTCCCCTCTTGCAGATAATCCTTAACCTGTAGGGCTCCTTGGAGCCGCGGAGTTCATAGTTGACGTATTCGTATGCTCCACTGCCGAAAATCTTGGCCACATCTTCCTCGATAACCCTTTTACTCACTATTGATCCGGGCTTGATGTACATCCTTGAGCGAATGTAATCGGCCTCCTTCTGGGGCACGCCGACAATGTCTATATCCTCTATGACAACGGGATTCAGACCGATATCGGTAGCGCGGTGAGCCTGATACGAGAATTTGCTTTTCCCGAGTTTTCGGCGGATGGAATCCAGTTGAGGGGTTTTTTCGGCGGCGGCGCGGTAGCCTCTCCAATACATGACTTCCATGGCCTCGGGGGTGAAGCTGAGCATATTGTAGCCGGTAACGTCAGGGTGGATGGAGATATCCAGAAGGGGCAGATTGTACTCTCTGGCGTCGTTGGAGAAAAGGTCCATGGACTGGACCAGAATGTCTCCAAGGTTATGGATATCATCGGCCGAAAGGCTGTCTCCGGACAGGTCTATGCCTATCACGATGTCTGCACCGAGTTTCTTGACGATATTGGTGGGGTAATTGTTCCTCATGCCGCCGTCTACAAGCACCATCCCGTCCGTTCGGACCGGAACAAAGAGGCCAGGGATGGACATGGTGGACCGGAGGGCGGTATTTATGGAGCCGCTATGCCAGATCTTGGCCTTGGAGGAGACCATGTCTGTAGCTACGCTCACAAATGGTATGGGAAGCTTCGCAAAATCCAGGGAGTCACTGTAACCAACAGACCTTGAAGTGAATATCTGATTTACGTTCTGGCCAAACACAAAGCCAGACGGAAGGCTTCCCATCAGGTTGTTTTTTGCATCCGATGCGCCAAGACTGAACTTTCTGGGGAGGCCGTCCGACAGAGATGTCTCAGAACCCATGGAGCGGAGGTAATCCTCCTTACGATAATAAAAAGGTATGGAGAGGAGGTATTTCTCCTTGTAGCGTATCTTTGAATAAGGGATGTATGACTTGTCAACTTTGTCAGAGAGGGCCATGTCCCAGTCTGTTTCAAGGATAAGTGAATAAAGCTCTTCAGGGCTGTAGCCGAGGGCATACAAACCGCCAATCAGACCGCCCACGCTGGTTCCGGCAACGATATCTATGGGGAAATCGTACTTTTTCATATACTGGAGGGCGCCGATGGTTGCGGCACCCTTCGCCCCGCCGCCGGAAAGGACAAGGGCCACGGTGGGCCTGTGCTTACGGATGGAATCCATCCTGTGGCGCATCTCCTTCACGAAGGATTCGTCGGAGGGGCTGAGGCCGAAGGTTGAGGACGACGGTTCAGTGACGGCTGGTACCTGCGCCATAGCCGTTAAGGTGGCAGCAAGGGCCGATACAAATATGACAAGAAGTTTTCTCATCCGTTGTTGTGTTTTCCGGCAAGAAGGCCGCACGCAGCGAAGATGTCCTCTCCCCTGGATGCGCGGATGGTGGCCGTGAGACCGCCCTCCGTGAGCATATCGCGGAACTCCTCCATTGCCCGGGCCGATGCCGGACCGTACGGGAAATCCGGGATGCGGTGAAAGCGGATGAGGTTCACGCGGCACTCAAGGCCCCTCAGAAGCCTTACAAGGGCCTCTGCGTGACGGGGAGTGTTGTTCCAGCCCTCAAAGACGGTGTATTCAAAACTCACGCGGCGCTGGCCGGTGAAATCGTAGGTTTTTATAAGGCGGATCACCTCCGCGGCTGTCCAGGCCTTCTGGACGGGCATCATCTCAAGGCGCTCCTCCGGGAAGGGATTGTGAAGGCTCACTGCAAGGTGGCACTTGCTCTCCTCCAGGAATTTCCGGAGGTTAGGAATTACGCCGATGGTGCTGAGAGTGATGCGCTTGGGGCTCCAGGCAAGGCCCCAATCGGCCGTAAGTACCGTTATCACCCTTTTCACCTCTTCCCAGTTGTCAAGGGGCTCACCCATCCCCATAAAGACGGTGTTGGTAAGTTCCCCCGCCTCTTGGATGGCGAAGTACTGGGACAGGATATCGGCGGCGGAAAGGTTTCCGTGGAAGCCCTGGCGGCCCGTCATGCAGAACTTGCAGCCCATCTTGCAGCCCGCCTGGGAACTGACGCAGAGGGTTTTCCGGTCTGCGTCCGGGATCATCACTGCTTCAACCGCATTTGCGGGATCACCGGCCACCGGGAACAGGTACTTCTTCGTTCCATCGGCCGATACCTGTACGTCTATGGGGTCCTGCAGCCCAACCTCCGCAATGGCATCCAGGGCTTCACGGCCGGCCTTGGAGAGGTTTGTCATCTCCCCTATGCTCCTGACGCGGCTTACGTAGAGCCAACGGGCTATCTGCTTCCCGGCAAATGCCGGAAGGCCGGCCCGGAGGGCAATCTGTTTAAGTTCATCGGGCGTTTTCCCCAGCAGACGTTCTTTCATACCACAAAAATACACATTTGAATTGAATTTTTCACAATTGCGCAATGGTTTGGCACAAGGTTGGGCTAATTTTGCACTCAGAAAAAAGATTGATATTTATCAGAGTTTTTCATATCTTTGTAGATGCGGATGCAGGATGACCGCAATTTATTAAAACAAGTACAGAAATGGCAAAAGAAGCAGACGGAGCCCAGATGAATGCAGCCAAACTCAAGGCGCTTCAGGCAACAATTGACAAAATTGAGAAAGACTACGGCAAGGGAACCATTATGAAACTTGGGGACCAGCCGGAATGGGACGCCTCCCAGGTTATCCCCAGCGGCTCAATAGCCCTGGACCACGCCCTTGGAATCGGCGGTTATCCCAAAGGCAGGATCGTGGAAATCTACGGCCCTGAGTCTTCAGGTAAAACCACTCTGGCCATCCACGCAATCGCACAGGCCCAGAAAACCGGCGGCATCGCCGCCATCATTGACGCGGAGCACGCCTTTGACCGCACCTATGCAAAGTCCCTGGGCGTGAATCTTGACACCCTCCTCATCTCCCAGCCGGATAACGGTGAGCAGGCCCTTGAGATTGCAGATAACCTTATCCGCAGCGGCGCCGTGGACATCGTGGTCATTGACTCGGTTGCCGCCCTCACCCCCCGCGCAGAGATCGAGGGAGAGATGGGAGACAACAAAGTGGGCCTCCAGGCCCGCCTTATGTCACAGGCTCTCCGCAAACTCACCGCAAACATCTCCAAAACCGGAACCTGCTGCATTTTCATCAACCAGTTGAGAGAGAAAATCGGTATTATGTTCGGTAATCCCGAAACCACCACCGGCGGCAACGCCCTCAAGTTCTACGCATCCGTGCGCCTGGATATCCGCCGCACCACCCAGATCAAGGACGGCGACGACGCCCTCGGCAACCACGTAAAGGTGAAAGTGGTGAAAAACAAGATGGCCCCGCCTTTCCGCAAGGCAGAATTCGACATAGTGTTCGGAGAAGGCATCTCCCGCAGCGGAGAAATCGTGGACCTTGGCGTAGAACTTGGAATCATCCAGAAGTCCGGTTCATGGTTCAGTTACAATGACTCCAAACTTGCCCAGGGCCGTGAAGCCGTCAAGAACCTCATTCTGGACAACCCTGAACTGGCAGAGGAAATTGAAGCCAAAATACGCGAGGCCCTTGTGAAGGTTCAGGATTAATTCTCCTTTTATATCTGTTCTACAGTCTTAGTCACGTTTAGCCCGCTATTCGTGACTAAGATGGTGTATGGAGCCGGTCTTAGTCATGTTTTGAAGCGTTTTCTTGGACCGGTCCAAAACCGCATTAGCCGCCAATCCTCACAGAACGCTCACAATGAACATTTTATGGATTCGCGGCGCAGGAAATGGCGTTTTGAGCGTAAATCCTTGCCGCCAGTACAGAAAATCCCAGTTCTGGGCGTTCTAGATGAATTGGCGGCAATGAGCACTGTGACCAGTCTGGCGCCGGGTACTCACTGTGTGCAAAAACGGCATTAAACGTACACGCTCAGTACCGGAAGGTACTCGCCAGGGGCAAAAACGGCATTAAACGTACACGCTCAGTACCGGAAGGTACTCGCCAGGGGCAAAAACGGCATTAAAACGTGACTAAGAATGGTGGATTAAGGCTTAGGGGCAGCGGCGGATTGCAGTTTGCAAAGTGATAGTTTGCCGGCGTGCTCCTGAGAGAGCGTGCCGGCTTTCCTTAACCCCTCGAAAGTGCATTCGGAGGGCGTGTGGTGCTCCCTGTAAAGGACAATGGAATGGGCCTCGGTGCGGGAAATGTGAGGGTGCTTTGAAAGTTCATCCTCCGATAGGGTCCAGATGGGGTAAGGCTCAGGGTCTGAGCAGGTTATAAGGTCTTTCAGACCGTCATACTTCTCACGGTCAAAGTGATAGATTTCCATAAGCTGCTCCGGGGTGGAATAGCCGCGGAGACTGGTGCGGTAGCTCACTATCTTGCCGGCAAAATACGGGCCGATACCGGGAAGGTCCAATAGCTCCGTGCTGTCGGCCTTGTTGATGTCCATTTTTGGGATGGTAATGTACGGTTCAAGGCGGTCATAGACGGAGTCTGCCACCACATAGGATTTTGCAAAGTCCTCCTTGCGGCGGAACCTGCCTCCCTTGAGCCTGTAATTGTCAATTGCCAGGGCCTGCTTCTCACTGAATCCAAGCCGCTGGAGGTCTTCAACGCTCACAGTGTTGGGGTTGAAGCGGAAACTCTCCACCCTGCGGGACCGGGCCCTCACTGCCTCCACAACGGGACTGTGTTTGGCGTTATGACGCACAGTCTGCGAAGCGGAGGGAGAGACCCTTTCCTCCGCGTTGCTTCGCAACCCTGTCCGGGCAAATGCTCCGGAAAGGGTCTCTCCCTCCGCCCCATCCTCATCAGAATTCACGTACACATACACGGTATCCGGATGGTCCCGGTTGGCCTCGATGCGGGTAACGGCGGCCTTGTGGATAAACACGGCCACCTCATAACCTATAATAAGAAAGACAAGGGCAATGGCCCCGGTGACGAAACTGGCGCTAAGCGCTTTCCGTTTCTTCTTCCCCTCTTCCATAACGCTTCTTTTTAGATAATTTTTCCGGTTCTGCACCGGCAACAACAATCACGATCTCTCCCTTTGGCTGGTGTTCACGGAACCAGGCGGCAACTTCCTGAAGTGTGCCGCGGCGGTGCTCCTCGAACATCTTGGAGATTTCACGGGCAACGGAGCACTGGCGCTCCGGGCCGAAGTACTCTGCAAACTGCTCCAGAGTTTTCACAAGCCTGTATGGAGATTCGTAGAAAATCATAGTCCTGGTTTCCGTGGAAAGGGCCTGCAGGTGGGTTTGGCGGCCCTTTTTCTGCGGCAGGAAGCCCTCAAAGGCAAAGCGGTCACAGGGAAGGCCTGAAGAAACCAGTGCAGGGATGCAGGCCGTGGGCCCGGGAAGAGTCTGGACCTCAATTCCGGCTTCTGCGCAGGCACGGGCAAGAAGGAATCCGGGGTCTGATATTCCGGGAGTGCCGGCATCTGAGACAAGCGCCACATTGAGCCCGCCCAGGATGCGCTCCTTCACGGCCTCCACGGTCTGGTGCTCGTTCCACTTGTGATGGCTCTGGCAGGGAACGTGGATGTCATAGTGATTGAGGAGAACGGACGTTGTGCGGGTGTCTTCCGCCAATATAAGATCGGCCTCCTTCAGCACTTTGACTGCCCTGAAGGTAAAATCTTCCAGATTTCCCACCGGAGTTGGAACTATGTACAGTTTTCCTGTTTGACTTTTCTCCATAATTGACTAACTTTGCATAAGTCAACACTAACAAAGTTACGGAAATGTTTTTGGAAAATGCAAAAAAATCGGGCTGCATTGAGGTTATTTGCGGGTCGATGTTCTCAGGAAAGACGGAAGAACTCATAAGAAGGCTCAAAAGGGCACAGTTTGCAAAGCAGAAGATAGCCACTTTCAAACCAACCATAGACAAGCGTTACTCAGACCTTGATGTGGTTTCCCACGATTCCCACAGCATTTCCTGCACCCCCATCAAATCCCCGTCCAGGATGCTCCAGATAGAGCCCGATGTCCAGGTGGTGGGCATTGACGAAGCCCAGTTCTTCGATGAAAGCATCATCGACGTAGTCCAGGAACTGGCCAACAAACGCGGCGTACGCGTGATCATCGCAGGTCTTGACACGGACTTTATGGACAAGCCCTTCGGCCCTATGCCCGGCCTTATGGCAATCGCTGAGGACGTACAGAAGGTGCACGCCATTTGCGTAAGATGCGGAGCGCTTGCAAACCACTCCCATCGTCTGTCGGCCTCCAAGAAACTGGTCGTCCTGGGAGAGAAGGACACCTATGAGCCCCTCTGCCGCGAATGCTACCAGAAGGCCCTCAAAGAAGACGCGGAAGGCTGATGAGCGCAAAAGTTCTGGGACTGCTCCTGGCGTGGCTCTCTGTGTGGAGTTGCGGGGTATCGGCTGGGCAGTCCAAGGCCGATGAAGACGACGGCGTCATTCCGTCAACCTGGAATTCAAGGTTCCGTCCGGCCTGAAGGCCACGGCTCTGGAACTCCATTCGCTTGACAACAAACCGGCGCTTCTTGCAAAGAGCCTTGACGGCGTCTCCGGCAAGGTCCATCTCAAGGACACACTTGCAGACGAAGACACCTATCCAATGGTGGCATTCATCCAGATGGACGACGGTTCCCTCTGGACGGCAAGGCTTGAAAAGGACGGCGGTTTTGAGCCCTTAAAGGTTGAAGAATCGGCCCCTCAGGCCGATATAAAGGCCGAATACATCCGCCAGCACCGTATGCCCGTGGCTTCCGGCGAATACTCCGGCATCACCCACGTCAAGGACGATGTCTATGCTCTTGTCCACGACAAAAGCACCGGCGGCGGCATCCACCTTTTCAACATTCCCATTGACAATGCTGGCGTTGTGGGCACCATCCAGGCCAAGGAAGTGCCCGGAAATGCAGGCAAGGCAGGCGGCAAGGACAACGAAGACATAGTTTACGTGCCGTCATCCAACACTCTCTATGTGAGTGCCGAGGCCGACCAGTCCGTGCGCGAATACACCGTCGAGGGAGAGCCTACCGGCCGCGCCCTGGAAGTCCCTGAGGACCTTAAGGCCATCCAGCCAAACGCCGGCTTCGAGGCCCTGGCATATGACGCTGACCGCGGCTTCTTCTGGGCAGCCACGGAAAAGTCCCTCAAGGAGGAAGGACTTCATAACAGAATCATAAGGCTCCAGCGCTTCTCAGGCACTGATCCCGATGCCCGGTACCTCTATATGATGGGGCAGCCGCTGGCAACGGATGAGCAGATAGCATCGGCCCAGGCCTATGTCCACGGTCTTTCGGCTATGACCGTCCTTGAAGACGGCCGCCTCATAATGCTTGAGAGGGAGGTTCTGGTCCCCGGCGGCAGCATCATAGAAAAAGCGCTGGGAGCATTCACTCTCAGCACGCTCTACGTTGTGGACCCCCTCAATGACAAAGGCGGCATCCTTGAGAAAAAGATTGTGACACGCATCGTTACATCGGCCCTCAACCTTGCCAACTATGAAGGTATGTGCCTTGGCCCCAAACTTTCCGGCGGCAGGCAGGCGCTCCTCCTCATTGCCGATTCCCAGAACGGCCAGGGCGGCCTCACCGGGGAGTATCTTCAGATTATGGCAATTAAATAACTTCCATCCACGCCTTAATCCACCATCTAAGTCACGAATAGCGGGCTAAACGTGACTAAGACCGTAGCGGAGTGGCGGAAAGCCGTGAAGGAAAGGATTACGCCGTAGCCTTGGCGGCTTCTTCGGCCTCGAGTTTGGTGTAGGCCACCTTGCCAACAAGGGTGGTGGGAAGGGAATCACGGAACTCATACTCTGAAGGAAGGGCGTATTTAGCAATGTGATTTTTGCAGTATGCCCTTAACTCTTCCTCTATCTCCGGGCTGGGGGTATAGCCGTCCTTCAGCACGATGAAAGCCTTCACCCTCTGCATCTTGAGGGCGTCCTTAACGCCGATCACGCAACTGCGCTGGACGGCGGGATGGCCTTCAATGATGTTCTCAAGTTGGGAAGGATATACGTTGTAGCCGCTTGTCACAATCATCCTCTTGATGCGCTGGCGGAAGTACACAAAGCCTTCCTCGTCCATCTTGCCAAGGTCTCCGGTGTGGAGCCATACGTGGCCGTCGGGGTGCTCCTGCATAGTCTGCCTGTTCTCTTCCTCGTGGCCTATGTAACCAAGCATCATCGAAGGGCCCGTGAGGCAGATCTCGCCTTCTTCACCGTAAGGGACTTCCTCCGTGGTGCCAGGCTTGCATATCTTGAAATATGTATCGGGGAAAGGAATGCCTATTGAACCTTCCTTCTCTTTGTCGTGGGGAGTGAGGCAGCAGGCCGTGACGCATTCCGTGGTACCATATCCCTCGCGTACACGTACGCGTGCGTTATGCTCGGCAAGGAAGGCGTCGAACTTCTTCTTGAGTTCAATAGTGAGCGAGTCTCCGCCGGAGAAAACGCCCCTGAGGCAACTAAGATCGGCCCCGTCAAGATAGCGGTTGCGGGTGATTGCCTCAAAGAGGGTGGGCACGCCGGCGATGAAGTTGGGCTGGGTCTTACGGATGAGTTTCGCGTAACTCTTCACGTTGAAGCGGGGCACAAGGATGGATGTGCCGCCGATAAACTGCAGGGTGTGGATGCACACGCCAAGCCCGAAGCCGTGGAACACCGGCATAGCGGCCAGCATCTTGGAGTGGTGGACCTCCTCCTGGGCCATATTGGCGGTTTGCCAGGCCAGGGCGTTGAAGTTTAGGTCGCTGAGCATAATGCCCTTTGTTGTGCCTGTGGTGCCGCCGGAGAAAAGGACCACGGCCTCCGAGCGGTAATCCTTCTTAGCCACATAATCCCCGGTGACATCCTCCCCCATTGACATAAAAGCGGCCCAGGAAGTATCGCAGTCATTGACCTGGAGCTTAGGGAACTTACGCTCTGTCATAATTACCTGGCCGATATTGAGGGGAAACTTCAGTTCATCGGACACGTGGCAGATAACCAGTTTCTTTATGGTAATTTGCTTTTTCACCTCCAGGAACTTGGCGTAGAACTGGTCCAGGGTAACCGCAATCTCGCAGGAAGCCTCCTTCATATAGAAAGCGAGTTCACTCACTGCCGACAGCGGATGGACCATAGTGGGGATGGCGCCAATCCTGTTAAGGCCATAGAGGCAGAAAACGGCCTGAGGCACATTGGGAAGGCACACAAGGACTCTCTGGCCTGGCTTCACGCCAAGGGCGTAGAAACTGCGGGCAACCTTGTCAATCTCCTGCGCAAGACGGGTGTAACTTGTGGCCTTGCCCATAAATGTGAGGGCCGGGAAGTCTTTTTCCCTGGCGGCAGTTTCAAGGACTGCCTCCGATATGGTTTTTTCAGAATAGTCAAGATGCGGGTTCACTCCTCCGTAACTGTCGAGCCACGGAGCGGGAATGTTATCAATCTGATATTTCATAGGTTTTAATCTGTTTCAATAGGAGTTGCGGCAGGAAGGTCAAGGAGTTCCGGATTCTGGAAGATCTTGCGGATGAGGCGGAGAGTTTTGGCAAAATAATAGCCGTCGGCAATGCGCTCATCAATTGTTAGTCCCAGTTTTATGGAGTTCCTGAGTTCAAAGGATCCGTCTTCAAGATAGTAGGGAATCTTCTTTACCTCGCCGATTGTCACGAAGAAGGACACCGTTCCGCAGTTGAAAAGATGGTGGTAATCGGCATTCATCTTAATGGAGCCGAGGTTGGTGAGGTATGCGCTGGAATAGGTGGGATCGTCAATGGCAAGGCCCTTGGGATAGATTCCGTAATATTCCATCTTCCTGAGGCACCAGGCCATTATGCGCCAGGCAAAACGCGGCAGGTGGCTTATAATCTTAAGAAGATCATCCACGCCCACGGCCTTGTTTTCTCCGCGCACCTTGGTAACAAGTTTATGGACATAGGTGTGCACCTGCTCCAGGGGAGAGCCGCCCTCGGTGTCAAGGACAAACTTGGCCATACATTCCTCAGCGTCGTCAGAGAATTTGCGCTTTACGTTGAAGGCCACCTGGATTGAGTCACGCTCATAGTAATGCCCCCCTGCGATGAAATAATTCATCTTGGGCCTGAGGTATATGGTCTTGGCAACTGCTGCGGTTATGAAATGGAACCAGGTGTATTTGAATTCCGGATTCCGGGCGTTTTTCTCTGAAAGGTACCTGTCAACCTCAGTAAGGTCAAAAGTCTCCCCTAAAACTGCCTCGTTGGCGGTTCTTTCGCCAAACAGATAAGGCATCATCACGTGCACGGGGTCCAGGCCGCGGAGACGGTATGCGTCCCACCTGTCACCCCAACGCTTTTTTCTCTGCGTCATAATAGGTTGGTTTTAGTAACTTGCAAAGTTAACAATATTTTGCTATTTTTGCACTGATAACCAAAAGAAACTATGACATCTATAGCATTACAACACAGTAAGTACGGCTTTGCTTCATTAAGAACATACCTCGCTGCAGGGATTTTTATCATCGGCAATATAGCCATTCCTCAACTTTGCCACCTTATCCCTAACGGCGGCCTCATGCTTCTGCCCATATACTTTTTCACGCTTATCGGCGCTTATAAATGCGGCTTGAAAGTGGGGCTTCTCACTGCGGTGCTCTCCCCTCTTGTGAACTGCGCCCTGTTTGGAATGCCTCCCGTGGCTTCCCTACCCGCTATCCTTGTAAAGAGCGTTTCCCTTGCCGTTGCGGCAGCGTTCATCGCCCGCAAAATGCGCTTCTCAATATGGTCTGTGGCACTTGCGGTGCTTTCATACCAGTTAATTGGTATGACCTTCGAGTTCATCCTGACCGGAGATTTCCTCTACGCCCTCCAGGATGTCCGCATCGGCTGGCCCGGAATAGCCATCCAGATTTTAGGCGGCTACTTCCTCCTCAAAGCCATTGAAAAGTGGTAGATGAAAGGGAAAAGCAGCTTGTAGAGCTTGTCAATGAGTTCCACGGGCACATCGGCATATATTCTATGCTGGGTGTCAAGATGGGCCTTTACGTGAAAGATATTTTTAATGCCGATGGCCTCTCGGGGCATATCGGCATTGTTGCATATACGGGCAGCACTCCGCCGGTAAGCTGTCTCCTTGACGGCCTTCAGGCCAGCACCGGCTCCACCCTTGGGCACGGACTCATAAAGGTGGCCGATACTGAGGCTCTGCCCCGCGCCGAAGCCACCTTCACCTGCGGTAAAAAATGCATTACAGTGGCCCTTAAGCCGGAATATGAGGCCCGAATTGAGGCCGATATAAAGCACGGCGTGGAGCTTTACGCCCACGGCCCTAAGTATTGGAAATACGTTGAGAATCTTGCCCTCAGATATGCCCGTGAATGGGACAGGGCGGAAATCTTTATCTGAGCGAGATACGAGTCTCGAACTCGCGACCTTCGGCTTGGGAAGCCAACGCTCTACCAACTGAGCTAATCTCGCTTGTGTGGAATGCAAAGATAACACAAAAAATTGTAACTTTGTCAAAATTTTTGTGAAATGGCCATTCAGAAACCATCCATACCCAAGGGCACCCGTGACTTCGGCCAGGCCGATATGTCCCGCAGGAACTATATATTCGACACAATCCGCAGCGTTTTCCGCACGTTTGGCTACCAGGAAATCCAGACTCCCTCCATGGAGAACCTCTCCACTCTGCTTGGAAAGTACGGCGAGGAAGGAGACAAACTCCTTTTCCGCATCCTCAATTCCGGTGACGCCTTTGCGAACGTGGACAGCAGTAAGCCCCTCACCCCCCAGGTATGCGAGAAAGGCCTCAGGTATGACCTTACCGTACCTTTTGCCCGTTACGTGGTACAGCACCAGAATGAGATTTCATTCCCGTTCAAGCGCTTCCAGATCCAGCCGGTATGGAGGGCCGACCGCCCCCAGAAGGGCCGCTACCGTGAGTTCTACCAGTGCGACGTAGATGTTATCGGCAGCCGCTCCCAGGTAAATGAACTTGAACTGGTCCAGATGGTGGACGCCGTGTTCGGGAAACTTGGAGTGCGCGTAAAGATCCACATCAACAACCGCAAGGTCCTCACCGGCATCGCAGAAATCGCCGGCGCCCCTGACAAGGTTGTTGACATCACCGTAGCCATTGACAAACTGGATAAGATCGGCCTTGAGAAAGTTAAGGAAGAAATGGCCGAAAAAGGCATCCCCGAAGATGGCATAGCCGTCATCGAGAAGATTCTTTCCCTCCAGGGCAGTCCGGCCGATAAAATCGGCGCCATGAAGGCTCTCTTTGAAGCGTCTGAAACCGGCCTCAAGGGCCTTGAGGAACTTGAGGAACTATTCGGCCTCATTGAAGCGGCAGGCGTCAAGGCGCCCGTTGAGATGGACCTTTCCCTTGCGCGCGGCCTCAATTACTACACCGGCGCAATCTTCGAGGTAAAGGCCCAGGACTGGGAAATCGGCAGTATCTGCGGCGGCGGAAGGTACGACAACCTCACCGGAATCTTCGGGCTTCCTGACCTTTCAGGGGTTGGCATTTCCTTTGGCGCAGACAGAATCTACGACGTCCTTACCGGCCTGGAACTCTTCCCCGCAGCCCTGGAGCAGTCCACAAAACTACTTTTTGCAGTTATGGGGGCCGATGAACTCCGCTATGTCCTTCCCCTTGCAAAGGCTCTACGCGAAGCCGGCGTTGCCGTTGAGGTGTATCCTGAGGCAACCAAACTGAAAAAACAGTTTGATTATGCCGACAGAAAGGCCATTCCGTTCATATCCATCAACGGCTCAACGGAAATAGAGGCCGGCACCGTGAACCTCAAGAATCTTGTGAGTGGAGAGCAGAAGGCATTCCCCGCTACTGATATAAACTCCATCCTGGACTTCCTGTCATAATGCTCATAATACCCAAGAATTACCGCAACATCCTTGGCGGTGTGGAGCAGACCGAGAAAGCCATCAAGGCCGTCAAGGATATGTTCCAGGTAAACCTGAGCGCCCAACTGGCGCTTCTTCGCGTCACCGCACCCATGATGGTCCTTTCCGGCCAGGGCCTCAACGACGACCTTAACGGAGTGGAACGCCCGGTACGTTTCCCGGTGAAAAGTATTGGAGAGGCCCCCGCAGAGGTGGTTCATTCGCTTGCCAAGTGGAAAAGGCTCAAACTGGCGGAACTCCATACGGCTCCCGGCCGCGGCATCTATACGGATATGAACGCGCTGCGCCCTGACGAAGACCTTGACAATATACATTCAATATATGTGGACCAGTGGGACTGGGAGAAGGTGATGCTCCCTGAGGAGCGGAACCAGGAGTATCTCCATAAGACCGTCCGCCGCATCTATGAGGCCGTGAAGGTTACGGAGAATAAACTCTACGTTGAGTTCCCGCAGATTACTCCAATCCTGCCGGAAGACATCTATTTCATTACTGCGGAGGAACTTCTCCAGCGCTATCCCGGAATGAATCCAAAAGAGAGAGAAAACGCCGTCACACGTGAGTACGGGGCCGTTTTTGTAATGGGAATAGGCGGGCCGCTCTCTAACGGGGAGCCCCACGACGGCCGTGCCGCCGACTACGACGATTGGTCCCTCAACGGAGACATCCTCCTTTGGAATCCTATCCTTGAGAGCGCCTTTGAGATATCCTCAATGGGTATAAGGGTAGACGCCCCCACCCTTCACAGCCAACTATCGGCCCGTGACCAGTTATGGAAAGAGGATCTCTACTTCCACAGGCTCCTTCTGGAAGGGAAACTTCCCCAGACAATAGGAGGCGGTATCGGCCAGTCACGCCTGTGTATGTTCCTTCTCCGCAAGGCCCACATAGGGGAAATCCAGTCCGCCGTGTGGCCGGAAGAAATGCGACGCCAGTGCGCCGCCGCCGGAATAGTTCTGGCTTAGCCACCTTCGTCATTCCCGGCCTGGACCTCTTCCCTTCGGCCCTGGAGCAGTCTACAAGGCTTCTTTTTGCCGTCATGGGAGATGCCGAACTCCGCTATGTGCTGCCTCTTGCAAAAGCCCTTCGCGAAGCCGGAGTTGCAGTAGAGGTGTACCCAGAAGCCGCCAAACTGAAAAAGCAGTTTGACTACGCCCAGAAAAAGGCCATCCCGTTCATCTCCATCAACGGCTCCACCGAAATTGAGGGCGGCACCGTAAATGTGAAGAACCTTGAAACCGGTGAGCAGAAGGCGTTTGAGCTTTCCGACATCTCCGGAATCCTGGGCTTCATTGCCTGATTACCTGTAGGCCGACGGCGGTATCCCTGTGTGTGACAGGAAAAACTTGTAGAAGAGGCTCTGGCTGTTGAAGTTAAGGGCCGCTGCTATTTCCTTGACAGACATTCCGGAATACCTCAGGAGACTCTTCGCCTCCAGCACCACAAAGCCATCTATCCACTCCGGCGCAGAGCGCCCGGATACCTTTTTTATAACCTTTGACAGGTATTTTGGAGAGAGGTTGAGCCTGTCGGCATAAAAGCCGACGCCCCTTTCCCTTACATGGTGCTTGGAAACCAGGGAGATGAAGGATTCGTAGATGGCGTCTTGCCTGGTGTCGCTTTCCCTGGTGCTGTCCCTTATCTCAAATGCCGCGGAAACAACGTAGGTGAAGGAAGAGAGGAGCGGCACAAGGATGTCTTCCTTGTGTTTCCTTCCGGATCTGAGGATATCCCTTGCCAGCTTGAAATATATCTCTGAAATGGAGCAGTCTTCGTCGGAAAGCACAATGGAAGGGTTTCTGAGCACGGAAGAACTCTTGTGGGAAAAGTTGTCAATGGTCAGTTGAAGTTTCCCAAGTATTTCCCCGGAGATAATAAGGAAATATAGCTTTGTCCCGGCCACTTTGCCCTTGTCATAGTCCGATATGTGGATTATGCTTCCGGGATAAGTGACAAGTACGGATTTATCGTGAAGCTCGTACCCCGTGAGGTTGAGTTCAAGGCGTACGTGGCCGCTTCTCAGGAAAAAGAAAGCGTAGCCGTCCAGCCTTACCGGCGACCTCAGGGCATCCAGGATGTCCTGCTCCTTTTCAAGGCGTTCCCCGCACGCCTCTCCAAGCACTATGTCTGTTCCAAGCGAAAACTCGTTTACCGCTCCTGTTAGCGCCAGAACGCGGGAGATATTAATGTCCAGTACTTTCCTATTCATGGCGTAAAATTAGGAAAATTCTACCAAAATACCAATAAAGATTCCTTTTTGGTGCCTGACATCCCCATTTTAGGCAACTTTTTTGCATTATAGCGTGCCGAAAAAATGAATGGTAAAATGAAAAGGTTTTCATTATTTGTAGGATTGATGCTCCTCATGACCCAGGTCTCCCTGGCACAGCGTGTTCTCACCCTTGAGGACTGCCGCCGGATGGCAGTGGAGACAAGCCGCCAGCTGGACATGGACAAGGCTGCCGTGGAAATGGCCGGTTATGACAAGAAAACAGCAGTCGCAAACTTCTTCCCTAAGGTTACGGCCGTGGGCGGATACATGTATAACAACAGGGACATCGCTCTTGTGAGCGACGACCAGTCGGAGCGGATACGTACAATGGGCTCCACGATAGATGGAAAAATCTGGGACAGGGCCGAACTCAACGCATCGGAACGCGGCAAGGCTATCCTGGAGGCGCTCAGGACCTCCGGCGCCATGCCCGACATAGCCACTCCGGTGAATGCGATAGGCGAAGAGATAGACGCCGCACTTCACCCGGACCTCCACAACCTCTTTGGAGGTGCTGTCATTGTTGAGCAGCCTGTTTTTGCCGGCGGCAAGATTGTGAACAGCACAATCATGGCATCAAAGGCCGAAAAACTTGCCGAAAGCCGTTACGAGACGAGCCTCCAGGGGATTGTCACCGATGTGGAGAAGGCCTATTGGCAGATTGTCTCCATCTCCGACAAAGAAAAACTTGCCCGCAGCTACTCCGAACTCCTTCATAAAATGGAGAAGGATGTCATTCGCTCTGAGCAAGCCGGCGTGAGCACAATGTCGGATGTCCTTCAGGTAAAGGTGAAGGTTAATGAGGCCGATCTTCTCCTCAGCAAGGCCTCAAGCGGCCTTGGGCTTGCAAAGATGCTCCTTTGCCAGAAAATCGGCCTTCCTCTTGACACCGAAATCGTGCTTGCCGATGAAACCGCAGACGGCGTCCCGGCTCCGGGTTTTCTCTCCGGGAAAAGCATTGAAGATGTCTACGACTCCCGCCCGGAGATAAAGAGCCTTACCCTTGCGGCCGACATTTATGACAGGAAGGTTAAGATAGCGGCCGCCGACATGATGCCCGTGGTGGCTCTTGTGGGCGCATGCAGCATCACAAACCCCAACTGCTTCAACGGCTTCCAGAATAATTTCCAGGGATGTGCGCTGTCGGCCGGAGTAATGGTGAAAATACCCATCTGCCATGGCGGAGAAGGCATCTGGAAGGTGAAGAAAGCCAAGGCCGAAGCCCGGCAGTACCGTGACCGCCTCTCCGAGACCAAGGAACTCATCGCCCTGCAGGTGGCCCGTCAGAGGGTCATCGTTCAGGAAGCAAAGGAAAAACTCACAATGACGGAGAGCGCCGTCGAGGTGGCAGAAGAAAACCTTAGGCGGGCCAACATAGGCTTCGAAGCCGGTGTGGTGACAACTTCCACCGTGCTTGGAGCGCATACCGCGTGGCTCAGCGCCCACAGCGACTGGATAGATGCCGGAGCGGAGCTCCAGTCCGCGGTGTCGGAGCTGAGGAGCGTGGAAGGATACGACAATTTGGAAAAACTTCTTTAGAATGAAACAGGAAAAAAGCAATTACAATATCCTCATCGGCATAACTGCCCTTGTGGTGATAGTTCTCACAGTTTCAGTGGTGGGATATGTGGTCTCCAAGCCCAAGCCCTACGTAATCCAGGGTGAGGCCGATGCTACGGAATATCGCGTGTCAGGAAAGGTCCCAGGCCGAATAGAGGAATTCCGCGCCGAGGAAGGCTCCACGGTGCAGAAAGGCGACACCCTTGTCGTTATAGATTCCCCTGAAATACGCTCCAAGATAGCCGAGGCCGCTGCTGCTAAGGCCGCCGCTACCGCCCAGAAGGACAAGGCGTACAACGGAGCCCGCAGCGAGCAGATCACCGGAGCCTATGAAATGTACCAGAAGGCCAAGGTAGGTGAGCAGGTGATGCGGAAATCCTACGAGAGGATAAAGAGCCTCCACGACGAAAAGGTTGTCTCTGACCAGAAATACGACGAGGTCCTGGCCCAGTACCAGGCTGCAAAGGCAACTACGCGTGCTGCCAGAAGCCAGTGGGAAATGGCCGTAAAGGGCGCCCGTCAGGAGGATAAGGATGCTGCCGTGGCACTTGTGGAAAGGGCGAACGCCGCCGTGGAACTGGTGAATTCGTACCTGGACGAAATACGCCTTATATCCCCATGTGACGGGGTTGTGGCCAGCATTTACCCCAAAGTGGGCGAACTTGTGGGACAAGGCTCTCCCATTATGACCATAGAGGATCTTTCGGACATGTGGTTTACATTCAATATACGCGAAGACCGCCTTCACGGCATGCAGAGCGGAGACCGCATAGACCTTACTATCCCGGCACTTGACGGCAGGCGGATATCGGCCACGGTCTATTATATTTCGGCCCGGGAGTCTTATGCTACCTGGAAGGCTACACGCGAAACCGGCGAGTTTGATACGCGTACCTTTGAGGTCCGGGCCCGTCCGGATTATCAGATACCGGGGCTCCGTCCGGGGATGAGCGCCATAATGACAGTTGAATCAGGAAGATGACAGGAAAGTTTGTCAAAGTGCTCCGACGGGAGTTTCTCATTATCCTTAAACGGCCGGTGTATATACTCTCGTCCGTCGGGGTGCTAATTGTGAATGCGGTGTTCTACACTACATTTATGAAGGACGGCCTCCCGCATGATCTTCCCATAGGGGTGGTAGACCTTGACAACAGCTCGACTTCCCGGATGTTTGCAAGGGAGCTTGACGCCACCCAGCTTGGAAAGACCGTGTGGTACGACGACATCCATCTTGCCAGGGAACACATGGAAACGGGAAAAATAACCTCGTACATCGTTATCCCCGAGGGATTCAATGCCGATGTCCAGTCTTTCCGGCAACCACATATCGGCTACTATGTGAACTCCCTTTATTTTGTGGGAGGGGCCCTGGCATACAAGGATATCCTTACCATGGTAAACCTCACAAACGGGGCGGTCCAAAGGGAGGTGATGCGCCTTAAAGGAATGAACGAGCGGGAGATAATGGGCAAAATCCAGCCGATAGTTCTGGACCAGCACCAGATAGGGAATCCGGCCGTGAATTACGGAGTCTACCTTAACGGTGTGCTTCTTCCCGGTATCCTTGAGATGATAGTCATCCTGATTACGATATATGCCGTGGGGTCCGAACTTAAGTATGGAACATCTAAGCATCTCCTTAAAACGGCGGGTGACTCGATGGTGACGGCGCTGGTGGGAAAACTGGTTCCATACAACATCATTTTTACGGTGCTTGGAATAACCCTGGAGATGCTGCTTTTCCAGTGGCTGAAATATCCGGTAAAGGGAAGTATCTTCTGGATGTTCCTGGATATCCTTCTCCTTGTAAGCGCATCGGAGGCCGTGGGGCTTTTCATAGTGGAACTGTTCCCGGTCCTGAGGCTCGCCATAAGTGTGGGCGCCATTATAAGTGTGCTGGGATTCTCGCTGGCGGGGTTCTCTCTTCCCGTTGAGGCGATGCCCCCGTATGTGCAGGGCTTCAGTGCCATTTTCCCGCTAAGGCACTATTACCTTTTCCATGTCCAGGAGACAATCTGGGGCAGCGGATTCGCCGGTTGGTGGAAGGAGGCGGTGCATCTTCTGCTTTTCCTGTTCCTGCCTTTCACGCTTATAGGGAGGCTGGGCCACGCATATAAATATCAGGATTATGAAAGGAATTAGTTACCTTGGTACCTGGGTAAGGAACTGGTACAGCATATTTGTGAACGAACTCCGGCTCATCTTCTCGGATTCCGGCGTAATGGTCATTTTCTTTGTGGGCGGCCTGCTCTATCCTGTCCTCTACAACCTTATCTACATGAATGGTACCGTGGACGAAATGGACGTTGCCGTAGTGGACAATTCGGGCGGGGCCTACAGCCGCCGGTTTATCCGGAAAGTGGATGCCACAAGGGAGTGTAACATCCTCATCTACTGCGCATCTATGGAAGAGGCCAAAGCCCTGATGCAAAAAGGGACTGTCCACGGGATAATCTATGTTCCAGGGGATTTCGACAGCCGTCTGGTACGCGGAGAGCAGGGCGTCATATCCACTTATGCCGACATGTCCAGTTTCCTCTACTACAAATGCCTCACCATGGGGACAAATCTCACGATGCTGGATGAAATGCACCAGATCCAGCTCGAGAGGTATACGGCTTCCGGGATGGATGCGCAGGCGGCATGGCAGGCCGTTCAGCCGGTGCTTTCGGACGAAAGCCTGCCGTACAACAAGCCTTTCTCATATACCATCTTCTTCATTTCGGCCGCACTCCTCCTTGTGATTCAGCAGACAATGTTTTACGGGGAGTCGCTCCTTGCCGGAACGCTCAGGGAACAGAATCGCAGTTTTGCCTCAATGCCGGGGAAACTGCAGGGGCTTGGTATAGGCCGGGTGCTTCTTGGAAGGGGCGCGGCATATTTTTCCATATACATGGTTACAGGCACCATCATCGCCCTTCTCATCCCATGGATTTTCTCCCTTCCGCAAAGAGGGGAGTGGACGGATATCATGGTCCTCCTGGTGTTTTTTGTGGTGGACTGCATATTCTTCTCGTTCACGTGGTCGTCGCTTATCACAAGGAGGGAAACCGTGTTCGTGCTATTTCTCAGCGTGTCTCCTATATGTCTTTTCCTTACGGGATTTTCATGGCCGCAGACATCCATACCTGAGTTCTGGAGGTATGTAAGCTATATTTTTCCCTCCACTTTCGGGTGCCGCGCCTTCATAAACCTCAATACGGCCGGAGGCTCCCTTGCCCTCATTGCTCCTGAAATAAGGGCCATGACAATCCAGACGGCCGTGTACTATGTCCTTTCAAGCGTTTCAGTGTTCATTGAAAACAAGGTAATCGAGAACAAGGAAAAAATTGACAGGCTAAAGGATAAGGCATTGGAACTCCGTGGAATAGACCCTGACGAAGCCCGTAAAGTCATAGCTGGAAAGTAAAGGAAAGCGGTTTTCTTTAAGAAAAGTTTTGTTTTTTCGGAAAAAGTCCTTACCTTTGCAATCCCAAACCGCGGAGTAGAGCAGTCGGTAGCTCGTCGGGCTCATAACCCGGAGGTCGTTGGTTCGAGTCCAGCCTCCGCTACTAACGAGGACAAAACGAGAGTTTTGTCCTTTTTTTGCGATATTTCGTTTCTGTAACTACTTGAAAATAAGCGAATTAAAGAAAG
>JAFSPR010000012.1 GCA_017451395.1 Bacteroidales bacterium
GAACACGCCGTCTCCGAGTTGGAGGATGGAGATATCGAAGGTACCGCCGCCAAGGTCATACACTGCAACCTTCATGTCCTTGTCCTTCTTGTCAAGGCCGTATGCAAGGGCCGCTGCGGTGGGTTCGTTGATGATACGCTTTACATCCAGACCCGCAATGCGGCCGGCTTCCTTGGTTGCCTGACGCTGGGAGTCTGAGAAGTATGCGGGGACTGTGATAACGGCTTCAGTAACCTCCTGACGGAGATATTCCTCTGCGGTCTTTTTCATCTTCTGGAGAATCATTGCCGATATCTCCTGGGGAGTGTAGAGTTTGCCGTTGATGTCTACGCGGGGAGTGTTGTTTTCTCCGCGGGTAACATTATAAGGTACGCGTGCAACCTCCGTGGCCACCTGGTCATAGGTTTCACCCATAAAACGCTTGATGGAGAACACGGTGTTCTTGGGGTTGGTGATAGCCTGAAGCTTTGCAGGGGAGCCTATCTTGCGCTCTCCGCCGTCAGTGAAAGCCACCACTGAAGGAGTGGTGCGCTGTCCTTCATTGTTGATTATGACGGTGGGCTGATTGCCTTCCATCACTGCGACACAGGAATTGGTAGTTCCAAGGTCGATGCCGATAATTTTACCCATAATATTATTGTTTTATTCGTTTACCAAAAAGGCGCCGCCCTTTCCGGACGACGCCTCACAAAATATCCAATTCTGTGCCAGCAGAAATTATCTGCCAAATTGTCAGAATCTCCAACCTAACGTGAGGACCGGCTCTATGCCTGTGGCCGATACAACCACCTCAGGGACCTCTGCGTTCATATCCACAATCTTGTCATAGACATTGGCGCCGGAGGTATAATAGCGGTAAGGCGTGAAGTAACTCTGGGGCATAAAGCGAAGGCGCACGGCAAAATCGGCAAAGAAATGACCAACCGAGTAACCGGCACCGAAGCTGACAAGCTGGGTGGCCTGGGCTGCGCGCTCCTGGGCGGTAAGGGGCTGGAGATTGAGGACTGGATCTGCGGGATTCGAATAATCCCAGACCAGCCAGTTCCTCTGCGAACCTGAGAGGTAATTGTAACCCACGCGGATTGCAAGGGACTCAGAAGGCTTGAACTCCATACCTACGCGGACGTTGTGGCCAAGGCCCAGGGCGTCCTTTATATCGGCATTCTGGTCTCCCCAGGAGCCCGCGGAATAACCGAAGTCCCCGCGGCCGCGGTATTTGGCTGAGGAATAATCGGCCATCTCATAATCTACGCTGAGAACTGCAAAACTACCAAATGTGTATGCGATACCGGCATTCCAGCGGAAAGGCATACGGAGAGCGTATACCCACTCATCCTCCGGGCTCTTGGAAGGGCTGAAATAGATGCCCTTGAGATTGGTTTCCCCGTACCAGGTGCACCTTCCGGTCATATTGACAAGGGTGGGAGTCTGGACGGCCGCGCCGATCCTGAAGCCCGCGAAGGGACGCCAGAGGAAGCCCGCCTTGAAGTAGACGCCTGATCCGGACACGCCGTAACTGCGCTTAGCAAGGATGGAATTGAGGGTTGCAAGCGTTGCGCCGCCGTCATACTCTATCTGAGGGAAAGTGGAAGGGTCGTCGGGCATTTCTTCCCAATACTCCGATTCCATATATGACAGGGTGGTGAAACCCATATTTGCGCCGATGTAGAATTTGTCATTGAAATTGGCGCTCATATTGATGACTATGTCGTGCTTGTAGCCCTTTGTCTGATAACCGTACTTCTGGTAAAGCTGGCCCGCCGCCTCAGGCTTGCCGCCCACCATAAGGTCAGTGACGCCAAGGTAATCCGTGCCGCCGATGTGGTCGAAGATATGGCTGCGGGCGCCCATCATAGCGCTCCAGTCAGGTTCAAGGCCGTATCCGGTGTTATACCAGTCTCCGCCTATCACATCCGGGGCATAGCCCTGCGCAAGGGAGGCCAGTGAGCCGGAATAGGAATACTTGCCGTAGTAGGAGCCTGAAGCGTTTGCCCTGTAGGTGTAGTCGTTGGTGGCATTTGACACGAATCCGAACGACACGCGCTTGAGGCCGTGCCTGCGACCGGTATCCATATTGATGACGAATCCGGTGTTTGGCATCTTCATACGGGTATACCCCGTGGACACGCGGTCTCCAAGGCCGATGGGGTCCAGGCCGTCATAGCCGAATCCCTGCGCCTGGGTAGAGGTGATGGAAAGGGACGGGGTGATGACAAACTGGGTATATCCCGCAACGGCGCTTCCGGCAGGATTGATGCCGATGGAACCAAGGTCTCCGCCCACCGCAGTGAAGGCGTTACCCATAGCGATAGTCCTGGCGGTGCCGCCATAGATGTTCTCGGAGAACTTCTGGGCCTGATCCCAGGACTGCGCGGCGGCGGAAATGGATGCCGCCGCCAATAATACTGCTATAATAACTGTCTTTTTCATATGCTACCTGTGTGAAGATGAACGTCCGCCGCCGGAAGAGGAGGAACGGCCACCACCGGAGTAACCGCCGGATGAGGAGCGTCCGCCGCCGGAATATCCGCCGGAAGAACGGCTGCCGCCGGAGTAACTGCCGGAAGAGCGGCTGCTGGAGGAAGACGAGGATGAGCGGTACCCGCCGGAATATCCCCTTGAGGAAGAAGAACTTCTGGTTGAGGAAGAGGAACTGCTCCTATATGAAGGAGAACTGCTCCTTGAGGAAGAGCCGCTGCTCCTGTAAGTTGAGGAACTGCTCCTGTAAGTTGAGGAACTGCTCCTTGAGGATGAACTGCCCCTTGAAACGGAACCGCTGCGGGAAGAAGAACTGCTGCTTCTTACGGCTGTGGAGCCGTTCCTGGTGGTTGCTGAGCCGCTGCTTCTGGACACGGCAGACGTACTCCTAGACACAGATGTTGCACGCCTTGTTGAAGGGCTGAAATTCCTTGAAGAACTTGCCGCGCCTGTTGAACGGGCCGATGCCCCGATGCTGCGGGAAGAGCCGCCGATACTCCTTGAGGAGCCGGAGAATCCGCCGGTGGCGTTGCTCATCCTTGCAGGACGGTCCGACACCCAGTGGTGATGGCCGCCGTAACCGTGCCAGCCGTAATAGCCGTAGTGGTGGTAAGGCCTGTAATACCAGGGGTCGTAATACCAGGAAGTGTAGTACCACGGGCTGTACCAGGAATGGTAGTACCAGGGATCATAGTGGTACCAGGGATCCCAGTAACTGTAGAAGTAGTGCCAGCGGTAGGGATAGTACCAGGTGTCCCAGTATGCCCAGGGGCGCCAGCCATAGTAGTTGTACCCCCAGGAAGGGTAATAATACCAGGGGGTGTAGGGATAGGTATAGTTCCACGCCCACGACGGCGTATCAGTAACGGTGATAACCGAATTGGACGTAGAAAGACGAACCGACTGTCCGGACGGTACCACGAGGGTGTCCCCGTTGCTGATGATATAGGCGGGGGAATCCTTTGTATCGGCCAAAAGGTTGTCTACGGCATCATCTGAAACGGCCACCTCAGTTACGGCGGGCTTTGTGTAATAAAGACCGTCATCGAAGGACTGAGTGCTGACCTGTCCAACTGAGCCGCAGGAGAAAGCGGCGAAGCCGGCTGCAATGTATGAGAGGAATCTCTTTTTCATATTAGGCCTCCTTTATCCAATAAAATTAGTATCTTTGTGCCGATAAATCGGCTTTTCAGGAAAAGATTATGCAATTATTATACCTGCATAACGCATTCCAGGAGACAATAATAGCAACAAAACAGCAAAAAAGCAATAAAAATTATGGCAAAAGAGGTAACAAAAAGGGAAGAGAACTACTCCCAGTGGTATAATGACCTGGTTGTGAAGGCAGATCTGGCGGAGCAGAGCGCCGTGCGCGGATGTATGGTCATCAAGCCCTACGGCTACGCCATCTGGGAAAAGATGCAGGGCATCCTGGACGGGATGTTCAAGGAAACCGGCGTAAAGAACGCCTACTTCCCCCTGTTCATCCCCAAGAGTTTCTTCAGCCGTGAGGCGGAGCACGTGGCCGGGTTTGCCAAGGAGTGCGCAGTGGTCACCCACCACCGCCTTATGAACGACCCTAACGGCAACGGAATTGTGGTGGACCCTGAGGCCAAGCTTGAGGAAGAACTGATAGTCCGTCCTACCTCGGAAACCATCATCTGGAACACCTACAAGAACTGGGTCCACAGTTGGAGGGACCTTCCCATACTGTGCAACCAGTGGTGCAACGTGGTGCGCTGGGAAATGCGCACCCGCCTGTTCCTCCGTACCGCGGAATTCCTGTGGCAGGAAGGCCACACGGCCCACGCTACAGCACAGGAAGCGGAGGAAGAGAAGACACGTATGGTGAACGTATACGCAAAGTTC
>JAFSPR010000128.1 GCA_017451395.1 Bacteroidales bacterium
ACCATCCCTTAGTATGTGGCTAAGGGAACGGGACGGCATAAAAAAAGAAACTAAGTGACGCATCTCTAACTTTCCAAGTCGCGAAGTTAGCAATTTACTTTAGTAAAAGCAAGGAGAAATTCATCTTATTTCAGCAACCTTGCCACAGCGTCAATACAACGGCGTTTTTGCTCAAGGCCGGGGTGCACGTAGAGATTCAGCGTAGTGCTTATGTTGGAGTGACCCAGCAGAGCGCTGACAGTCTTATAATCACACTTACTCTCAATGCACCGCGTTGCAAAACTGTGACGGAGCCCGTGAAAGCGGATAGGCGGAAGCCCCAGTTTTTCCGTGAGCCGCCGGAAATAAGTCCGGTACGTCCGGGGCTCAACGGGAGTAGGGGAGTTGGAAAGAAGATAGAACTCACCCTTCACAATTTTCCTGATAGGACGGATATACGCCGCGAGTTCCCTCGTGAGCGGAATCTCCCGGTTAGAATTCACCGTCTTGGGGGCATCCTCAATGAGTTCCGTGTGGCCGTCAATGTAGATTCTCTGGATAGTCTTACTGACACGGATCACACCGCATTCAAGGTCGATATCGGCCCAGCGAAGAGCGCAGATCTCCCCAATCCGGATCCCGGACGACAGGCAGATCAGAATCCCCAGGTTCCGGAAAGAAAAATGCTCCCTGACATAGCACATAAGCCTTCTCTGGTTGGAGACCGACATCACCTCTATATCCGCCTTCTCCCTCTGAGTAGGGAACACCACGTCAATCCTCCGGTCAGGAAAAAGAGAGTTCTTGGCCCCAAAGCGGAGAATCATTTTCAGCACCACAAGGATGTCCTTCACCGTCTTGAGGCTCAGCCCCCTTTCCAGTTCACTGTTTACAAAATCCTGGACGTCATTCTCCTTCACTACGCACTTTTCCCCCAGGAACGGGATGATGTGTGAGCCGATAAGGATGCAGTAAGTGGCGTAAGTGGATTTCTTGACATACAGTTTCTTGTGGCTCAGCCATGCCAGGGCCACGCTTTTGAAGTTTGTGTTTTCTTTCATAATGATAAGGTTAAAGCATCAAATCAAAGAAAAAATTTACTATCTTAGCACCATTAAAACCAGAACCTGTCAGATATGCGTACTTTGTTAAAAAACGGAAAAATCTATGACGGCACCGGAGAAAGTGCCTTTATGGGAGACATTCTTGTGGAGGATGAAAAAATAGTTGCCGTGGGCCCTGAAATTGATGAGAAGGCCGATGAAACCATAGACCTGGGCGGCCTCAGCATCTCTTCCGGCTTTTTTGACGCCCATTCCCACAACGATTGGTTTGCCATAAAGAAAGAGCCCCTGAAGTACTTCGAGCCCTTCATCCGCCAGGGCATCACGTCGTTCATCGCCGGAAACTGCGGTTTGTCCGCTATGGGTTTTGAGAAGGATACGCCATATCTGGACAAGGTTGGCGCCGGCCTCTTCCGCTACGACTCCACCGCCAAAGGCGTGTATCCCACAGTAAGCGCATTCTTCAATGCCATAGACCGCCGGAGCCCCTGCAATATCGCAACCCTGGTTGGCCACTGCACGGCCCGCACAAGCGTTTCCGGCTGGGAAAGCCGTGAACTTGACCCGCAGGAGAAAGAACGGATGCTGGACCTTATGGAGCAGGGCCTCAAGGAGGGCGCCTGCGGCCTTTCCCTTGGGATGATGTATGAGCCGGGCCGATACACAAGCGTGGCGGAGACCCGGGACGTAGCCCTTCTTGCCGAAAAATATGACCGCCCGCTAACCGTCCACGCCAGGGCGCTGTCGGCCATAACGATGGACTATCCGATGTTTGGCAGGGCACATAACCTCCGCGCTCTTGATGAACTTGTTGAGATGGCAAGGGGCACGCACCTCAAACTGCAGTATTCCCACGCCATCTTTGTGGGCACAAGCACATTCAAGACCAAGGATGAACTTCACCGCATCCTTGACAACCTCCGCAAGGAAGGCATAGATGCGTGGTTTGACATCTATCAGGAAACTCTTGGCGTTTCCGTCATGACAGTGTTCCTGCCCAGTTGGTACCAGGCACTGCCAGAGGAAGAGCGCCGCAAGCCTTGGAACAGGATTCGCCTTGCAACCGTATGCAACAACCTCATCCTCAAGATGCTGGGCTTTGGCTGGAAGGACATCCAGATAGCATACCTGGGCCCCGGACTGGAGAAGTACGAGGGCAAGACCATTGCCCAGATAGCAAAGGAATGGGGCAGGTCCTGCTTCTACACATACCTGGAACTGGCAGAGATGTCGGGCTTCAAGGGCCGCGCGAATATGGGCCCCTACACCACCCCTGAAATCATCGAGTGGCAGTCCAAGATGGATAATGTACTCTATATGACCGACGCCTGGGTGGAGGAGTATGGCCTCCAGAACCCCGCCATCTACGACTGCTTCCCCAAGTTCATCCATTTCTCCCTGCTTGGAAAGGGAGACACTATGCCCCGCACCATCCGTAAGATGACTGGCGGCGTCGCAGACCGCTTCTCCATTTCCGGGCGCGGCTACGTCAAGCCCGGATATTATGCCGATCTGACCGTCTTCGATGAGAAGGAGATGGCCGAGGCCACCCCTGACCAGGAAAAATCTTTCGGCATAAAGAAGGTATTCATAAACGGAAAGCAGGTGCTCTCTGACGGAAAACTGGACACAGAAGCCCTAAAGACCAGCGGCCACGCCCTCAGAAGCAGGTAATCCACGCTTTACAGCGCCCTTATCTGGGCGTCCATCCACTCTATTTTGGAGTGGAAACCGTTCTGGACGGGGCGCACCTCGCCGGAAAGGGAGAAGTATTCGTTGTTCCAGAGGGAGATGTCGCGGTTGGCGCTCTTTTTAATGAGGCTCACCATGTCGTTCATATACTCCACAATGTCAACGTACCTGTCATTCCCCAGGAGATTGCTCTTGTAGATCTCCCACCGGCGTTTTACGGTTTCCACAAACGCGGGATCCCTGAACAGGTACTTGAAGTAGTACATATCCTTGGAGTTGAACTTCTTGTCCATAAGGAAAAGTTCCTGGTCCCAGAGGGGGCCGGCCTTTAACCTGCACACCGTGCCTGGAGGGCTGTCAACCCCGTCACGGCCCTTGTAGAACTTGACGCTGCGGGGCTTGTAGGCCTCGTAATTGGCAATAGATTCAAGGACAAGCCACCAGTCGGCAAAACTGTCAACGTCCAGATAATCGGCATAATGACTTTCCTCTGAAGTGCCGATTTTCTTTATCTCCGCCTCCATCTCATTAATGTAGTCACGGATATAGTTGAACTGGGCATCCTGGAGGCTGTCGTCCGGAGATTTTATCTGGACCGGAAGGTTGAATCCTGCCGATTTAAACTTGAACTTCTCGTCGTAAAGTTCGTCGTACTCAAGAAGGTAGCCGCCGCTGACGGCAGGGTACTCTGTATCATCGGCCTTGAGTTTCTCAATATTCACGCGGTCCTTGTCAATCTTAATCTGCTCGCAGAGATAGTAGAGCCCCTGGAATTTACCGTTGAGGACCAGTTCCACGAACTGCCCCCTTGGAGCCCATCCAAGGGCGGGGGCGCGGCGCGTGCACTCGAACATAAGGGGATTCCCTATGAATCCGCGGTACTCCGCAAGTAGCACCCATCTCTTGTGGGCGGGCATTCCAAGCACCTTCTGGCGGTTCTCAAGTTTTACGGCGTAAGGCTTCTTTGGGTACATCTCCCAGGTCCAGTTGCCCCTCCCGCGGATGAAGGACCGCCCAAGGTCCGTCATCTTCCCGTCCTGCCCAAGGAGGCGCATGGAGGAGCCCCTCCAGGTGGTTTTGCTGGATATGGCCCTGGGGGTGTCCGTGGTAACGATTGCCACCGGGAGATTGGTGTCTATTACTGTTACATTATAGGTGCGGGTTTTCCCGTCCTCATCTTCAATGCGGTAGTTGACCCCGTTTCTGAAACTTGTGAAATTGTTGGCGGTGACCCCGCTCTCCTGCGGGACTCCGTTCACCGAAAAAGTCCTTCCGGTATCGTTGAACTTTGCAACAAGCCCCTTTAGGTCAGTGCCTCCGGGCACAAAGACAATGCAGCCGGTCTTTGTGGTATCGGCCGGCCGGTATTCCCTGCCGTCAACAATTATGCGGTAGTCAAGTGAATTTGAAGGGAATACGTCCTCCTGAACGTGCGGCAGTTCCTCCGGCCTGCAGGCCCATAGAAGGGCTGCTGCAAGGCCGATTAAAACAAGCCGCCGGGACGTCTTTTCCATTTAGAAACTAAGGCGAAGGCCTACGCCGTTAATTGTGGCTCCGAAAGAGAGTTCCATCTGAGGGGCCGGCTCAGGCTCCGGAAGGGACTCATTGTACCTGTCCACAAGTTTACTCATCTTGACGCTGTTCACCACAGTGAGGGGGATACCGGCAATGTGAGTGGCAAGGCCGATGCCCATTGCGATGAGGCCTCCGGTTATTATGGGTTTTCCGGCATCGGCACCCTTCTGGGCGGCTTCAGAGGCCGATTGGTTGGCCTGCTCCTCACCTCCGATGCTCCCGACTATGGCTCCGGTAGCGCCCCCGATGGTGGCGCCAAGGGCCGATGTAAGGGCGCCGATGAGGACCGTCATAGCGCCTCCGGCGGCAATGGCGCCGCCGCCCGCTATCATGGAGATACCGGCGGTTCTCCATCCGCGGGCATTTGCCCACTGTGCGGAATAATCCTCCCCGTCAATATTGGACATTAAGCGGAGAGCCTCCTCCTGGCTCAGTTTTTCTCCGTCAATCTTAATAGTGCAGCCCTTGCGCTCTGCAAGCGAAGGAGCGGCATACTGGGCGTGGGCGGAAACTGCCGCGGCCAGCAAGACCAATACCGTGAAAATCTTTTTCATTTGGCAAATTTACATTTTTTCCGGAAATCTTCCTATATTAGCAGATTGAAAGAAATACTAATCCCGAAACTAATGATCATAAACTCACCCGATGCCCTGGAAAGCATCCGACAGGAAGCCCTTAAGGCCCTGTCTGTCAGGGAGGAAAGCAACCTGGCCTCTTCCACGGAGGCCGCTGGCCTTGAGAAAGGCACGCCGCATATGCAGATCCTCTGCTGCGGCGGTACCGGCTGCAAAGCCTCCGAAAGCGCAAAGATCGTAGAGAATCTCCGTGAGAGCCTGAAGGCCCACGGCGTAGAGGACAAGGTGGACGTGGTAGTTCCCGGCTGCTTTGGCTTCTGCGAGAAAGGCCCCATCGTGAAGATTGTCCCGGACAACACCTTCTACACATCCGTCCGCCCGGAAGACGCGGAGGAAATAGTGGTTTCCCACATTATCGGCGGCAACAAGGTGGAGCGCCTCCTCTATCAGGATCCCGGAACAGGGGAGCGCATCTCCGACTCCAAGCATATGAACTTCTACCGCAAGCAACTCAGGATCGCCCTCCGAAACTGCGGCTTCATCAATCCGGAGGATATCCGGGAGTACATAGCCCGTGACGGCTACAAGGCCCTGGCCGACAGCCTCCGTCGCGACAGCCTGGATGTCCTTGCCGATATAAAGGCCTCCGGTCTCCGCGGCCGCGGCGGCGCCGGTTTCCCCACCGGAGTGAAGTGGGAGATTGCCCGTAAGTTCGACGCCCCGGACAAGTATGTTGTCTGCAATGCCGATGAAGGAGACCCCGGCGCATTTATGGACCGTTCCATCATGGAGGGAGACCCTAATTCCGTGATCGAAGCCATGATGATATGCGGCTACTGCATAAACGCCCATCACGGCCTTATATATATAAGGGCCGAATACCCCCTGGCGGTGCACCGCCTGAAGGTTGCCATCGGCCAGGCCCGTGAATATGGCCTCCTTGGAAAGGACATCCTTGGGACGGGCTTCGACTTTGACATAGAGATCCGTTACGGCGCCGGCGCGTTCGTATGCGGCGAGGAAACCGCCCTCATCCACTCCATGGAAGGAAAGCGCGGTGAGCCTACCCTGAAGCCCCCGTTCCCCGCAGAGGCTGGATACTTCGGCAATCCCACCAACGTGAACAACGTTGAAACCCTGGCAAACGTTCCCGTCATCCTCACTAAGGGTCCCCAGTGGTTCGCATCCATCGGCACTGAAAAATCAAAGGGCACAAAGGTGTTCGCCCTTGCCGGCAAGATCAGCAACGTGGGCCTCATAGAGGTTCCTATGGGAACTACCCTCCGTGAGATTATCTACGACATTGGCGGCGGCGTGAAGGGCGGCAAGAAGTTCAAGGCCGTCCAGACCGGCGGTCCCTCCGGCGGCTGCCTTACGGAAAAGCACCTGGACATCCCCATCGACTACGAATCCCTTGCCGCGGCGGGCTCAATGATGGGTTCCGGCGGTATGATAGTGATGGACGAGGACGACTGTATGGTGTCCGTTGCAAAGTTCTTCCTGGAATTCACCGTGGACGAGAGTTGCGGAAAGTGCACTCCGTGCCGCATAGGCAACCGCCGTATGCTGGAAATCCTGGATAAGATCACCCAGGGAAGGGGAACCATGGAAGACCTGGATACGCTTGAGAACCTTGCAAAGGTGATCAAGGATACAGCCCTCTGCGGCCTGGGACAGACTTCTCCCAACCCCGTTCTCTCCACCCTCGCAAACTTCAGGGAGGAATACGAGGAGCACGTGCGTGACCACGTGTGCCGCGCCCATAAGTGCAAGGCCCTTCTCACTTACTCCATAGATCCGGACCTCTGCAAGGGCTGCAGCGCCTGCGCGCGCGGCTGCCCCGCGGAGGCAATTACCGGAGAGGTCAGAAAGCCCTTCTCCATCAACTCCGAGAAGTGCATCCGCTGCGGAATGTGCCTTTCCAGGTGTAAGTTTGGAGCAATTAAAGTTATTTAATCCCGCACGCTATGGAAAATATGATTACCCTAACTATAGATAACAGGGCCGTAAGCGTGCCCAAAGGAACAAGCATCCTTGACGCGGCCGCTACTATCGGCATAAATATCCCTGCCCTTTGCCATATGGACCTTAAGGGCACCTGCGTCAAGAATACCCCCGCCTCCTGCCGCATCTGCGTGGTTGAAGTGGAGGGAAGGCGCAACCTGGCCCCTTCCTGCGCCACTATGGTGACGGAGGGAATGGTGGTACGTACAAATTCGGCACGCGTTGTGCGCGCCCGCAAGACCGTTGCGGAACTCATCCTTTCCGACCACCCCAACGACTGCCTTACCTGCCCCAAGTGTAATGACTGCGAACTCCAGAAACTGGTTACCCGCTTCAATATCCGCCGGATGACCTACAAGGGAGAG
>JAFSPR010000129.1 GCA_017451395.1 Bacteroidales bacterium
GAAACCGGTGGATTCAACAACAACGTCTACGCCAAGGGCACCCCAGGTGATGTTTGCGGGATCTTTCTCGCAGAAAACCTGAATCTTGTTGCCGTCTACGATAAGGTAGTTGCCTTCAACTTTGATGTCGTGGTTGAAGATGCCGTGTACGGAGTCGTACTTGAGCATGTAAGCAAGATAGTCGGGGTCAAGGAGGTCATTGATACCTACAACGCAAATGTCCTTGCCGAAATTCTCAACGGCGGCGCGGAAGACCATACGGCCGATGCGGCCAAAACCGTTAATACCAAGTTTGATCATAACTAGTTTTTAATTTATAATTTGTTAAACGATACTGCTTATAATATCGGGGCAAATTTACGAATTTTTTTACACCTGCGCAATAATTTTCACTATCTTTGCATTAATGAATAATGTGAAGCCCCCCATATACCTTTTCACGGATGGCGCGGCCAGCGGGAACCCCGGTCCCGGAGGCTACGGGATAGTGCTCCGCTGCGGCTCCCTCCAGAAGGAAATCTCCGGCGGCTTCCGCCTGACCACCAACAACCGGATGGAACTCCTGGCCGTAATCATCGGCCTTGAACAGATAAAGTGGGAAAACGCCGAAGTCCACGTGGTAAGTGATTCATCCTACGTGGTGAAGGCCCTCAACGAAGGCTGGCTGGAACAGTGGAAGCGCACCGGCTTCAAGAAGAAAAAGAACGTGGACCTGTGGCTCCGCTTTGACGCAGTCTACAGCAGGCACCGCGTGGCGTTCCACTGGATAAAGGGCCACGCCGGCCACCCCGAGAACGAGCGCTGCGACGCCCTTGCCGTGGCCGCCTACCATCAGCCGGACCTCCCGGAGGATACCGGCTATTTAGCAGAACAATCTACACAACTTTTATAATATGGCATTACCAAAACTTGTCGTCGGAATTACGCAGGGCGACAGCAACGGAATAGGATACGAAGTAATAATTAAATCCCTGGCCGATGAAAGGAGCCTGGACTCCTTCACCCCCGTGGTGTACGGCTCCTCAAAACTGATGGGCTTCTACCGAAAGACTCTCCACAACATAGAGTCCATGGACATCAATGTCATCTCATCGGCAAAGGACGCCAAGCAGCGCAAGATTAACCTTGTGAACTGCCTCCCCGACAGCATCTACGCAGAGCCCGGCCAGAGCACCCCGGAAAGCGCCAAAAACGCAATATCGGCACTTCAGGCCGCTGTAAAGGACCTAAAGGACGGCCTCATAGACGTCCTTGTCACCGCCCCCATCAACAAAAGGGCTATGAACGCGGAGGGCTTTGCCAACACCGGCCACACGGAGTATCTCCAGAAAGAGTTCGGGGCCGATGACGTCACGATGATTATGGTGAGTGACCAACTGAAAGTTGGCGTTGTCACGGGCCACATCCCCCTGAGGGACGTTCCCAAGGCCATTTCCAAGGACAGCATAGTGCGTAAACTCAAGATAATGAAGGCTTCCCTGGAAAGGGACTTCGGGATAAACGACCCAAAGATCGCGGTCCTCGGCCTCAACCCCCACTGCGGAGACGGAGGCCTTCTTGGCGACGAAGAGCAGAACGTCATCCTCCCCGCCGTGAAGGAAGCCCAGGCCCAGGGCATCCAGGCGTTCGGCCCGTACTCCCCCGACGGCTTTTTCGGCCTTGGAAACTATTCCCGCTTTGACGCCACCCTTGCAATGTATCACGACCAAGGCCTAGCCCCGTTCAAGGCAATTGCCTTTGCGGAGGGCGTGAATTTCACCGCCGGACTTCCGGTTGTTCGCACTTCCCCGGACCACGGCACCGCCTATCAGATGGCGGGCCGCGACGAAGCAGATCCCCGCTCCATGATGAGCGCCATCTACACTGCCATTGACATCTTCCGCCGCCGCCTCAGGTACGACACCCTTATGGAAGGCCGCCTGAAAGAGGAATAGGCTATGGTTCCGGAACTCATAGACAAGTACGTCTTCCTGGTCCAGACTTTCATAGAGGCCGGGCAGGCGGGTTTGTCCCTTCCGGAACTTCAGGACAGATGGGAGGGCCGATACGGAGAGCCATACCCCCGCCGCACCTTCGTCAACCACAGGGCGGCCGTAGCGGATGTATTCGGCATTGAGATCACCTGCGACAGAAGCACCAACCGGTATTTCATAAATGAAGGGGAAAGCGCCGTTGACAGGCGCGCCGCCACAGAGTACCTCATTGACACCTTCACCGTGAAGAGCCTTCTCACCCTTGGGGAGGAACGCCTGAGGGGCCGCGTCAGCGTGGAGGAAATCCCCTCCGGCCAGAAATACCTCACAACCATAATGGAGGCTATGCTGGAAAATGCCGCGCTCTCCATCGAATACCGCAAATACCTGAGTCCGGAAAAAGACCTCAGGACCATCCGCCCCTATGCCCTCAAGGAATTCGAAAAGCGCTGGTACGTAGTGGCTTTCAGCGAAAGCGCAGGAGACCTCCGCACCTTCGCCCTTGACCGCATCGCCGGCATAAAACGCACCGGGGAACGCTTCAAGATGCCCCAGGGGTTCAGCGTGGAGAGACTCTTCCAGTCCAGTTTCGGCATCTATCTCCCGGAAGGGGAAAAGCCCGTGCTGGTAAAGATCCGCACCACTCTCCGTGAGGCCGCATACCTTGAAGACCTCCCCCTGCACCCCAGCCAGATGCTCCTCTCAAAGGATTCCGGCTCCTGCGTCTATGCTATGACCCTGATCCCCAATCCCGGCTTCATTATGGAACTGTGCAAGAGAGGAAACCGCCTGGAAGTCCTGGAGCCCCTGAGCCTCAGGAACGCCGTCAGGGAAGAATTGAGAAACGCTTTGAAACAATATGAAGATTCTTAAGTTCACCATTGCGATGGCTGCAGCCGTGAGCGCCGCCCTCGCCTGCAAACAACCCCAAATGAAACCACAGCAAGGTTACATCGGCCCCTCCGGCATTGAAATCACGGACGGGCATATGACTCCGGAGGTGCTCCTCTCCCTTGGCCGCCTCTCCGATCCCCAACTTTCCCCGGACGGAAAAACCATCCTCTACGGCGTCAGTTACACTTCCATAGCGGAAAACCGCAGCGTCCGTAACCTTTTCACCATCCCCGTGGAAGGCGGTGACCCCACCCCTCTCACAATGGACGGAAAGAGTATCTCCGGCGCCCGCTGGAGCCTTGACGGCCATTCCATTTTCTTCCTTCAGGAAGGGAAACTATGGGAGGCTCCGTATAAGGGCGGAAAACTTGGGAAGAGAACCCTCAGGGCCGATGTCCCCGGCGGAATAGAGGATTACCTCCTCTCTCCGGACCAGTCTCAGATGATTTACGTAACAGGCGTCCACAGCCACGTGGAAGTGCCCCAGGATACGGATCCTTCACTTGACAAGGCCAAGGCCTATGCCACGGAGGACCTTATGTACCGCCACTGGGACCACTGGCGCACGGAAATCGCCCACAGTTTTGTGGCGCCCCTCGTGAACGGCGTTGTGACGGAGGGCTTGGACATCCTTGGGGAAGAAGAGGAGCAGTTTGAACTACCCAACGGCCCGTTCAGCGACATCGCAGACCTTTGCTGGAGCCCTGACGGCCGCTACATAGCCTACGCCTGCAAGAAACTCAGCGGCAAGGAGTACGCCTTCTCCACAAACACCTGCATCTTCATCTACTGCCCGCTTACAGGAGAGACTTCCCAGGTCACCTTCGAGGGCGGCTACGACACCCACCCGGTATGGAGCCCTGACGGCACCCGCCTTGCCTGGCTCTCAATGGAAAGGGACGGCTATGAGGCCGACAAAGTGCGCCTTATGATGGCCGATGTAATCTATGAGGAAGACACCGAAGGACAGACCTCCAACCCTGCCGTTCAGAACATCCGTGACTTATCGGCCTCCTTCAAATATAATGTGGAAAGCCCGGTATGGGCCGATGACAGCCAGTCCATCTACTTCAGCGCCCTTACGGAAGGCCTTGGCGCAGTGTACAATGTTGTGCCTGACGCAGGTGAGATATTCCGCCTTACCGCCGACAACCTGTGGTTCGACTTCGGGTCACCTTTCGGCATCCAGCAGGACGGCACCCTCCTCACCACCTTTATGTCCATGGACTTCCCCACGGAACTTGTGGCAGTGAACGACAACGCCGTGCGCCAGATAACCTTCGAGAACGAGCACATCCTCTCCCAACTGGACAAACACGAGACCGAGGCCAGGATGGTCAAGACCGTGGACGGGCAGGATATGCTCACCTGGGTCCTCTATCCCCCGCAGTTTGACCCCGCCAAGACTTATCCCGCCATCGAAATCACCCTCGGAGGCCCCCAGGGCACGCTTTCCCAGGACTGGAGTTACCGCTGGAACTACCTCCTCATGTGCCATCAGGGCTATGTGGTGGTGCTTCCCAACAGGCGCGGAACAACGGCCTTCGGGCAGCCCTGGTGCGAGCAGATTTCCGGTGATTATATCGGCCTCAATATGCAGGATTACCTAAGTGCCGCAAAGGCCATAAAGGCCGAGCCCTACATATCCGGCGTTGCGGCCTGCGGCGCTTCCTACGGCGGTTACAGCGTGTATTACCTTGCAGGTATCCACGGTGACGTCTACGACTGCTTCATCTCCCACGCCGGCATCTTCAATGAGGAACACATGTATATGACCACGGAGGAGATGTGGTTCCCCAACTGGGACAACGGCGGCCTGCATGAGTATGCCTACGAGCCCGGTCAGGTGGGCCCTGCCGGAGACGGCGTCACATTTGGCGGCATTGGGCAGGGCGGCTCCCCCTGGAGCAACCTGCCGAAGGCCAGAAGGCACTACGACAACTCCCCCCACAAACTGGTTCAGAACTGGCACACGCCCATTCTCTGCATCCACGGAGGCTCAGACTTCCGCGTTCCCGTGGATGAGGGTATGGCGGCCTTCAACGCCGCCCAGATGATGGGAGTTCCTTCAAAACTTCTGGTGTTCCCTGAGGAAAACCACTGGATCCTCCAGCCCCAGAACGCCCTCTACTGGCACCGCAGTTACTTCGGCTGGCTTGACCGCTGGATGAAATAGCCCGCGCCCCCCAAGCGTAATGCCGATGCGGTGGTCCCCCTTTTTTACTATCTTTGTGGTTGATGAATTTGGATACCGCCATACAGTACCTCCCGGGCGTCGGGCCCAAAAGGGCGGAACTACTTGAGAAGGAGTTAGGAATAGCTACCGTCGGGGACCTTGTGCGCCTGTATCCATTCCGCTACATTGACCGCAGCAGCATTGTCCGTATCGCCGATATCCATCCGGACCTTGCACAGGTCCAGGTTCGCGCTACGGTTACCAAGGTGCGTCTATACGCAAAAAACGGGGCGGAACTGCCTCCGGACAAACTAAAGTACAATCTCGTTGCCCGTCTCAGCGCCATTGTGGCCGATGAATCCGGCGAGATGGAGGTGGTGTTTTTCAAGGGCGTCAAGTGGATGCACACCCGCCTTGTTCCGGGCTCCACATTCATCTTCTTCGGAAAGCCTGCCGTATTCAACAATCACCTCAATATGGTGCACCCGGAAGTGGATGCGCCGGATACATCGGCCACCGGAACCCTCACCGGAATTTACACCTCCACGGAGCGCCTCAAAAACGGCGGAATCACGGGCCGGTTCATGACTAAAATCATAGCCACGGCACTTGAAGGAATACTTCCGGTACTGCAGGATACTCTTCCGGATTACATATTGAAAGAGAAGGGTTTAGTGCCTTTGACTTATGCGCTGCGTCAAATACATTTTCCGGTAAGTCAGGACGCCCTGGCAAAGGCTACATACAGGCTGAAGTTCGAGGAACTTTTCCTTCTTCAACTGAGTCTTCTAAAGCAGAAATACATCCGGAGCAGCAGCGCCGTGGGCCTTAAGATGCCGGCCGTGGGGGAAGCCTTCAACGCCTGCTTCAGGGCTCTTCCGTATGAACTCACCGGCGCCCAGAAAAGGGTTATCCGTGAGATCCGTGAGGATATGAAAAGCGGCCATCAGATGAACTGCCTCCTGCAGGGAGACGTTGGTTCCGGAAAGACTATGGTGGCCGTGCTCAGTTCCCTCATCGCTGTTGGAAACGGCTACCAGGCCTGCATTATGGCTCCTACTGAAGTGCTTGCGCAGCAGCACTTTGCAAATGTATCAAAGTACCTCAGGCCCACCGGAGTGCGTGTGGAACTCCTCACCGGTTCTACCGGCACGGCGGCGCGGCGTAGCATCCACGCAGGGCTGGAGGACGGAAGCGTTGGGGTGCTTATCGGCACTCACGCCCTCATTGAAGACACCGTCCAGTTCAAGGCCCTGGGGCTCGCCGTCATTGACGAGCAGCACCGCTTTGGCGTGGACCAGCGCGCCCGCCTCTGGAACAAGGGCTATAACGGCATTCCGCCTCACGTCCTTGTGATGACCGCTACGCCCATTCCACGCACACTTGCTATGACTCTTTATGGAGACCTGGATGTGTCCGTGATAGACGAGATGCCTCCCGGCAGAAAACCCATCACAACTATATGTGTTGGGGAAGGAAAGCGTCACGCAATGCACAATTTCATACGGGATGAGATAGCAAAGGGACGCCAGGCGTTCATTGTGTATCCGCTCATCTTTGAGAGTGAGAAACTGGATTACAAGAACCTTGAACTTGGTTATGAGGAGATAGTGAAAGCCTTCCCGCTGCCACAGTATAAAGTGGCAATAGTGCACGGCCAGCAGAGCAATCAGGAGAAGGATTTCAATATGAGTGCCTTTGCCGCAGGAAGGGCCAACATCCTGGTTTCCACCACCGTGATTGAGGTAGGTGTGGACGTTCCCAACGCTTCAGTAATGGTAATAGAGAGTGCGGAACGCTTCGGCCTGAGCCAGCTTCACCAATTGAGGGGCAGGGTGGGCCGAGGCGCAGAGCGTTCATACTGCATCCTGATGAAGGGAACCAAGGTTTCCAAGGAGTCCCAGAAGCGCCTGGACCTTCTGTGTGCCACTGAAAACGGTTTTGAACTGGCCGAGGAAGATATGAAACTGCGCGGGCCCGGAGACCTTGAGGGCACCCAGCAGAGCGGTCTTCCCATCTCACTCAACATAGCATCCCTTGCAAAGGACGGCATCATCCTATCAGATGCCAGGGGCTATGCCCAGCACATCCTGGACCAGGATTCTACGCTATCGCAGCCGCAGAATGCTCCACTGGCGGCGGAACTACGGAAAGATAAGTACGTAACCAAGGATTACTCCCAGATATCATAGGTTTGGGGTGGAAGTTAAATCATTGACCTGCACATAGTTACAGAGTTGTTTGGGAAAACCGGTAATCCCAAAGAACTCTATAAATCATTCATTATCAATCATATAGGCTCCACCGCATCGGCATTACGCGCTGGGGGAGTGGGGCAATGGCATTTTCTCACGTGGGGGACGCGTAATGCGCGCACGTGAGAAATTTTTGCTATATTTGTGAGATTATACACTTAACGCGCAAACAAATAAACAAAATACGGTTAGTTAATAGTACATTTTTATGGACAAATTCATTAGCAATTACATCGAGGGCTTCATGGGCGCCGTTGTATCCAGAAATCCCGGCGAGAAAGAGTTCCACCAGGCCGTGAGGGAGGTTGTGGAAAGCGTAGCCCCGTTTATGATGGACTACCCCCACCTTATGGACCAGAAGATCCTTGAAAGGATAGTCGAACCTGAGCGCATCATAATCTTCCGCGTTCCGTGGATGGACGACCGCGGAGAGGTCCAGATAAACCGCGGCTTCCGTGTCCAGTGCAATAGCGCTATCGGCCCCTACAAGGGCGGTATCCGCTTCCATCCCAGCGTAAACCTCTCCATCATGAAGTTCCTCGCCTTTGAGCAGACCTTCAAAAACGCCCTCACAACCCTTCCTATGGGCGGCGCGAAGGGCGGCAGTGACTTCAACCCCCGTGGTAAGTCAGACGCAGAGGTTATGCGTTTCTGCCAGAGTTTTATGACTGAACTTTTCCGTCATATCGGCCCCAATACGGATGTTCCCGCAGGTGACATCGGCGTAGGCGGCCGTGAAATAGGCTTCCTCTTTGGCCAGTACAAGCGCCTGAGGGACGAATTCTCCGGCACCCTTACAGGAAAGGGCATCGCATGGGGAGGCTCCCTGCTTCGCCCTGAGGCCACCGGTTACGGCCTGTGCTATTTTGCCGAGCAGATGCTTGCAACCCGCTCAGAATCCTTCGAGGGCAAGAAAGTGAACATCTCCGGCGCCGGCAACGTGGCCCAGTACGCGGCCCAGAAGGCAATGCGCCTTGGCGCAAAGGTCCAGACCCTCTCCGACAGCGACGGCTTCATCTATGACCCCGAAGGCCTCACTGAGGAAAAGATGGAATTTGTCTTCCAACTTAAGAACATCCGCCGCGGCCGAATCATGGAATACGTCCAGAAATACCCTCAGGCCCAGTATTTCCCGGGAGAACGCCCCTGGCGCATCCCCTGCGACATAGCCCTCCCCTGCGCAACTCAGAATGAGGTTGAGGTGGCCGATGCAGAGAACATAGTGAAGGGCGGAGCCATCTGCCTTGCGGAAGGCGCAAACATGCCCACCACCCCCGAGGCCATCAAGATCATCCAGGGCGCAGGCCTCCTCTACTCCCCCGGCAAGGCATCAAACGCCGGCGGCGTGGCAACTTCCGGCCTTGAGATGAGCCGGAACTCCATGCGCACAAGTTGGACCGCCGAGGAAGTGGACCAGTACCTCCGCCGCATCATGAGCGACATCCACGCAGCCTGCGTAAAATACGGCACCCGTGAGGACGGCACCGTAAACTACGTCAAGGGCGCCAACATCGCCGGTTTCATAAAGGTTGCCGGCGCCATGGCCGATCAAGGACTTGTATAGAAAAGTATGACTGAAACCCTTATGGCACGAAGGATCCGCCGGATCCTGCTTGTTTGCAACAACTACGACAACTTCTCCCTTGAAGAAGACGGTCGTCTGGATATGAGAATCTCACGTGAATACAGTGAGTTAAACCTTTCCGGCCCGCCTGTCTTCGAGAGGGTCTCAACCACCCGTGAAGCCCTTCAGAGGGCAGAGCAGGGAGACCGCTGGGACCTTGTTATCACCATGTACAACGTGGGAGAAGTGGACGTATTTGACTTTGCAGTCAGGATGAAGGAACTTTCCCCGGAAACCCCGGTGGTGCTCCTCACCTCCTTCTCAAGGGAGGTTTGGCGCCAACTGGAAAGCCGTGACCGCTCCTGTATGGACTACATCTTCAACTGGAACGGCTCCACGGACCTCATAATTGCCATAATCAAACTTCTGGAGGACAGTATGAACGCCCCGGCCGATATCCTGGAAGGCGGCGTTCAGGCCATCCTCCTTGTGGAAGACTCCGTCCGTTACTATTCAACGTACCTCCCGCTCCTTTACAAACTGGTCCTTCAGCAGAACTCCGACTCAATCCTTGACGCCGTGAACGAAGACCAGCAGATCTTCCGCAAACGCGCAAGGCCCAAGATCCTCATGGCCACAAACTACGACGACGCCGTGGCCCTGTACGGGAAATACAAGGAGAACCTCCTTGGAGTCATCTCCGACATAGGTTTCGTGCTTCACAGGTATGACAAGCCGGCCGATGAAAAACTGGACGCAGGGGTGGACCTCTGCCGCCTCATAAGAAGCGAGATCCCCAAGATGCCCATCCTTATGCAGAGTTCCCAGGAGAGCATGCGCTCCGTCGCGGAGAGTATCGGCGCCGGCTTCCTTATGAAGCGCTCCAAAACCCTCACCCACGACCTTGGAGAGTATATCGGCCGGGAATTCGGCTTTGGAGACTTTGTGGTCACAAACGCCCGCGGCCGTGAAACAGCCCGCGCCAGAAACCTTCAGGGCGCGGAGGCTATAATCGCATCCATCCCGGAGCCCCAACTCACCAAGATGCGCTCCAAGAACTACGTCTCCCGCTGGCTCCTTGCAAGGGGTATATTCAAGGAGGGAAACGCCCTGAAGAATACCACCTTCGAGACAACGGAGCAGTTCCGCGAAGCCGCCGTGAAGAGCATCCACTCCTACAGGATTGCCCAGAACCTTGGAGTTGTGGCGCGTTTTGACCCCGCAACCTACAACGATACAGTGTGGTTCTCCCGCTTTGGAGAGGGCTCCATGGGCGGAAAGGCCCGCGGCCTTGCATTCCTGAACCAGATCCTGGACAAGCACAGACTATACCACAAGTGGGAGGACGTCCACGTGATGGTGCCCCGTACCCTTGTTATAGCAACCGAATACTTTGACCGCTTCATCCTTGAAAACGGCCTCCAGTATGTTATAAACAGCGATATCCAGGACTCCGAGATACTCTCGGAATTCGTGTCCTCAAACCTCCCTATGGAACTTACGGAGGCGCTCCGCAGTTTCATCCGGGTTGTCCGCACTCCCCTTGCGGTACGCTCCTCCTCCAAACTGGAAGACTCCTACTACCAGCCTTTTGCGGGGGTTTACTCCACCTATATGATTCCCGCAGTGGAGAACGAGGACCAGCAGTTGCGTCTCCTATCCAAGGCCATAAAGAGCGTTTACGCTTCCGTCTACTTTGCCCCCTCAAGGGGATATATCACCGCCACCGGCAACGTGATCTCCGAGGAAAAGATGGCAATAATCATCCAGGAAATCTGCGGCGCGGAGCAGGACGGCTGCTTCTTCCCCACCCTTTCAGGGGTAGCCAGGAGCGTGAATTTCTATCCTATCGGCCACGAAAGGGCCGAGGAAGGAATTGCCAAGATTGCCTATGGCCTTGGGAAGGCCGTGGTGGACGGGGAGCAGGTTCTCCGCTTCTCCCCGGAATATCCAAAGCACGTCCTCCAGACTTCCACCCCGGACCTTGCCATGAGGGACACCCAGCAGGTGATGTACGCCCTTGACCTCCAGCCGGAGCGCTTCAAGACTTCCCTTGACGATGCCGTGAACCTCTCCCGCATCCCCATCACGGAGTGCGGAAGGTTTCCTTCCTTCAGTAAGGTGGTTTCAACGTATGACTACCAAAATCAGCGTATGGTGGACTCCCCCGTCCCGGACGGTCCAAAGGTGGTCAGTTTCGCCCACATCCTCCGCTACAACACCTTCCCGCTGGCCCCTATCGTGAAGGAACTGCTGGAAGTGTGCGCCGCCGAAATGAAATCCAGCGTGGAGATAGAATTTGCCGCAGAGCCTTCCACTGGCCTTTTCAACGCCCTCCAGATACGCCCCATCTCCTCCGACAGCCTGAAGGCCGACGTAGACTGGCGGAGCATTGACACCGAAGGAGCCTTCGTGAACTCCTCCAGCGCCCTCGGGACCGGCTGGATTGAAGGCATCCGGGATATCATCTACCTTAAGGCCGATGTATTTGACAAGATGAAGACTCAGGAGATGGCTGCTGAACTCAGGGAAATCAATGCCCGTATGAGGGCGGAAGGCCGCCAGTACATCCTCATCGGCTATGGAAGATGGGGCTCCAGCATCCCCACCCTGGGCGTTCCCGTCGTGTGGAGCGATATCTCCGAAACAAAGGTTCTAGTGGAGTGCTCACTGCCGGATTTCCGCGTAGATCCAAGCCAGGGAACGCACTTCTTCCAGAACCTCACCTCATTCAACGCCGGCTACGTGAACGTAGATCCTTACTCAAGGCAGGGAGACTCCCTGGACCTCAGCGTCCTTGACGCCCTTCCGGCTCAGGAAGAGACCCCCTGGATGAGGCTTGTGCACCTTGATAAGCCCATATCGGCCTGCGTTGACGGCCGAAGCGGACGCGCGTTCATCAAGGCCTGACAACAGCGTAAAACGCAACCATTTAATACTGAGAGAATTACGAAAAAACCTCCCGCCTTTTTTGACGGGAGGTTTTTTCATATATCACTAATACTCAAATGTTTACATTTTACGGGCTACATTGATTCCATCAATGGCTGAAGAAACGATGCCGCCGGCGTAACCGGCACCTTCGCCGCAGGGATACAGTCCCGGAACGTCAATGTGTTCAAGCGTTTCCGGATTGCGAGGCAGGCGGACCGGTGAAGATGTACGGGATTCAACGCCAAGGAGCAGGGCATCATTGGTGTAGTAGCCGTGCATGGACCTTTCCGCCTGAGGGAAAACGCGTCTTAACCGCATTGAAACATGTTCAGGAAGCAGGTCATGAAGTGGTGCCGAAACAGTTCCGGGATGATATGAGGTTTTTGGCAGATCCTTGGAGAGAATGCCACGGCAGAAATCCTTCATGCGCTGTGCAGGCGCCGTGAACGGATGACGTGCTCCATGGTCTTGGGCCCATTTGTACATAGCCCTTTCCACATCACGCTGAAAGTCCATGAGCGCAAACGGGCCAGTGTACGTGGCAGGCTGGTCTCCGGGTTCAATCTGGACAACCACGCCGGAATTAGCCCATTTTGAATTGCGCGCCGCATTGGACATTCCGTTCAGTACAACCGTCCCGTCCTCCGTGGACGAAGGCACCAAAATGCCGCCGGGGCACATGCAGAACGAGAATACTCCGCGGCCCTCTACCTGCTGGACGAACGAATACTCCGCAGTGGGCATAAACGGCTGATACTTGCCATGATAGCGAATCTGATTGATCAGCCACTGAGGGTGTTCCACGCGTACTCCAAGAGCAAAGCCCTTTGCCTCGATACTCCATCCTTTAGACTCAAACAGTTCATAGATGTCACGGGCGGAATGGCCGCATGCAAGGATTACTTTTGAGGCCGAATACACGGCATCTCCCGCTTTCACCACAAAGCCTTCCGGCACAGGCGTGATGTCGGTTACACGGCTGTCAAAATGATACTCCCCGCCATGATCCTGGATGCAGCGACGTATATTCTTGACTATCTCGGGAAGGCGGTCGGTGCCAATATGAGGATGTGCATCAATGAGGATGTCCGGACTGGCGCCAAAAGCCACAAGCTGGTGAAGGACCTCCCTGATGTCTCCACGTTTACTGGACCTGGTATACAGCTTGCCGTCAGAGAACGCGCCGGCACCGCCTTCACCGTAACAGTAGTTGGAATCCGGGTTAAGAACACCCTCCGTAGAGAGGCGTGCCATGTCCACTTTCCTGCGCTCTACATCCTTCCCGCGTTCAAGGACTATAGGCTTAAGGCCCTGCTGAAGCAGCGTAAGAGCCGCAAACATACCTGCGGGCCCTGCCCCGATTACGATGACAGGGACGGCCGCATGAACATCTTTATAGGGCGCAACCGAGTATGGCTGAGGCATTTCTCCCTGCCTGTAAGCCTGTACCTTGTAGCGGTACACAACATCCTGCCGGGCGTCTATGCTGCGCTTGACAACCACCACGCTTCCAACAATTTCCGGCCTTACCCCAAGGGCCTTCGCGGCAGCCTCACGTAACTGACTGTCCGTGAGCTCCTTGCCTATTTTCTGCGCTATTTCGAATTCTTTCATACGGTAGCAAAAATAGCAATATTCGGGATATTATCCTAAAAAATGTTATCTTTGTAAAATATGCATTTTACAAGATAATAATGGCAGACATCATACTTGGAATAGAATCGTCCTGCGACGACACATCGGCGGCAGTCCTCAGGGACGGAGTGCTGCTCTCCAACGTCATTGCGTCGCAGCAGGTACACAAGGACTTCGGAGGAGTTGTGCCGGAACTCGCCTCCCGCGCCCACGAGCAGAACATAGTGCCCGTGGTGAGCGAGGCTCTCCGCAAAGCCGGCATATCGGCAAAGGAACTCACGGCAATTGCCTTCACAAGGGGTCCGGGCCTTCTTGGCTCCCTCCTCGTGGGCACTTCGTTCGCCAAGGCCCTCAGCCTCTCCCTTGACATTCCTATGATTATGGTAAACCACCTCCAGGGGCATATCCTGGCCAATTTCATCCGTCAGGAAGGAGTCCCCGTGAGGGAACCGGCATTCCCCTACCTCTGCCTCCTTGTATCCGGCGGCAACTCCCAGATAGTGAAGGTGACAAGCCCCACGGAATACGAAATCCTGGGCCAGACCATAGACGACGCCGTAGGTGAAGCCTTTGACAAATGCTCCAAGATGCTGGGCCTCGGGTACCCCGGCGGCCCCGTCATAGACCGTCTGGCAAAGCAGGGGGATCCAAACCGTTTCAAGTTTGCAATGCCAAACATCCCCGGCCTGGATTACAGTTTCAGCGGCGTAAAGACTTCCCTCCTCTACTTTGTGAGGGACCAGCTTGCCCTGGACCCTGAATTTATGGAGAAAAACAAGGAGGACATCTGCGCCAGTTTCCAGAAAACGCTCATAGACATCCTGATGAAAAAACTCATCCGCGCCTCCAAGGAAACCCGCATAAGGGAAATAACCATAGGCGGCGGCGTGAGCGCAAACAGCGGCCTCAGGGAGCGCATCACCCTTGAGGGGCAGAAGCGCCACTGGAATGTATATCTTCCGGAATTCAAGTTCACAACGGACAACGCCGCAATGATAGCGGTGTCCGGGTGGTTCCAGTACAAGGCCGGCGTGCGTACGCCACTTGACGTTGCGCCCGTTTCAAGGATGGCCGATTTTTAGAGTAGGATGAAAAAAGGTCTCCGCATATCGCTGAAAGTCCTTGCCGGGATACTCCTTGTATTCCTGGCGGCTCTTGCGGCTATGCAGTCCCCGAGGGTCCAGTCCTGGGCGGGCGCAAAGGTTGTGGAGAAACTAAGGGACAGTATGGATGCCGATATCTCCTTCAAGATGGTATCCTTCCGTCCATTCGAAGCCATCACGCTTGACGACGTAACCATCATAGACCGGAACCCTTCGGTCCCCGGCTCCGACACCATTGCCACCATAGGATCCCTCGGGGCCAAGTTCTCCGTTATGGGCCTTCTCAGCGGATCCGGGGCATATCTAAGCCACGCCCGCCTGGAAGACGCCGGTTTCTTCCTTGTAATTGAGCCGGACTCCCTGGACGGAGAGTCCACCACCAACCTCCAGAGGGTATTCCGTATGCGCTCCTCCAAGAAGGACACTCCTCTCACCTGGGGCAACCTCCTCACCGCCCGTGACCTTGTGGTAAACAATTTCAGGTTCCGGATGAAGAGCCTCACCCAAAAAGACTACACCCCGGGAAAGATGGACTTCTCCGACCTTGACGTCCTTGTCAATCATATCCACGTCCGGAACATAAGGGTGGCCGACAGCCACGTCACAGGCGCCGTGGACAGCCTCAGCGCCGTGGAGAAGAGCGGCTTCGAGATCCTTGGAGCATCGGCCAAAAAAGTGAAGGTGGGGATGGGCCGCGTGAGGGTAGACAACCTTGACCTCAGGGAAAAGGACTCCGAAATCCACCTCAAAACCCTTGAACTGGACGGTCCCCTGGACCATTACCAGGACTTTGTGGAGCGCATACGCTTCAGCGGAGAGATAAAGCCCGGGACCATTGTCTCTATGAAGACTGTCTCCTTCTTCGGCCCGCTTGAAGAGAGTATGAACTTCCGCGGCAGCCTCCAGGGCAAGGTGAGCGGATATGTGAACGACCTTTCCCTCAAAGACATAGTGGCAAGGGATGAGGACCACAACTTCTCCGTGAAGGCGTCCGGGCGCATAATGAACTGCACCGACATCCAGAACTCCTCCCTGGACTTCAAGGTTAATGAGGCCAAATTCACCCTGAAAGGCCTTGAGGGCTTCCTCAGGACATGGGTAAGTGACCTTGACCTTGGCCTTGACGGCTTTGCCCCTGGAGAACTCTTCACCTTTGAAGGCACTGCCAAAGGCCCTCTCAACAGGCTTGGCGTGAACGGAGGCCTTACGTCCCGTCTTGGCTCCGCCAGGGCCGATATTACCGTCCGCAACACCGTAGATCCCAGGCGTCCCATCATTCTTGACGGCGGCCTCCGCACCAGGGACCTCAACGTTGGAAAGATTGCGGGGATAGATGCTATCGGCCCCGTCACCCTTGCATCCGGACTGGAGGCGTCCCTTCCCAAGGGAGGCGGCATCAACGTCAGGATAGACTCCCTCAGGATTGACCGCCTCAGCGCCCTGGGATACGACTACACCAACATATCGGCCGCCGGTAATTACGCCGAAGACGCCTTTGACGGGCGTATAATAGCGGCCGATCCAAACCTCAACTTCCTGTTCCAGGGAAAGTTCAACCTCTCAAAGAAGACCAAGAACCAGGTGTACCGCTTCTACGCCTCCCTTGGATACGCAGACCTCCACGCCCTCAACATTGACAAGAGGCCGCAGTCAAAGATCAGTTTCCAGGCCACCTCAAACTTCCTGAGGACGGAGAGCCACGACATACTTGGAGACGTGAACATCTCAAACCTCACCCTTGTGAGCGCCACCGGCACCCATAACCTTGGCGCCCTCAGCGTCAAGGCCCACGCCAATGAGAACGTTCACAGGATCAACCTCTCTTCAAGTTACCTTGAAGGCACCTACCTTGGAGACAAGGCCCTCTTCGACTTCGTGAACCACCTCCGGAGCCTTACCCTTGACCGTGACCTCAGCGCCCTTGACCCCAGCCCCGCCCCCGCCTGGGACGGCTCCACCTACAGCCTCAACCTTAAGGTGAAGGGAGCCCACGACCTACTGGACTTCCTCGCCCCGGGCACATACGTTGCAAATCCCACGGAACTGAAACTGAGCATAGACCGTGAAGGCATACTGAAAGGAAACCTGAAAAGCGACAGGATAGCCCTCAAGGAGAAATTCATCCGTAATCTGGACCTTTCCATAAGCAATGAAAGCGAGGTCCTGAAGGCCGATCTTTCCAGTTCTTCCATCCAACTTTCAAACGGTCTGAGGCTCCTCGGAAGCCGCCTTGCCCTGTTTGCCAACGACAACCACGTGGGCCTGGGGTACAGTTTTGACAACTCCGAGGAAGACGCCAGCAAGGCGGAACTCTACCTCAGCGCAGAACTTGAGAGGGATGAGAAGGACGGCCTTTCCGTCATCGCCCGCGCCCTTCCTTCAAACCTCTACTACAAGGGGGCCGGCTGGGGCATCTCCTCCGGGGACATCCGCTACAGGGGCGGAGACATCAGCGTCGACAGGCTCCGCGCCGCCCACGACGACGAACTGCTTGAGGTGGACGGCGGTTATTCCTCCTCCAGGGCCGATACCCTGAAGGTGAGGATGGAGAGGTTCGACGTAGGGATAGTTTCCAATTTTATCGGCAATCTCCTTCCTATTAATGGATACGCCAGCGGAAACGCCGTGGTCATTTCCCCCGGAAGCCCCTTCCCCGGCATCGAGGCCGGAATCGTGTGCGATTCCACTATGGTTTCCGGTCAGAGGATGGGAACCCTCGCCATCAACAGCAACTGGGACGCCCCGGCAAAACGCTTCAACATAGGCGCCAGGAGCACCCTGGACGGCAGAACTCCCCTGGATATAACCGGCTACTTCGTTCCGGACAGCCAGACAATATCGGCAGAGGCCCTTCTTCAGAGGTTCAACATAGCCGTGGCATCCCCCATCCTTTCCACTGTCTTCTCCACATTTGACGGATTTGTGGACGGCGCCCTCACGGTAAACGGTCCCCTGTCAAAGATAGAACTGTCCAGCCGTGACCTGAGGTTATACGACGGCCATGTGGCGCTGGACTTCACCCGCGCCCTCTATGACGTGGAGGGAGAACTGGCGGTAACGCAGGATGTAATCGGCCTGAAGGAACTGCGCCTTAGGGACAACGCCGGCGGCAAGGGCACGGTAACAGGCGACGTCATCCTCAACCGCCTGCAGAACATAGGAACGGACCTCACCGTAAAACTTGACAGGATAAAGGCTCTGGACCTCAGGCGCGGAGAGAATCCCACACTCTACGGCTCCCTGCCCGTTTCCGGCGGCCTCACGGTGAAGGGACCCCTCAGCAGGATTGTGGTCAACATCAACGCCACAACCAGCGGCCCCGGAGACCTCCATCTCCCCATCGGCGGGGCCAGCGGAGAGATCCAGCGCAAGATGCTGGTGTTCACGGAACCTCCGGATGAACTCCAGCAGGATCCATATGAACTGATGATGGCCGCAAACAGCAAGCAGAAACAGGAGGAGACAAACCTTGTGATCAACCTCAACGCCCGCGCCACGCCGGATGCAACCGTCTACATAGACCTTGGAGAGAATACGCTCCACGCAAGGGGCGCCGGAAATATCGGCCTCAATATGGAAACAGCCCAGCATACATTCGGGCTCAGCGGAGACTATACCCTCCAGGAGGGCAGTTTCAGGTTCAGCGCAATGAACATAGTGAGCCGCGACTTCACCATCCAGGACGGCAGTTCCGTACGCTTCAACGGCCCTGTCAACGACACAGACCTCAGCGTGAAGGGCCTCTACGTCACAAAGGCAAGCCTGGATAACCTTGTCACCGCAGAGAATGCGCAGGCTTCCGGCGGTGGCGGAGGAGGCGGCCGCCGTACCGTGAACTGCGGAATTGACATTACGGGTAAACTCAGCAACCCTGAGGTCCAGTTCTCAATAGACGTCCCGGACCTTAACCCAAGCACCAGGATGGCCCTTGACAACGCGCTCAGCACGGAGGACAAGATCCAGAAACAGTTCATTTACCTCCTCATTGCCGGCAGTTTCCTCCCGGACGAAGACAGCGGTATCACCAGCACGGGCTCCGATATGCTGTTCTCCAACGTGTCCAGTATAATGAGCGGCCAGATCAACAACATATTCGACAAACTCAACATCCCGCTTGACCTTGGTCTCAACTACAAGGCCTACGAAGGCAGGAATATGTTTGACGTTGCCGTAAGCACGCAACTGTTCAACAACCGCGTAATAGTGAACGGAGCGGTGGGCAACAAGCAGATGATAGGAAGTTCCACCAGTGAGATTACCGGAGACATAGACGTTGAAATCAAACTGAGCAAGAACGGAAACCTCCGCACTACCATATTCTCGCATTCCGCCGACCAATTCTCCACCTACCTGGACAACAGCCAGAGAAACGGAGCGGGTATAGCATACCAGAAGGAATTCAACTCCTTCACCCAACTGTTCAGCGAGATGTTCTTGACAAGGCAGCAGCGCGAGGAACGGGCCGCAAGGCTCCTTTCCGGAGCCGCTGTGCCGCAGTCCATCATCCAGATAGACTCCACGGGCAAATCCAAAGTAATTGAAGATGGCTTTAACAGGTAAATTATATCTCATACCCTCCCCTCTTGGGGACGGCGCGCCGGAGGATGTCCTTCCCGCGCCCGTGTTCCGTATCCTGCCGGAGATACGGCGCTATGTGGTGGAAGAGGTCCGCACCGCCAGAAGGTTCCTCTCATCGGCAGGCCTCAAGGGGCATATAGATGAACTGGAGTTCCACACTCTCAATGAGCACACTTCGCCCCAGGAGGTGGAGGCGCTTCTTCCCCTTTTTGAGGACGGGGCCTCCGTTGGACTCATCTCCGAGGCCGGCCTTCCCGCCGTGGCCGATCCCGGCGCAAGGCTAGTTGCCCTGTGCCACCGCCACGGGATTGAGGTAGTGCCCTTCGTGGGGCCTTCTTCCCTTATGATGGCGCTTATGTCCTCCGGCCTGGACGGCCAGAGTTTTGCCTTCTGCGGCTACATCCCCGCCAAGGCCGATGAAAGGAAACAGGCCCTGAAGGCGCTGGAGAAAAGGTCTTTCCATCAGACGCAGATCCTTATCGAAACCCCTTACCGCAACGACTCCCTGCTGAAGGATATGCTCTCTACCCTGAGCCCCTCCACCAGGCTGTGCATCGCGGCAAACATAACCTGCCCTGACCAGTTTATCCGCACGCTGAAGATTCAGGAGTGGAAGAAGATCCAGGGCTTCACAATTGGCAAACGTCCTTGCGTATTTCTTATCCAGGCCCGATGAAGATAGCATTCACAACACTTGGATGTAAACTCAATTACGCGGAGACATCCACCTATGAACGCGGTTTTGTGGCCGCTGGCTGGGAGGTCGTCCCCTGGAGCAGCAAGGCCGATGTATACCTTGTGAACACCTGCGCCGTCACTGAAACCGCAGAGAAGAAGTCCCGTAACTTCATCCGCCGCGCCCACAAGACCAATCCCGATGCCAGGATAATCGTCACCGGCTGCTACGCCGAACTCCGCCGGGAGCAGATTGAGGCCATAGAAGGCGTCTGGCGCGTGTTTGGCGCCTCTGAGAAGAAAGAGATTATAGTTGAAGTATTGAAGGCCGGAGAGGGTATTACCTCCGATATCGCCTCCGCTTCGCTACGGCCCCTCCCACCTTCGGCGGGCCCCTCCCTCTTATCCGGCCGAGGGTGGCCAGAGATATCGGAGGCAACCCCCTCTCCGGCCTTCGGGGCATACTCCACCGGCGAGCGCACAAGGTCATTTTTAAAGGTGCAGGACGGCTGCAACAATTTCTGCGCATACTGCACCGTGCCGTATGCAAGGGGCCGCAGCAGGAACATTCC
>JAFSPR010000130.1 GCA_017451395.1 Bacteroidales bacterium
AAGGGCTTCAAGGTTGTATTCAAGGCGTATATGCCCTTTCCTGAGGAAAAAGAAAACATAGCAGTCCAGCCGTATCGGGTAATGTAGGACATCCAATATGCTCTGTTCATCCTTTACCCTGTCTCCGTGGGCTTCACCAAGGACGATGTCAGTACCAAGGACATATTCATTCACAACCCCGGTAAGGGAGAGAATGCGCGAAATATTTACGTCAAGGAGTTTCTCGTTCATGCTACAAAAATACTAAAATTCTACCAAAATACCAATAGTAGCACCTTTTTGGCACATTACAAGCGGCAGTAAGGCAACCTTTTTGCATAGCATTAGACAAAATTTTTAAGAACATGAAAAGGATTGACATCCTACTTGCTGCGCTGTTTGTACCAGCCGCAGCATTGGCTCAGGGACAGCGAACCTTGACACTTGACGACTGCCGCCGGATGGCAGTGGAAAACAGCAGGCAGCTTGACATGGAAAAGGCCGCCGCAGAGATGGCCGAATATGACAAAAAGACGGCCGTGGCATACTTCTTCCCCAAGGTATCGGCCGTAGGAGGCTATATGTACAACAACAGGGACGTGGCCCTTGTAAACGAGGAGCAGTCCGAGCGCATCCGCAACATGGGCACCACCCTGGACGACAAGATATGGGCCAGTGTCGAGATGAATGCCACGGAACACGGAAAGGCAATCCTGGAGACTGTCAGGAACACCGGAATCATGCCGGACATAGCAACCCCGGTCAATGCAATCGGCCAGGAAATTGACGCCGCCCTCCATCCTGACCTGCACAATATAATGGGCGGCTCCATTGTGGTTGAGCAGCCCGTTTTTGCAGGAGGAAAGATTGTGAACAGCGCCATAATGGCGTCCAAGGCCCAGGAACTTGCCGAGAGCAAGCTGGAGACCAGCCGCAGCGAGATCATTACCGACGTAGACCACGCCTACTGGCAGATTATCTCCATCTCCAACAAGAAAAAACTCGCCCAAAGCTACTCTGAGCTCCTTCACAAGATGGAAGATGACGTAATGCGTTCCGTAGACGCCGGCACGGGCACCATGTCAGACGCCCTCCAGGTAAAGGTGAAAGTAAATGAGGCCGACCTCCTCCTCACCAAGGCTACCAGCGGACTTGCCCTTTCCAAGATGCTGTTGTGCCAGAAGATAGGCCTTCCTCTTGACTCTGAAATTATACTGGCCGATGAAATGCTGGACGAGGTTCCGGATCCCGGAATGGTTTCTACAAGGAGCATGGAAGATGTCTTTGAGTCCCGCCCGGAGCTCAGGAGCCTGGACCTCGCAGCCCAGATCTATGACAGGAAAGTAAAGATTGCGGCGGCCGACATGCTCCCTACGATTGCCGTATTTGGAGCCTGCACGGCCACTAACCCAAACATATACGACGGCTTCCAGAACAACTTCCGCGGCTGCACGCTCAGCGCCGGGGTGGTGGTGAAGGTGCCAATCTGTCATGGCGGTGAAGGAATCTGGAAAGTGAAGAAGGCCAAGGCCGAGGCAAGACAGTATCATGACCGACTTGAAGACACAAGAGAGCTTGTCACCCTGCAGGTTGCCCGCCAGAGGGTGATAGTGGAAGAAGCCAGGGAGAAGCTCCAGATGACAAGGAGCGCGGTTGATGTGGCCGAAGAAAACCTGAGGAGCGCCAATTTAGGCTATGAGGCCGGCGTGGTTACGACATCCACGGTACTTGGTGCCCATACGGCATGGCTCAGCGCAAACAGCGACTGGATTGACGCAGGGACGGAACTCCAGACCGCAATGTCAGAACTCAGGAAGGCAGAAGGATATAAAACAGAGATTTATTGATATGAAACAGGAAAAGAAAAACTACAACATTCTCATTGGCGTTGCGGCACTTATATGCATAGTGCTCACTGTATCGGCGGTGGGTTACATTGTGTCAAGGCCCAAGCCCTACGTGATACAGGGAGAGGCCGAGGCAGCGGAGTACCGCGTTTCCGGCAAAGTTCCGGGCCGAATAGAGGAATTCCGCGCCCAGGAAGGGCAAGCGGTGCACAAGGGAGACACCCTGGTCATCATTGACTCCCCGGAAATCCGTTCCAAGATTGCCGAAGCCGCGGCAGCCAAAGCCGCGGCAACCGCACAGAAGGACAAGGCCTATAACGGCGCCCGCAGCGAACAAATCACCGGTGCCTATGAGATGTACCAGAAAGCCAAGGTTGGCGAAGACGTGATGAAGAAATCCTATGCAAGAATCAAGAGCCTCCATGACCAAAAGGTAGTCTCCGACCAGAAATACGACGAAGTCCTTGCGCAGTATAACGCCGCCAAGGCGACAACCCGAGCAGCCCGCAGCCAGTGGGAGATGGCGGTGAAAGGCGCACGCCAGGAAGACAAGGATGCCGCCGTCGCCCTTGTGGAAAGGGCCAATGCGGCGGTGGAGCTGGTCAATTCATACCTTGACGAAATCCGCCTCACAGCC
>JAFSPR010000013.1 GCA_017451395.1 Bacteroidales bacterium
CGGCACTGCGGAAGTGACTGCCGGGTGGAATCGGCCTTGAAAGACATGCCTCTGAAGGATTTCCTGCCGGTTCTTGACAGCATTGCACGGGAAACGGACCCTCACAGGGTGATGATCAATGTCACCGGCGGGGAGCCTCTCGTCAGAAAAGACCTTGAGGAGTGCGGTAAGGCGTTTTATGACCGTGGATTTCCCTGGGGCATTGTAACCAACGGCCAGTTGCTTACGCCGGAACGCTTTCGCAGCTTGCTTTCAAGCGGCCTCAGAGCCGTAACCGTAAGCCTTGACGGCATAGGTGAAACCCACGACTGGATGCGCGGCGTGCAGGGCAGCTACGCCAAAGCACTTGCCGCTGCCCGCATGGTAGCCAAATCCGGGGCGGTGGAATATGACGTGGTTACCTGTGTGAATAAACGCAGCTACAAAGAGCTGGACCAAATCAAGGAGCTGCTCATTCAAAACGGCATCAAAGCCTGGCGGCTTTTCACCGTGTTTCCGGTGGGCAGGGCCGCACAGGACCCTGAGCTCAGGCTTTCCGGAGAAGAATTCCGCGGACTCATGGAGTTTATAAAACGCACTCGTCGTGAAGGCCGTATAATTACCAGTTATGGCTGTGAAGGCTTCCTTGGCAACTATGAAGGGGATGTCCGTGACCGGTTTTTCCTTTGCAGTGCCGGCATAACCATCGGCTCCATCATGGCCGACGGTTCCATCGCCGCCTGCCCCAGCATAAGGGCCGATTACAGCCAGGGCAATATCTACAAAGGCGACGACTTTATGGATGTCTGGAACAACCGCTATGGCATCTACCGTGATCATGGCTGGATGAAAACCGGAGAATGCGACTCCTGCAAATACTGGCGCTACTGCCGCGGCAACGGCATGCATCTTCGTGACGCAAACGGTCATCTGATCTTCTGCCATCTCCATCGACTCCAGGAAAAATAGCCTCCTTCGGACCATTTCCGGAGACGTTGTGGACCAGGTCCACCGGTGATTTGGACCTGGTCCAGCCCCTCCCGGACAGGCCGTTTTTCGTAACTACTTGATTATCGGCCGATTATAACATTTACTCCCATCCAAACGGACGGGAGTAAATTGTGTAAAGCGCAGTCATTCAAGCATTTAGCAAAAACGGCTATTGTTTCATATGCAGGAACTTCATTATCTGTTCACCCATCACATCCGTTTTCTTCCTTAGAAGCAGAAACATTTCCCACTTTGCATCCCTATCCATAGTCAGGATCTGGTGAATATCTTTGAGGTCCGTCTGGCTCAAAATGATGCTGGTCATCTGCGCATAGGGTTTGTCCGACTTCCCAACAAAGACCTCATTCAAATCGTGCTCACTGCCTGTGGTTGCATGCATAGCGGTAAGCATATCGGCAAAAGTATCAAAGAATCGGATGGCAGACACATAGTCTATCACATTGTAAGTAGATATTATAAAATCTGTGATTTGTTGTAATTCCCCGCTGGACAGTTCCTTGGTGATGTTTTTCAGCAACGTGAAGTTCAAAGGCTTTCCCGCTTTATGCTGGGCCTTGATTACTTTTACCGCCGTCCGTAAAGCCTTGGAACTGCGGCGGATGACTATCTTCTCAGAGAACGGGTTGGGGCAGAAAGCATAAGCCAGATAGTTCCAACGGTATTCTTCGGCGTGTGAAACCAACTGTCTTTCGACAGGGTTATCACCTATATAGACTATGACGCTGCGGGCCTTTTTGTCACCGTACTTGGGCGCGCTTCCAAACGGCATTTCAAAGACCTGCCCCTGCGTGCCGCAGTGCTTGTTGTATTCCCTTGCAAACCTTGAATTCAGTTCTCTTTTGAATTCAACCAGATCACTCTGATTTCTTGCGGCAACGGCGTCGTGTACGTGGTCCGGCATCTGGCACAGGGAGAATACCTTTATCCCATACTTCTTTGCCAGAATGCAGTACAGTGTGAAATACACCAAATGATCACTTACGGTATAGAACAAAATCCCGTTATCGACCGTTCTCTGGTAACAGTGGTTAATTATGTCCCTGTAAAACTTCCTGCTCTTCATAATTCATTCAATTAGCCCCGTCTGCGAAGGTCGGAATCATTTATTATATAAACAAGATGAAACGTTTCATTTTTTACCGCGTTCTATAACCGCCTATAAATCAGTCGTTTACAACATTTACTCCTAGCCGTTTTGACGGGAGTAAATGTTGTAATTAGCAAATAGTCAATAATTTAGCAAAAACGGCACCGTTCATTTTTAACATTTTCCGACCTTCTGCGTCCTATAAGTGGCCGGCTTTTTGAAGCAAACAAATCAATTAAATATGAAAAAGACTTTAATCATCATCGCAATGGTCCTTGGCACGGTATGCTGCACTTGGGCCGGAAAACCGTCGGAGGTTTCAGCGCTTGCCCGTCAGTATGGCAGCAAGGACGGATTTGAAGTGGTATCGATGGGACGCGTTCTCATCAGCGCCCTTGGCGTAGCCGCAAGTCTGGACACGGATCTGGACCAGGAGGACCGCGCAGCCCTGAATGCCTTCAAGGGCATAAAGAAACTCACCGTAGTTGACTTTGAGGATGCTTCGGAGGCCGATAAAACCGCCTTCTGCGCTAACCTTGATTCCATCCTTGAGAAGATGGAGCTCATCCTTGAGGCCAAGGACGACGGAGACGTTGTGAAGATCTACGGCTACGATGACGGCACCAGCCTTCACGACATTGTGATCTACTGCCCGGACGAAGCCGTCATCTGCGTAAACGGCAGCATAGCGCTGGAGAATATCGGCAGGCTGATGGAAGTTACGCAATGACACGTCAGGCCTTCCAGGACATATGGATTCCCCTGCAGGGGCGCTTCTACCGCATTGCCTTCTACATTTTGGAAAATGAGGCCGATGCAAGGGACGCCGTCCAGGACCTCTACCTGAAACTCTGGAACCTCAGGGACCATCTGGAACTGATCCGTAACCCCCAGTCCTTCGGCTCCCTCATGATGCGGAACCTCTGCATAGACCGAATCAGAAAAAGGCTCCCTTCGGATACCCTCAAAGAGGAAATGGCCGTCAAGGGGCCGCCCGACGAAGACCTTGCCCTCCGGGAGCAACTTGAGGGCGTCCGGAAAGCAATGGACTCTCTCCCGGAAAGTCAGCGGAAACTGCTATCAATGAGGGTGATTGAAGGGCTGGATTACACGGAGATCGAAAAACGTACGGGCCTGAGCGGCCTCAACATCAGGGTCCAGGTGTCCCTGGCAAGAAAAAGATTAAAACAACTGCTATGAAATCAATCAAGGAAATAGAGAAACTATCCGTAGAGGAACTTGAGAGGATAGGGGCCGATGAAAACATCCCCGTTCCCGGAGACCTCTCCGTGAAGATACCTTCCCGCAGGGTTCCGGTCATCGCCTGGAGCGCGGCAGCGGCGGCAGTTGTTGTGGTGGCAGGATTTATCGGCCTCAGAAAGCCTTCTGACACCCCCGCAGACACCTTTGACGATCCTTACCTTGCCTACGCCGCCGTGGAGAACGCGCTTTGCAAGATCTCCGGCTCGGTAAACAGCGCTTCCGTAAAACTGGAAGATGCAGAATCCACATTTAACAAGCTAAACTATTGGAAATGAAAAAGATATTCGCAATTATAGCAGCCATTGCGCTGGCTCTCCCGGTCTTTGCCCAGGGTGGCAAGGAGCTCTACAACAAGTACTCGGACCTTCCCGGGGTAAGCGCCGTGTACATCTCCCCGGCAATGTTCAGGCTTATCGGCAAGATCCCCGATGTTGAACTGGCCGATGAAGATGTGAACTTCACGCCCATCATAAAGTCCATGAACGGCTTCTACCTTCTTTCAACTGAGGACGCCGCTACCGGAGAAAAGCTCTACGGGGAAGTGTCCCGCGGCCTTTCCAAGAGCAAGTACGAACTCCTTATGGAAGCCAAGGAAGACGGAGAAGTGATGAGGCTGTACTCCGTTGGGGACAGCAAGACCGTAACGTCCCTTCTTATGCTGGCAAAAGACGGCTCAGAGACCACCTTCCTGTCCATAGACGGCCAGATGGACCGCGCTAAACTGGAAGAAGTCATTGCCTCCGCCGCCGCAGATTAATTGAGCGTTTTAGTTAAACACTTGAATATTTGATACTTATGAAATTTACTCCCGTCCGTTTGGGTGGGAGTAAATGTTATAATCGGCCGATAATCAATCAGTTAACGAAAACAGCCTGTCCGGGAGGGGCTGGACCAGGTCCAAATCACCGGTGGACCAGGTCCAAAACATTTGTCGACCAAGTCCAAAACATCGCTGGACCAGGTACAAATCACCGGTGGACCAGGTCCAAGGGGCCTAATCCACCATCACAAGGGCCGATGAAGGGTGATTGAAGGTGAGGGAGACGATGGGCTCCGTGGTGCGGTTGAGGGTGGCTTTCCACCAGGCATCGAAGACAACGCCGTCGAGGGGCCACTGGAGACCCTTGGAGGTGATGCGGAGGGAATTGTCGGCACTGAAAATGGAGAAGCGCCGGCCCTCGCCAAGGTGGAGGTCGCAGGTGTCGGTGACGGCAAAGGCCGTGCCGTAGTCTGATACCATTGAAACCTTCCTGTCTCCAAGGTCAAACATACGCGTATATTCCATAAGGAGTCCAAGATTGCCGATAGTGTGGTCTTCCCTGAGCCCCGTTGCGCCAAGGATCACTATCTCCTCCGCTTCCGGATGCTCACGGATCACCCAGCGCATAGCCTTTGTAAGGTCATTGTAATCCTGCTCGGTCTCGTGGAAAAGAACCTCTGAAAACTGCTTCTGAAGGCCCTCAGGCAGTGAATCCATATCTCCTACAACGGCAATGGGCATACGCCCCGGGAAATGCCGTGAGAATTTCTCCAGGGCTCCGTCGCAGCACACAACCGCCTCTGCGCTTTCCAGCAGATACAGCGGATACGGCTCCGTGGGGTACGCCCCGTCACATAAAATGATGATGCTATCCATAGGTCAGAGGGTATTATATCGCCAACCGTCGCTTCGCGACCCCTCCCATGCGCCGGCGCTTTGCGCCTGCTATGGGCCCCTCCCTCTTATCCGGCCGAGGGTGGCCAGAGGTTTTCGATATAATACCCTCTGACCTACTCATCTTCGTGGGGGGCGGCTTTGGCTATTTCGGCCTTGGATGTGCCCTGGGTAGCCCTATAGGAGGTGGGATTGCGGAAACCAAGGAGGAAGGACTTTACGTCCATACGCTTCTTGCCGGCAAGTTGGAGGTCCGTGATGGCAATGGCGCCGTCCTCGGTGGCAATGGCAAAGTAGGTTTTGCCGTCACTGAGAACGGTTCCGGGCTCTCCGTGAAGGTCTGTGCGCATTTCTCCGAAGAAGACCTTTAACTGGACAGGAGATTTCTCGTCTTCGCTCGAAATGACAGAAGGCACCAGTTCCGTGAAGGCGCAGGGGTAGGGAGACAGGCCTCGGATGAGGTTGTAGACGTGTTTTGTGGTGTCCCTCCAGTCAATGTGCTGGAGTTCACGGGTAATCTTGGGAGCGGGCTTCAGGAGTTCCGATCCCTGGATGAAACTGCGCTGTACACGGAGCTCCACATTGTGCTGGATAAGGCCTTCCACGGTTTCAATCACAAGTTCGGAGCCCAGCTCCATGAGTTTGTCGTGAAGGTCTCCGGCGGTGTCCGTGGACTCCACGTGGCACTCTGAACGGAGGATGATTCCGCCTGTGTCTATCTTCTTGTCAATCATGAATGTGGTGACACCGGAGATGTTCTCTCCGTTGATCACGGCCCAGTTGATGGGGGCGGCGCCGCGGTACTGCGGCAGCAGGGCTGCGTGGAGGTTGAAGGTGCCAAGCTTTGGCATTGCCCACACAACTTCCGGCAGCATCCGGAAGCCCACCACCACAAAAAGATCGGCCTTGAAAGCCTTCAGGGCGGCAAGGAACTCCTCATCCTTCAGTTTCTCAGGCTGCAGCACGGGAAGACCTTCCTTCACGGCGTACTGCTTCACTGCGCTTTCCTGCATCTTGAGGCCGCGGCCGGACGGTTTGTCCGGAACGGTGACAACTCCAACAACCTTGTAGCCCTTCTTCCTGAGGGCGTCCAGCGGGCCCACGGAGAATTCCGGGGTGCCCATATACACTATCCTTGTCTTTCTGAACATTCTGATAATCTGACTCTTAACCTTTCTGAAACCAATCATGAACCCGTCCCAGTGGAACAGATTCTTGTCCTTCACGGCCTTTACGGTAAGGAAGCCGCCTATGGGCGCCAGCACGAAGGCCGATATGAATTTCCCGATGAAAGCCGTAGTTGCGCCATTACTGGCAAGCCTTTCTCCCGTGATGTCTATGACCCAGTACAGCACGAAGAACAGCAGGGAAATGACCGCAGGGGCACCCAGGCCGCCCTTTTTGAGGATGGCCCCTACCGGGGCGCCTATGAAGAACAGCAGCAGGCAGGCCAGCGCCTGGGCATACTTCTTCCACATCTCTACGTCGTTGCGGTGGATGAGGTTTATGTAGTCGTAGGAGTCGTAGATCTGGCTGCGGGCCACATTCTCATACTGCCTTGCAACCTGAAGCGCTCCCTCAAGGGCCTTCTGTCTGTCCTTAAGCGATTTGAATTCCCAGTTCTCCGGGACCTCGAAATTAACGGAAGCCTGTTCCCTCCAGGTGGTGTCCAGCTGCTTCTTGAAACTGAGGCCATTGTCCCTCTGGAAGTCCCGCACGTGCCTTACGGTGCCCTGGTCCACAAGATTCACAAGGGAGTCGTGACCGTGCTTTAACTGCTTGAGGTTCATAGACTTCACCTGCTCTCCGTAACGGGCGGAATCGGACTGCTTGTAGGCGTAGTTCTCCAGCGGGATCACCAGTTCCTGCCTGTGGAACTTAACCCTCTGGAGGGCCAGGGAGGTATCCCTGTATTTGCGCCTGTTCTCCTCACGGTAATTGGTGCCGTCATAGAGCATAAACGTGAGGTAATCCTTGGACTTTGCCATCTTGAGCATTCCGCTGTCGGCCACAGTGATGCGGAGGTTACCGGCCCCGGAGGTGTGGTCGTACACCTGGATGCCGTGCATCATTCCGGTTTTTTTGTCGCGGCTGTCTACGCGGAGGATATAGCCGTCAATTCCGTCGTAGAAGGTTCCTGAAGGGATTTTTATCTCGGATTTTGTACGGCCGATATCGTCCCTCATAGTGAAGATCTGGTTGATGGAATAAGGAACCAGCCTGTCTCCCACGAAGAACGCTCCCACGCAGACGAAAAGGCTCACTATGGTCATCGGGACCAGAACCCTTGCGAGGGAGATGCCTCCTGCCTTCATTGCGGTGAGTTCAAAGTGCTCTCCCATATCTCCCAGTGTCATCATAGAGGACAGCAGGGTGGCAAGCGGAATTGCCAGGGGGAGCGTCTGGAAACCGCCCCACATCAGGAACTCCAGTATCACCTTAAGTTCAAGACCCTTACCCACAAGTTCGTCAATATACAGCCACAGGAACTGCATAACCAGGATAAAGGTCACAATCGCGAGGATAGCGAAGAACTGCCCCACGAAAGTCTTAAGTATGAACTGGTCTAATTTTTTCACCTTATTTTGTTGCTATCTCAACAAGGGCGTCAAGTGCCTGGGCAAGGCCTTCCACATTACGGCCGCCGGCGGTTGCAAGGCCGGGCTGTCCGCCGCCGCCGCCCTGGATGAACTTCGCTGCCTCACGGATATCCTTTCCGGCGTTCTTTCCCTTTGCAACGAGGTCCTGGGAGTACATAAGCACAAGGTTGGGCTTGCCGTCAAAGGCAAAGGCTGCCGCCAGCGCAAAATTCTGGACCTTTTTCTGCAAAAGCAGGGCCACGTTGCGGGCTATTGCGGGATCTACGGAGCGGTCAAAGCGTACCACCTTGATGCCATTTATCTCCTGGGCCGATGCTTCAAGTTTTTCTGCAAGCTGTGCGGCCTTCTCGTTTGCGACGGCTTCAAGCTGCTTACGGGCATCGGCATTCTCCGCAACCAGCTTCTCAATGGCGCCCTGGAGGTCGGGGACATTGTTCATGAGGTTCTTAAGGCTCTTCAGGAGGTCTTCCATATGGTGGATGGTTTCCTCGGCCTTGCCGCCGGTGACGGCCTCGATCCTTCTGACACCCGCTGCAACGGCGCCTTCGGAGACAATCTTGAACAGGCCGATAGTACCGGTTGAAGGTGTATGGGTGCCGCCGCAGAGTTCCACGGAATCTCCGTAACGGACCACGCGGACCACGTCTCCGTACTTTTCTCCGAAGAGGGCCATAGCGCCCATCGCCTTGGCCTCGTCCATAGTGGCGTCACGCTTTTCGATGAGCGGGAAGTCGGAGCGGATGAGTTTGTTCACGCGGGTTTCGACGGCGCGGAGTTCCTCGTCCGTCATCTTCTGGAAGTGGGAGAAGTCAAAGCGGAAATAGTCCGGGCCCACGAAGGAACCCTTCTGCTCCACGTGAGTTCCAAGCACCGCGCGGAGTGCCTGGTGAAGGAGATGGGTGCAGGTGTGGTTGTTCTGGATGTGCCTGCGGCGGGCATCGTCCACCACAAGGGTGAAGGACTGGGTGCTGCGTGAAGGAAGGCGCTCGGCAAGATGTATAGTGAGGTTGTTCTCCTTCACGGTGTTAAGGATCTGGATGCGCTCGCCGTCCTCTCCCTCGATGTGGCCGGTGTCACCCACCTGACCGCCCATTTCTGCGTAGAACGGGGTGTGGTCAAACACAAGTTGGAAGTATTCCTTGTTCTTCTGCTTTACGGTGCGCTGCTTGAGGAGGCGGGCGCCGGTGACGCGGAGGGTGTCGTAGCCCTCGAACACTACATCGGCCTCATTGAACACCATCCAGTCTCCGAATTCGTTGGCGGTGGCGTTGCGGGCGCGCTCCTTTTGCTTCTCAAGTTCTATGTTGAAGTTCTTGATGTCTACTGTGTAGCCATTTTCTGCGGCAATCAGTTCCGTAAGGTCAATGGGGAAACCGTAGGTGTCGTAGAGAACAAAGGCGTCCGCTCCGGGTATGACCTTGGTGGAGGCGTTCTTTGCCATATTGTCCTCCAGCATCCTGATACCGCGGTCCAGGGTGTGCAGGAAGGCGTTTTCTTCCTCCTTTATGACATTGGAGATAAGTTTCTCCTGGGCCTTGAGTTCAGGGTAGGCTTCTCCCATATCGGCCACAAGCTGAGGGATGAGGCGGCAAAGGAAAGGCTCCGTGAAGCCAAGGAAGGTGTAGCCGTAACGCACGGCGCGGCGAAGGATGCGGCGGATGACGTAGCCTGCCTTCACGTTGGAGGGAAGCTGGCCGTCGGCGATTGAGAAGGCTATTGCGCGGATATGGTCTGCGATAACCCTCATCGCTACTTCCACGTTGCCGCCCTCGGAGTATTTATGGCCGGAGAATTCCTCCACTTCGCCGATAAGGCCGGAGAATACGTCGGTCTCGTAGTTTGACTTCTTGTTCTGGAGGATCATACACAGGCGCTCGAAGCCCATACCGGTGTCTATGCTCTTGGCGGGGAGGGGCTCCAGGTGGCCGTCGGCCTTGCGCTCATACTGCATGAACACAAGGTTCCATATCTCAATAACGTCGTCGTTGTCCGTGTTCACCAGTTTGTTGCCGGGGATCTTTGCAATCTCCTCATCCGGCCTCAGGTCAATGTGAATCTCGGAGCAGGGGCCGCAGGGACCGGTGTCTCCCATTTCCCAGAAGTTGTCGTGCTTGTTTCCGGTAAGGACGTGGTCTGCGGGAAGATGCTTCAGCCAGGCATCGCGGGCTTCCGTGTCAAGGGCGGTGCCGTCCTCGGCGCTGCCTTCGAATACGGTTGCGTAAAGTTTGGTCTTGTCTATCTTGTAAACCTCCGTGAGAAGTTCCCAGGCCCAGTCGATAGCCTCTTTCTTGAAGTAATCTCCAAAACTCCAGTTTCCAAGCATCTCGAACATGGTGTGGTGGCGACCGTCGTGGCCAACGGCTTCGAGGTCGTTGTGCTTACCGCTCACGCGGAGGCACTTCTGGGAGTCCGTTGCGCGGGGAAACTTGGGCGCGGCGTTGCCAAGGAAGATGTCCTTGAACTGGTTCATACCGGCGTTGGTGAACATAAGGGTAGGGTCATTCTTGATAACCATAGGAGCACTGGGCACCACGGTGTGGCCCTTGGAGGCAAAAAAGTCCAGATACTTCTGGCGGATTTCTTTAGAAGTCATATAGTGTGTTTTGTTTTTTCGTTATAGCCTGCAAAAATAAGTATTTTTGGCCGATTTTCCACATGCGCGGGCATAGAATATGCAAAAGAGGGGCAGTTTCAGAAATAATGCATATCTTTGCATAATATGCCGTCAAAGCTTCAGAAATACATCGTAAGCCCGGAAGACTTCATCGACAGCCTCCAGGGGCTGCCCGCCCGTGAGTGGTGGAAACCGGTCCTGGTGCTGCTTGGCGGCATAGTGTCCTTCCTCTTCTATATGTGGATTTACGTTCAGGTGCTGGGGCTGGACCTTCCCAAGACGGCCATCCTCAAGCGCCGGAATATGGACTGGAGGGCGCGTGTGGAAAGGCTCTCAACCCATATGGACCACCAGGAGGAACTTCTTTCCCTTCTGGAGGTGAGGGACGACAAGATTTACCGCAGCGTGTACGGCCTGGATGAAATCCCGCCGGAGGTGAGGGGTTCCGGAATAGGCGGAGAAAACCGGTATGAAAAACTGGCCGGAACCACCCTGGAGGCCGTTGTCCGCCGTCAGGACATAATAGAGAAAAGGGCCTATGTCCAGTCAAAATCCTTTGACGACATAACCATCCTTCAGAACAGCGCCGGCGATATGGCGGCCCACATCCCCGCCATTCCGCCAATGAGCACGGACCGCAACACTTATCATATGTCCAGTCCCTTCGGCTTCCGCTCGGACCCCATCCTGGGGTACACCAAACGCCATACGGGAATGGACTTCGCCTGTCCTCCGGGTAACCCCATATACGCAACCGGAGACGGCGTGGTCGTGAAGGTGGCTCACGAAAGAAAGGGTTACGGCAACCACGTGGAGATAGACCACGGATTCGGTTACAAGACGCGGTACGCGCATATGTCGGAGATATTCGTGGAGGAGGGACAGAATCTTTCGAGGGGCGACTGTATCGGCCTTTCGGGAAAGAGCGGCCGAATTACAGGTCCGCACCTCCACTATGAGGTTATGTACCGCAAGGATTACGTGAATCCGGCGCTGTATATGGATCTTGACATCCCGCCCAAGGATTATTACGAACTGGTGAGGAGGCCAGAAGGCCGATGAGTAAGTTCAGTAAGATTCTTGGCTCCATTGTGCGCTATCTTGTGGCAACGGTTTCGCTGTCGGTGGTTCTCTATATCCTTTTCGCGCTCATCTTCTCTACGGAGGAGGAGAGGCGGCTTCAGAGGGAGAACAACCTCTACAAGTCCCTGTACAAGGATATCCGCAACAAGGACAGGCTCATAGGGGATGTGGTTGACGGCCTTCTTGTGAAGGACGACGCAATCTACCGCCAACTCTTCGAGACAACGCCTCCGTCCCTTGACGCCATCACTGCGGCCGATTTAATTGCCGACAGTGACTCCCTTTCGGAGAGTTTCTATCTTTCGGCGGCCGCATCGGCCTCAGAGAGACTTATGATGATGTCAGGTTCTGTGGACGATAATTTTGCCGAGGTTTTCCGTATCCTCCTCAAAGGCCGCCGGGACAGCATTCCGCCGCTCTGCCTGCCCCTGAAGGGGATGTCGTATGTGCAGACGGGCGCTTCCGTGGGCCCCAAGCACAATCCCGTCTTCAAACTTGAGATGCAGCACGACGGCATCGATTTCATCGCGCCCCAGGGCGCTCCGGTCTATGCCGCGGCTCCGGGAATAGTCTCCAAGGTCACCCACTCCAGGAAGGGCCTCGGGAACGTGGTGGAAATCAATCACGGAAACGGCTATGTGTCACGCTACTGCCTCCTTGGCGACATAAACATCTTCTCCCAGATGAAGGTCCGTACCGGCCAGAAGATCGGGGAGGTGGGAGTGTCCACGGGGATATCGGCCCCTCATCTCCACTTTGAACTGTGGCGTAACGGCGTTGTCTGTGACCCCGTGCACTACCTCTTTGCTTCCATCACCCCGGAGGAGTACTCCCGTATGATGTATATGTCCGTCTCCACCTCGCAATCCCTGGATTAGCCGCTGAGGGAAGTATTGGGGTTAAAACCCTTCGTTCGCTTTGCTCACTTCGTCCCTCCCATTCGCCGCGCTTCGCGCCAGCTCTGGGCCCCTCCCGTTCATGAAGCCGCGGGCGGCTACAGGTTTTAACCCCAATACTTCCCCTCAGCACTTATGGTAATGCCGATGCGGTGGGGGCTATATCGCTAGTAATCAGGCGTTTACACAAGTGTTTGGGATTACCGGTAATCCCAAAGAACCGTGTAATTGACTGTGTTTCAACGATTTAACTTCCACCCCGAAAACCGCTCATCAGTACCCGTTACGGTCCATCTCACGGCGGAGGTCCTTGGCCTTGATGCTTTCACGTTTGTCGTACTCCTTCTTACCCTTTGCCAGGGCTATGAGGAGCTTGGCGTAGCCATTGTCTGCGATGAAGAGTTTCACCGCTATGATGGTAAGACCTTTCTGCTTGTCCTCCTGCTGCAAATGCCTCAGTTCCTTGCGGTTAAGGAGCAGACGGCGGTCCCTTACGGGTTCATGCTGGCCCCAGCTGCCCCAGTGGTACTGGGCTATGTTCATACCGCGCACAAACAGTTGGTTGCCTGAGAAGAAGCAGTATGCATCCTGCAGGGAGCACTTTCCGGCCCTGATGGACTTGATCTCCGTTCCCACCAGCTGGATACCGGCGGTATAGGTTTCCAGGAACTCGTAATCGAACGAGGCCCGGCGATTTTTGATCTGTATGGTGCTCTTCGCTTTTGGCATAGGACTGCAAAGGTAGTAAAAAAATGTGTATTTTTGCGGTATGAACCGCACAGAACTGCTGCCGGACCGCCCCGGCATTCCCCCGATGGCAAAACTGCCGGACCCTGAGGTCATTGACCCGGAGGCCCTGGCCAGGGCGTATGACGCCGGGGAGATTGACCTCATCTGCGTTGTGGGCCCCACCGCATCCGGGAAAACGCGGTATGCCGTACAGCTTGCAAAGGCGCTGGGGAATGCCGAAATTCTATCGGCCGACAGCAGGCAGGTGTACAGGGGGATGGATATCGGCACAGGAAAGGACCTATGCGAGTACGATGACGTTCCCTATCACCTCATTGATATTGTGCCGGCCGGAGCAAAATTCAACATCTATCAGTACCAGGCGGCTTTTGCCGATGCCTGGGCGGCAGTCCGCGAAAAGGGCGCCATCCCCATCCTCTGCGGCGGTTCCGGCCTCTACATTGAAGCGGCCACCAAGGCCTACAAATTTGAGAAGCAGAACGGCGTAGACCCTTCCAGGTTACCCCAGAAGCCATATTATATCGGCACGCTTGTAACCCGGGAAGAGCGGGTTGAGCGCATAGACCGCCGCCTGGAGGAGCGCCTTAAGGATGGCCTTGTGGAAGAAGTCCGCGGTCTTCTGGAGACAGTACCGGCTCCGGACCTTATATATTACGGTCTGGAGTATAAGTTCGTTACCCAGTATGTGCTGGGAGAACTGTCCTATGAAGATATGGTTGTGGGCCTTGGCAACGCCATCCATCAGTTTGCCAAGCGCCAGATGACCTGGTTCCGCGGGATGGAGCGAGACGGAATAAGGATTCATTGGACCAGACCGTAATTCGCGGTGGAGGTTAATTCGTTGAAACACAGTTTGTTACACGGTTCTTTGGGATTACTGGTAATCCTAAACACTTGCGTAAACGCCTGATTACCAGCAATATAACCTCCACCGAATCGGCATTACAATGAGTGGGCCGGAACGGAAAAAATGAGTAAATTTGCAGTATGAAAATAGGGAATGTGGATCTTGGGGAGAGGCCGGTGACTCTGGCGCCCATGGAGGATGTGACGGACGCATCCTTCAGGATTCTGTGCCGTGAGGCCGGGGCCGCTATGGTCACGACGGAGTTTGTGAGCAGCGACGGCCTTGTCCGTGACGTCTCAAAGACAATAGCAAAGATGCACACCCTTGAGGAGGAGGCTCCCGTGGCGGTCCAGATCTACGGAAACATCCCGGAGGCAATGGTAGACGCCGCAAAGATGGCGGAGAGGGCAAAGGAACTTGCCGGAGGTCACGGGGCCGATATTATAGACATCAACTTCGGCTGCCCCGTCTCAAAGATCGCCGGCCGCGGCGCCGGAAGCGGTATGATGAGGGAACCGGACAAGATGGTGGCCATCACTAAGGCCATCGTAGAGGCCGTGGGGAAGCCCGTCACCGTGAAAACCCGCCTTGGCTGGGACGACTCCTCAAAGATAATCGTGGACCTTGCCGAGCGCCTTCAGGACACTGGAATATCGGCCCTTACAATCCATGGCCGCACCCGCTGCCAGATGTATAAGGGAGAGGCCGATTGGACACTCATCGGGGAGGTCAAGAACAACCCGCGGATGCATATCCCTATCATAGGGAACGGAGACATAAACACCGCCGCGAAGGCAAAGGAAGCCTTTGACAGATACGGCGTAGACGGCATTATGGTGGGCCGGGCAAGTTTCGGCCACCCCTGGATCTTTACGGAAATCCGCCACCTGCTGGACACCGGGGAGGAACTCCCCCCAATGAACGTAAAAGACCGCGTGACCCTTGCCAAACGCCATTTCCAACTCTCCCTGGACCTCAAGGGGCCCGTCACGGGAGTATATGAGATGCGCCGCCACCTCAGTTGCTACTTCAAGGGCCTCAGGGATTTCAAGGAAACGCGCATAAAACTGGTAACCTCAAAGGACCCTGAGGAGATCATGCGCACCCTTGATTACGTGGCGCAGCGGTGGGGCGCTGAAGCACCTGAACCAGAAGGTGTTTACGGTCTCTAGTCCGGATTTGTTACCTGGCCGAAAGAAGTGTTTTACTTGGTTTGCCGCCAATCCATCTGGAAGCCTCCTGGGGCACTTTTTCTGTACTGGCGGCAAGGAAAATGCCTCCTGGGGCCTAAATGCCAGCCGCCAGTACACAAAAACCACATTGTGGGCGTTCTAAATGGATTGGCGGCAAAACCGTTCCGACATGGGCGAGGTTGGATTTTATGCGGCCAACCTCGCCATAGACATATGCCTTACAACATGTTGAGATGGCATTTCAGCGGGCGGGGTTGGTTACATTTAAACCAGCCTCGCCCAATCCAAGCACCACTGGGTACTCACTGTACACAGAAATGCCCTGAAACGTGTATGGCCAGTACTGAGAAGGTTGTTGGACCTGGTCCAACTGCAGGCCGGACAAGTCAGGATGTCAAACTTACAAAACGGGAAAAGGAAGTGGTCCGCCTTCTCATGGAAGACAAGAGCACCAAGATGATTGCCGATAAAATGGGTGTGAGTTATGAAACAATTGTCTGGTACCGTAAGCGCCTCCTTGCCAAACAGGATGTACACACCTCCACCGCCCTCATCGCCGAAGCAATGAATCGGGGGCTGTTGAATTAGGAAAAGATTGTCAGAACCCCGGGTTCATCACCAAAAGGAGTTTTTCAATTCCGCTTTTTGACAGTTCTATTACCCTTGAGCGGCCGTCCGGGGATAAAAGTGTGCATGTGCGTTCCTGGGCATTCAGGCGGCTTACGAGTTGCAGGTTCACTATGGTGCTGCGGTCTGCCCGGACAAACGGCGGGTTTTCAAGACGCCTTTCCAGAGACAGCAGACTTTCCAGAATAAGGTCTTCGCCGTCAAACGTGACAAGTTTTGAGTAGTTGCCATCGGCCTGGATTGCAGCAATGTCTCCGGGCTCCGCGAAAATCATGCTCCCAACGGCCTTGAAGCCTATTTTTGTATTTGCCAATGCCTCTTCAGAGGCGCGGTTGGATATCTTTGCCATGGCGTGGGAAAGCTCAGTCTTGCCTATCGGCTTCACCAGATAATCCACGGCCGAGAGCTTGATTGCGCTCATGAGGTACTTGCTGTCGGAGTATGCGGTTGTGAAAATCACGTACGGCAGGGTGATGGTCTGCCTGAGCTCTTCCAGCAGTGAAATTGAGTTCTGCCCCCGCAGCTGGATGTCCAGGAACAGAAGTTGAGGCCGATGCAGCAGGATACTGTCCCGTGCGCTCTCATAGCTGTCACAGGCATCCACTACCTCTATTACAGGGTAGTCCTGCAGCTTTTGAAGCAAGGTAAGTCGCGGCAGGCGCTCGTCTTCCACAACTATGGTTTTAAGTCTTTTTGTCATTCTTAACTAAAATTGAAAACCTTCCGGGACCCAGGTCTCAAAGCGGGTGCCGGCCGGATGGCCTCCGGCATCGGCAAGGTCTATAACCTGCTGGACAATATGGTGTCTGTTGGAACGGTTGTACAGTTCTATCTGCTGCTGAAGGATACTGAGCCCCTGTTTGGTGGAATGGCCGCCGGACATAGCCGCACGTATTCGCCCTACTCCGTCATCGGCCACGGATACCAGAATGCCATCCACGCCGCCTCTTGTCTCTCTGGAAACATTTACATGTATATGCCCCGTTCCGTTTTTGGCCGATATCCCGTGTTTGATGGCATTCTCGCAGTAGGTATGAAGAAGCATGGTGGGAAGGAGTGCTTCCCTGTCCACGTCCGGGGCCACGTTGACATCGTACTCCAACTGCTCACCGTAACGCAGTTTTTCCAGTTCCAGATAACCCCTGACGTAATCCACTTCTTCGGCCACGGTGCGGGCCGGCCGCTCTATGTCTGAGAGCGTCCGGTTTGTGAAGTCGGAGTACAGTTTCAGGTAATACGAGGCTTCTTCGGCCGAATTGTTCATGACAAAGTATTCGATGCCGGACAGTACGTTTGCGTGGAAGTGGGGGATGGACTTTAGGCGTACCGACCTCAGCTGCAGCTCCTTAAGCTGCTTCTCACGTTCCAGCTCCTCCATCTTCCTGCGTGAGGCCCGTTTTTCAAAGTGCCGTGCTGCCATCCATACGCAGAAGGAGAGCAGAGCCGCAGCCAAAACCCAGAGCCACCAGTGCTGCCACCACGGGCGGGGACCTGGGATGAAGGTGGATTCCCGGTTGTCTTCCAGGAGCTTTTCAGGGTGGAAAGACGTCATCTCTTCCAGACCGGCCAGCCATATGGTCCCGTCGGGGGCTTCCGCCATTGGCGCGGCAAGAGGTTCCACGGTTGTGAACCCGTTGAAGGAGTCAAACCAATGGGAATCATCGGCATATCCCCGGTCATCCAGACGTGCGACAAGCAGGCCGTCGACGGCCGCCACAACCAAATACCCCTGCCGGGAAATGTGGATTGAACGGATTTCGTGGCCGGAGACCGGAAGTTCCGTCATTTTACGGATTTGCCCTTTTTTGATCACAAAAAGGGAATCGCCTTCGGCAAAGCAGACAGTGCCTTTTTCATCGGCAGTCATGGCGGTGATGACAAGTGTGGAGGGAGTGCTCCTGACTTTGCGTATGGTGTGTGGCTCCTCAAGGCAGTACAGACCGGGGTTACCGCTTACCCACAGGCGCCCCTCCCCGTCCTCTACCGCGCACCAGGGGTGGACAATCTGCGTGGTGAGGGTATCGGTAATGCCCGTATGCGTATCATAGGAAAGAACGGCCGAACGCGTGCCAATGATAAGTTTTCCTCCGGCGGCCGATACAAAGCGGTAGCGGTCATAGGGAAGGCCGATCCACTTCATGGAGTGCCCGCTGACGGCCGCAATATCACCGTTTCCGGCCATATAGACCGTTCCGTCCAGGACGGCGGCGCCGGGAGCATAGAAATTGTCATCTTCTCGGCTTATGACCTCTCCGCCGGCCAGGATTTTTCCGTTGAGGGTTCCCATGACCGGACTGTCACCGCTGAATGCGAGCGCACGTACTATATCGTTGTCGTCGTCCAGTGAATGGTTGATGATGTTGCAATGGAAAAAGCAGTAGGCTCCCTGATATGTGGCGGCCCACAGGCGGTCCCATCTGTCCACTAAGATGCCCCTGATGAGGTTGAAGCCCGACACCAGACGGTGGAGTTCCCCGTCATACATCCAGATGGTGTGGGCGTCGGCAATGTATATCTGCCCGCGTGAGTTCTGCCTGACGGAAAGGCCGTAATCCGGATTGGGGAACCGGAATGGATGGGCAAGGGAGAGGCTGTCATTATTCACGGTCCAGATGCCGTCTCCGGCAAAGGTTGCAAGCCCTTCTTCCGTCCGGATGAGAGCGTAGATATCGGCCTTGCGGGTGAGAAGGCGGATTTCGTCGTTCACCGCCACAAAAAGTCCTTCGGAGGTGGGGACGTATATACCTGTGGAGTCCACGTACATTTTCCGGTCCGGAGTCATCTTGTCCAACAGCGGGAGGTCCAGTACGGGGGCCATTTCATCGGCCTCCAGCCTTGCAAGGACACGCCCCTTCTCAAGGCGGTCTTCAAGGAGTATGTAACCCGGGGGAAGGTCCGCGGCGTTAAAATTGTTCAGCAGCAGCTCCCCGTCAGGGTCTATGGGCTGCATCCAGGCTTTGTCTCCGCGCACGGTCCACTGCCGTACAAAGCCAAGGGCACGTACCTTCCCGTCCACTTCCTGGAAACTCACAATGTTCTCCCTCTGTCCTTTGAGAAAAGGGGAGAGAGACCTGCCGTCGTAACGGACAAAACCGGAAAGCGTACCTATATAGATATAGCCGCGGGAGTCCTGCCATACGGCTTCCGTCTGCATTTGCGGCAGGCCGTCCAGCGTGGTGAAACGCCGGTAACTGAGCGAATGTTCCAGATTGTCCGCCGCGGCCTGCAGGCAGAAGGCTGCAGCCAGCAGCAAGGCAATACAATATGAGAGAGGCTTTTTCACTGCTGCAAATTTATATAAATTGTAACGTAAAACTGCCGTATCTGGCTAATTGTCAGTAACTTTTTTTGCTTCGTCAACGCAGCGGGGGGCTTCGTCATCCGCAGGGGATGGTTCGTCAAAAAGGGCCTTCCGGAGGGCTCTGGAGTGGTATAATCTTCATATATTTGGGCGAACCAGAATAGTAAAGCCATGAAATCTGCTACTCTCAAGATGCTGACGGCCGGTGTAGCCATAGGCACTTTCCTCTTTTCCTGTGAAAAGGCTCCGGACATCCCGGATGTCCCCGATGTTTCCAAAGTGGAAGTAACCGAAATCTCCCTGAACCATACCAGCGAATCCGTCAAGGTAGGTGAGACTCTCCAGCTCGCCGCCACACTCAAACCGGACAACGCTACCGACAAAACCGTTATTTGGTATACCCTGGAGCCCAAGGTGGCCAGCATCTCGGAGAGCGGCCTGGTGAAAGGCCTTGAACCGGGATCGGCCGTTGTGGGCGCCAAAACCGCCAACGGACATACCGCAGAATGCGAGATAGTGGTGTGGAGCGACGAAGGCCCCGGCCCCGGAGGGTATGTGGACATTACCGGCATAACGGTAACACCCTCTGAAGCGGAAATAAACGTGGGAGAGACCGTAAGACTCTCGGCCACAGTAGCCCCTGACAACGCAACTGACAAAACCGTCTATTGGCGTTCCTCCAGCACCTCCACTGCATCTGTGACCAGCGACGGAACTGTCACCGGCGGCAAGGCCGGTACGGCCACCATCTATGCCTATAGACAAACGCTGCTGGGTCAGGAAATAAGCGGCACCTGCACGGTTACGGTGGTCCAGAAAGTCACGTCCATTGCGTTCTATACGGAGGACGTCCATATGATGGTTGGGAATACCCTTTACCTGTATGCGGTGGTAACTCCGGAAAACGCCCCGTCGGCAGGTTCCCTTGTGTGGAAGAGCAGCGACGAAGGAATTGCGGGCGTGGACCAGAGCGGCAAGGTAACTGCCTTGGCCGTGGGGACCGCGGAGATATCGGCATCAGCCGATGGCGTGTCCGCGAAATGTACCGTCACGGTGGAACCCGTTTCCGGTGGCAACGAAGGCACCGGCGAAGAAGTTTGGAAGTAACCCTTAAAGACTGAATATCATGAAAAGGACGATATACTTTATTTCTGCACTGCTTACCCTTGCCGCCTGCGCCCGCGAGGAAGTGCCCCGGAACTCCGATGCTCAAGGTTTCACTATCCGCGCCACCGGTGAATGCAATCCCACCAAAACCGTTCTGCAGGAGGATTGCTCCATCTTCTGGGAAGACGGCGATGCCATAATGGTATATTTCTTGGACGCCGAGAAGTTCACAACTTCCCTTTCCGCACCATCGCGGACGGCCGATTTCACCGGCACCCAGCGCCGGGATATCTATGCCAGCAGGCCGGATTTCGAATTTGATCTGGACCTCTGGGCCCTGTACCCGTACGAGGCGGCAGGACAGAAGCGGTGGTGCATTGACAATAATGAAACGGTCAATTACATTGAAACTGCTGTTCCCTATATCCAGACAGCCACTGTCGGCACCTTTGACCGGGCTGCTTTCCTTTCGGCTGCCCAGGGGATAGTGAACAGCAGCAGGTCCATGGACGCTCTCACCTTCTACAACGTCTGCGGAGGTGTCAAATTCTCCATTCAGGAGGAGGGCGTGGAAAAGGTGGTGCTCTTTGCCAACGGCGGAGAAAAACTTGCCGGGGACGTGCGGGTGTCCTTTGACACTGACGGCAAGCCTTATTGTTACATCCCTTCTCCCGGCGTTATGCTGGGCCCGCAGAAAGAGTACAGCCACATCGAACTCCGCGCACCCGAAGGAGAGACCTTTGAGAAAGGCAAGTGGTACTGCATAGCGGCCATTCCCGCCACCCTGGAGCAGGGATTCACCCTCCGCTTCACCAAGAAGGTGAACGGACTTGAGGTAGTGGCCGGAGAATATGTCCACAGCGATCCTGTTACGGTTAAGCGTGCCGTGTGGGGCAAGGTGGGCGATGCCGATGAAGGGGACATCTATACCGTTCAACTCTCCGACAATACCGTCATCTATACCACCAATAACGGAACGCCCGCTTCAACCAGGTCCGAGGCCAGTGGATTTGACGAAAACGGGGACCCCTTCTCGGATGGATTCTATACCCGTGAAGGTATCCTGAGCCATACCTACGATGCCGTCAACGACCGCTATGTTCTGGTCTTTGACGACAATGGTACGGGAGAAATGCCCCCTTATTTCAATTCCTGCGTAAATGTGGTGTCCGTGCGTCTTCCCGGCAATCTGGACGCAATAGGAGAAATGGCTTTTTACAATTGCACCGCCCTCAAGACCATTGAGTTCTCACCCAGACTCAACCACCTTGGGGATGGCGCCTTCATGTATTGCGATGCGCTGGAAGAAGTCGTCCTGCCGGACAACGCCATGACCTTCGGGAAAAACGTTTTCAGCGGATGTTCGAAGCTGACATCCATCAATATCCCCGCAGGTACGAAACAAATAGGTGACAATATGTTTTCTAACTGTCGTGTTCTCAAGAATCTGACATTGCCTGCTTCGGTGGAACTCATCGGGGAGTACGCTTTCTCCGGCACCGGCTTTACCTCTTTTGTGATTCCGGATTCCGTCACGGCTATTTGGCAGGGTGTATTCTACGGCTGTAAGAATCTTGAGGAAGTTACATGGTCCAAGGGGTATCAATATGTAAGCAACTATGCTTTCAAGAACTGCGAGCGCCTCTCCTCCGTTACACTCCATGACGGTATTGAAGATATCGGAGAGCAAGCTTTTTATAACTGCAGCAATCTTTCTTCCGTAGACTGGCCTGCCGGACTGGAATACATCGGCGAATCCGCCTTTGTGTATTCAGGCATAGAGGAAGCTGTTCTGCCGGAAGGATTCATGGGGATGGGAGACTATGCCTTTGCCGGCAGCGGTCTTAAAAAGCTGGTCCTACCTTCCACCGTTACGGAGATCGGCACTTTCAATCTCTTCGCAAATTGCACGAAACTGGAAGACGTGACCCTTCCTTCCACGCTCACGAAAATCACTTCCAGCGGCGTATTCTCCGGCTGTACCAGCCTCAAGCACATCGACTTGCCGGAAGAACTCAGCGTGCTTGGCTACTGGACCTTCCAGAACAGCGGCCTGGAATCCTTCACATTGCCGAAGAATATCAATGTAGTAGTGGAGAGCCTGCTTGCGGGTTGCGAGAACCTTACTGAAGTGAATCTGCACGAGGGCATTACCCTCATCCAGGGCGGAGCATTCTATGGCTGTTCTTCACTGGAAAGCATTCTTCTCCCTTCCACGCTTACGGAACTCAAGGACAA
>JAFSPR010000131.1 GCA_017451395.1 Bacteroidales bacterium
CCACATCCTTTTGCTTCATCACTTGCGTCTCAGGCAGTTCCTGACTCCACTCCAGTCGTATCAAGAACCCCTGTGGCGTACTCCAGTCGGGATATACACTGAGTTCTACTAATTCTCCCCTCTCACACTTAAGAGCGGTGGCTTTCCCATTGTGGAAGGAATGTAATTCAAAAACATCTGACAAAAGAATTTCCTCCATCGGATAAATGTCCGACATATGCCCATCAGCCTGCTTCCCTTCTTCATCTGTCAAAATCGCCTTTGTAATCACACCGGGAAGTAATCCCTTCCCACAATTTCTGAACGAAAGAACTGTCTCATTGGCACCAAAAACCAATTCTCCCTTGAGGATGTCAGGATAACTATCTAATTCCAGTACCGTTGCCGCAAGCAAATCCCAAAAGATTTGTTTTTGGTCTTTCAAATATTCATTGATTTTCATAATAGTTAAATAGTTAAAATATTATAAATCAATGAAATGCGCATTTCTGGGCACAAAGATAGGCGGTCCTTTTGAGACCGCCAAACGGATTTTGTTAAAAGATGTTAAAGGATTCGAAAAAGTGCGTTCATTTGAAACTTAAACAGCACGTGCCTGCCCCAGAATGGCTTGTAGACAGGGGTGGTGTCTTTTACCCCGGTGCTGGGAATGGGGGTAAACGACACCATACGGCCCCAGAATGGCCTGTGGATGGGGATGGTGTAGTTTAAGTTTCGGATGGTCTTGTTGCCTCCAAAATTTCCATAAAGAAAGACGAAAAACCCTGCCACGCATCGGCCCTTATTTGCATCTATAGAGTATGAAAGCAATTGTCAGAATTTCTATGGCGGCGCTGGGGCTGGTGGCCCTGGCCTGCACAAAGGGCACGGCCGATTATAACGTTTCCAAAGAGGCCGCATATGATATGGATGGAATTTCCGCTCCCGATGGAGCTTATGGCGGCGATACCGGCGGCGGACAGGGCGGCGGTTTTGAAGCAGAGCCCGGCGTCATCACCGCGGCGGAATGGAACGACCTCCTGAACTGGGAATTCTGGGGAGGGCTGATGACAGGAAACTTCTCTAGTTATAACGGCTATTGGGGCTTCAACACCTCAAAGCGCATTGCCGTAAAAACTGTAGACGCCAATGGCAACCCCGCAAAGAGCCTTCCCGTAAAACTGATGAAAGGGGATGAGTGCTGCTGGGAAACCGTCACTGACAACAGCGGTGAAGCCAATCTCTGGATAGCCGCTACAGATATCCAGAGCACCGTTTCCGTGGCAGAATGCCGCGTTGTGATTAATGGCGTGGAGCAGCAGAATGCGCCTGCCATCTGGACCTGGGACTCTCAGCAGGGACCGGTGGTGAACCAGTATACGGTAGAGCCCGCGCAGTCTCTCAGTAACAACGTAGACATTGCTTTCATAGTGGATGCAACCGGCTCAATGGCCGATGAAATCGCCTTCCTGAAGAGTGACCTCCGGCTCATCCTTGACAAGGTTTCCCTTATGGAGACTGAACGCACCATCTTCACTGGCACAGTCTTCTACAGGGATGCCGACGGCGACGAATACCTTACCAAATTCTCTCCCTTCACAACCGATATTTCTTCTACTGTGGCATTTATCGGACAGCAGTATGCCGATGGCGGCGGAGATATCCCCGAGGCCGTCCACACCGCCCTGGAAGTTGGCCTGACGCAACTTCAGTGGCATTCATCGGCCTATTCAAAAATGGCTTTCATCATCCTTGACGCCCCGGCCCACAAGGATCATCCGGGCGTGATAGAGAGCCTCCAGAATTCCGTAAGGCAGTATGCCGCCAAGGGCATCAAGATCATCCCCGTTTTCTGTAGTTCCTCTGAGAAGGACTGTGAGTTTATGTGCAGGCAGTTTGCCATCCTCACCGGCGGCACCTACGTCTTCCTCACCGACGACAGCGGCGTGGGCGGAGAACACATCGAGGCTTCCGTGGGAGAGTACCAGGTAGAGTCCCTCCAGGGCCTCATCGTGCGCCTCATCACAAAGTATATCCAGTAGCCACCTCTGAGAATAACAGAATAGTGGACGTAACCAACCTGCTTGACATACACACTCGAGAGGATTTGTACCGGTGGTATCAGGAGAATCACCACAAAGTCAGTGATTTCTGGCTGCGGGTGAACCGGGCCGCGGCAGACTGCCCGGGAGTGGTGCGGTACATTGATGCCGTGGAGGTTGCTCTCTGCTTTGGTTGGATAGACAGTACGATGAAAAGAATCGACGACGGAAAGCCCGTCCAACATTTCACGCCACGCCGCAAGCGGAGCAATTGGTGTGAGAGAAACCTGATCCGCTGCCGTCGTCTGGTAAAGATAGGGGATATGACACCCGCAGGACTGGCGGTCGCCCCGGACCTGGATCCGTCCATATTTGTATATGAAGATTGGGTGCTCAGCGCAATTAAGGCCGATGAAAAGGCTTGGGCTGGCTACAACTCATTTCCTGAGACATACCGTCGGATCCGTGTGGATTACATTCAGCACTACAGGCAGTCAAACCGGGAAGAGGAGGCCCGGAAGGCCCTTCAAAAGTTTGTCCAGAGTTGTCACGATGCCAAAATGTTTCCCGGCTGGGATGATTTTGGAAGGTTGGAATAGGTCTTATGCCAATCATAGTCACGTTTTAGGCCGATTTCTTGACTAGAACTATGAATATACTTGTCATCGCAGGTAGTCCCAAGGGCAAGGATTCCATCACCCTGCATACCTGCCTCTACCTGGAGAAGAAGTTCCCTCAGCACCGCTTCATAGAGGACAACTGCGCCGATATGGGCATCCGTTTCCTTGACGGGCTGTCGGCTTCAAGGACCATCCTCAGGAAATCCGTTCCGAAGGCGTGCCTGGTCCCATCCGGGGCGAACCCCAGCGACTTGTAGAGCCTGACAAGATGGGGGTACTCAGGGTCCGCTACGAGCGCCACCCTGTTGAACCCCTGCGAGAGCCCTTTCCGTATGCCGTCCTCAAGAAGGGCCTTCCCGATCCCCAGCCTCCGGTACTCGGGAATGACCGCGAGGGAATCCAGGTACCACTCTCCGGGGTCCGTCTCGGGGTCGTCATCGGAGTGCTCTGAGAAATACTCCGGCCAGAACTCCCGGAAGGTCCTCTCCCTGCGGACAAGGTACTCCTCCCCGGGATAGGACAGGAGGGCTCCCGCAGGCGTCCCGTTAAGCTCTGCTACACGGGTGTTCCTGAAGGTGTAGAGGGTGTCCTCAAGGGTCTCGCAGGTGGTGATGCTGGAGAGGATCCCCGCCATGTCGTCGGAGGGGTATGTCTCGAAGTCGTAGAAATGCATGCCCGAGAGGATGCACTTCGCGAGGAAGGGGGCATCCCCGGGGCGGGCGTCACGTATAATCATCTGTTACCAGGCTTTTGCCAGTTCAAGACCCCTGTCTATGCAGGCCGATATCTTTGCCTCGACGGTTTCCTCCGGGAGGTAATCCATGTTGCAGGCCGCGATGGTGGTAAGTTCCCCGAGGTTCCAGAGGGACCCGAGGGCACTCAGGTAGGGCGTTGCCTGCTC
>JAFSPR010000132.1 GCA_017451395.1 Bacteroidales bacterium
ATGAAAATTATTTTGCGAATTCAAAAACTTGATTTATCTTTGCAGTCCCAAAGCGGATGTGGTGAAATGGTAGACACGCTACTTTGAGGGGGTAGTGGGCGTTGGCCCGTGTGAGTTCGACTCTCACCATCCGCACAAAAAGGCAGCTTAAGGCTGTCTTTTTTGCGTTATTATGACTATATTTGTTCTCCAAATAAATATAGTATCATGTCTATTACTCTTATCATTGTTATCGCAGTCATTGCACTGCTGGTAGTGTGGATCGTCAGCATCCAGAACACCCTTGTGAAGTCCGATGAGGTATGCAACAACGCCCTCAAGCAGATCAACGTTCAGCAGATTTCCCGTTTCGACGCCCTGCAGGCCCTTGTGAAGCTCACCCGTGAGTATTCAAGCTATGAGGCTGACACCCTCCAGAAGATTGTGGACGCCCGCAAGCAGTCCACCAATCCCACTGTGGCGGACATCAACGCCAACGAGCAGCTCCTGAGCCAGATCGGCAGCAAGCTCATTGCCGTTGCAGAGGCATATCCGGACCTCAAGGCCAGCACAAACTACCAGGAAACAATGAAGAGCCTCAAGGAGTACGAGGAAAACGTCCGTCTCTCCCGCATGACCTTCAACGACACCGTAACCCGCTACAACCAGCAGGTCCGCGTGTTCCCCGCCTCCCTGGTGGCCGGCCTCCTTGGCTTTGCAAAGCGTGAGTACCTGGAAGAGGACAAGTCCAAGAAAGATTATCCCGTAATCTAGCATGAGAAGGCTTCTTGCCATATTTGCGGCAGTGTTTCTGGCATTGCCGTTAACGGCACGTCAACAGACCAAGGACCTGGATATAAGCGTGGTGGTCGGCCGTGACGGTACCGCCACCATCACCCAGCGCTGGGAGGTCTATGTGAACGAGGGCACGGAGTGGTACATCCCCCTGAGCAACCTTGGTCACATGACCGTGGATGGCCTGGAGGTATCGGAGAACGGCGTTCCCTTCGAAAGCGTAGGCCGGAAGTGGGATGTGGACTGGTCCCGTTCCCGCAAGACCGGCAAGTGCGGCATCGTCCCTAAAAACAAAGGGGCGGAGCTGTGCTGGGGCATAGGGGACTACGGAGACCATGTGTGGACGGTCACCTTCCGCGTCACCGGTTTTATCCTTGGGTACGATGACGCCGATGCCATCTACTTCACCTTCGTCTCTCCTGGCTCTGCCTCGGCCCCGGACCACGTGAAACTCACCATCGTCCCGGGATTCGACTGCCCGCAGTGGACCTACGACAACACCCGAGTATGGGGCTTCGGCTTCTACGGTGACATCAACGTGGTGGACGGCAAGGTGGTGGCGGAGAGTTCGGAAAGCTTTGGCTACAGCAGCAAGCTGGTGGCCCTGGTGAAGTTCCAGAGGGGCCTATTCGATTCACCGGAATATATGGGCGGCGAATTCCAGAGCCTTCTTGACAAAGCCCTTGACGGCAGTTCCTACGGGGACGATAACTTTGACTGGATGGCCGTTCTCTTTGGTATTGGGTTCATTCTGGTCACTTTTGGAGGCCTCTTCGTGGCCATTTATGCCGCCATCGCGAGCGCGCGCGGGTATAAATGGAAGAAGAAGATCTTCGGCCGCACCAAGGTGGAAGGATGGTACAGGGACATCCCCCTGGAAGGCAATCTCCTTGCAGCAAACTACCTGTTAAATAAAGGTAAAAGGTTCGAGATAAGCGCCCCGGCAAACAACCTCATAGGTGCATACTTCCTAAAGTGGGTCATGGACGGTGCCGTGCGCGTGGAGCCAGACCCCAAGAACTCAAAGAATGTTAACCTTGCCTTTGTGACAAGCACTTATTCTTCCGATTCCGTAGAGGAAGACCTGTTCCGCTACGCCCTGGCGGCATCCGGCTCCAACCTTATCCTTGAGAAGGGAGAGTTCGAGAAATGGTCCCAGAAGAACTACCAGAAATTCACCAAGTGGCCAAGCAGAGCAGTGGATCGCGGTAAGACCTGGTTCCAGGGCAGGAATTACATCCAAAACGACGGCTCTTTCAACCTTGACGGCCAGAAGGAAGCCTGCCACCTTGTGGAGTTCCAGAACTTCCTGAAAGACTTCACCATAAGCGACCAGAGAGAGGCCGTGGAGGTTAAGCTCTGGAAAGACTATCTGGTATACGCCCAGCTGTTTGGCATAGCAGAGAAGGTTGCAAAGCAGTTCAAGAAACTGTATCCCGCAGAGTTCGAGAAACTGGCACAGAGCACCGGCATGGATATGTATACCCTGAACCGCACAATTATCTGGTCCAACAACCTCAGCACACGTGCCTTTGGCCAAGCAGTTGCCAAGGCCGGTAGCGTGAGCGGCACCGGCGGCCACACCTCCTTCGGCGGAGGCGGCGGCAGCTTCGGCGGCGGCTTCGGCGGCGGTGCGCGCTAAAAAATGTTATATTTGCAAAAACACTTTTTTTATGAAACGACTTATTCTCTTCATTGTCATGGCGATTCTGCCTGTATTTGGCTATGCACAACTTCCCAGGAAGATTGTTGAACTCAATGTTGGAACTTCCATCAGTGATTCCAAGTATATTTCAGTCGCCGGCAATTTCACGTACGATTTTCCAATAGGTGACAACTTCGCAATCGGCGGTGGATTGAGGTTCTCGTCAGACAATTATAACATTAAGGACTTCACCAAGGGTGAATTTATCTGCCTTGGTTTTTACCTTGATGCAAAAGGACACCTTCCTGTCAATGACAAAAACAGAATAATCCTTGACGGCAAATTAGGTGTCGTCGGCGGAGACCCAAATCTGAAGGAAGAGACCGCCTCTAACATAACAAAGATAAAAGCTACGATGGCCGGACCATATAAATCGATAGGTGTAGGTTACCTGTTCCCTTTATATGATGGCGGCATCAGCCTGGGCCTTTATGTGGACCGGTACGATTACGACCTCACCGCCCCGGGAGAGTCCAAAGTCGACCTCGAAGGCATAACCTGCGTGTGCCTCCGCCTGGACTTCTATTTCTTGTAGCAGTAGTACGCCACGGCCGGCCCGTTGTGAGCAACTTGCCAAAAACGCTTCACAAGCGAGCAAGCCCCGGCAAACAACCTCATCGGCGCATATTTCCTCCGGTGGATACTCTCCGGCGCAGTCCGAGTGGAAAACAGCCTGAGCTCCAAGAACGTGGACCTGGCCTTCCTTACGGACACCATCCCCTTTGGAGATGACATCGAGGAGCGCCTCTTCAAATATGCCCGCAATGCCAGCGGCCTCAATCTGGTGCTGGAGAAGGGCGAGTTTGAGAAGCTCTATCCGGCGGAGTTCCAGGAGCTCGCCCAGCAGGCCGGTATGGACGTTGACACCCTGAACCGCTCCATCCTCTGGTCCAACAGTATGAGCACCAGGGCTTTTGGACAGGCCGTAGCCAGGGCCGGCAACATCAACGGCACCGGCGGCCATACCTCCTTTGGCGGAGGCGGCGGCAGCTTTGGCGGCGGCTTCGGCGGCGGCGCAAGATAAAAGAAAAGGAGACCACCTGCGATGGGTAGTCTCCTTCTTGTTTTGAATAGGTACGTTTATTTAAGCTTGGCAGCCTTTTTGAGCAGATCCACGAACTCTGCGCGGAGGCCGTAGGGATCCTCTCCCAGAGAGCCCTGGGCAAGCTCCTGGGCCATGGACAGTGATGCGCCGCCCTTGTACTGGGAATCACGGAGCCACAGGCCGTAGGCGGCTATTGCCGATGCAAACTGAAGGTTCTCGGAAGTCTGGTCACCGGCGGCGGGAAGTTCCGCG
>JAFSPR010000133.1 GCA_017451395.1 Bacteroidales bacterium
CTACGGCATGTGGTATGTCAAACCTTCCGTGCTGCTCTCCCTTGTGCGAAGCCGCGGAAGAATAGCGGTAGACATTGTCACTGTAAAAATTGCGGGAAAGGGCAACCTCACCATACCCGCCAACGGAAAAACGCTTCTCAATCTCAGTCTTCAGCTGTGCCTGTGCCTGTAAAGAAATGCCGGCTATCAGGCCGGCAAGAATAATCATTTTTCTCATGCCTTATTATTTGCAGCGCAAAGATAAGGCGGTTTCCAGAGCCGTTCAATACCAATTTGTGGCTACCGGATGGCTGTGTGACGGGGAAAAACCAGATTGTCCATCCCTATTTATGGGGATTATCGCTTGCTGGCGCGCTTTTCCCTTTCCTTGCTGGCGCGTTTGCCGCCGTTTTTCCAGTACTTGGCCCACTGCTCCTCGGTGAAGAAACGCCTGAAGGAAGAGTCAACCTTCTCCATCCATTTGTCGGAGATTGCCATATAGAGGTCCGAGTTCTCCACGCGGGCCTTCTGCATATCAAGGAGTTCCGCCTGGCGGGCGCGTAAGTCGTGGTTAAGCGTGGAATCCACGTAGAATTCCTGCCAGTATTCAAGTTCCAGCATATCCGTGAGGCGCTTGACCTCCTTGTCTATGAACTCCGTCATCTGCTTTTCCCTCTGCTCCGGTGTCTGGGGCGGGTTTTGTGCCCATACACTCACGCTCAGAAGCAAACAGGGGAGGGCGGCAAGGAAAATCTTACAAATTTTCATATCTTTGTAGTCTTGTAACAATCTTTGCAAAATTACGCAATTAATGGAAAAAGGCAAAAATATACTTAAGGCCGCAGCCGTTTCGGCCATTTTGATGACCATCGGCATAGAAGGCAATACTTGTACCAATGTGATCGTCAGCCGCGGCGCAAGCAAGGACGGCTCCGTCCTGGTGTCCTACGCCGCAGACTCCCATTACCTCTTCGGGGAACTCTATTACCGCCCCGCGGTGGACTGGGATCCCGGCAGCACCCTCAACATCTACGACTGGGACTCCAACCGCTATCTCGGAGACATAGAGCAGGTGCCCCATACCTTCCAGACGGTGGGCAATATGAACGAGTACCAGGTGATCATCGGTGAAACCACCTGGGGCGGCCGCCCGGAACTTGAGGACAAGAAGGGAGGAATAGACTACGGTTCCCTCATCTACATCACTCTCCAGAGGGCAAAATCGGCCCGTGAAGCCATTGACATCATAGTGGACCTTGCCAACACGTACGGCTACGCGTCGGAGGGAGAGACCTTCTCCATTGCCGATAAGAACGAGGCCTGGATAATGGAACTTATCGGCAAGGGCATGAATATCCGCAACGGCGTCAACGTGAACAAGGGTATCGTGTGGGTGGCCCGCCGCGTCCCGGACGGAGCAATCTGCGCCCACGCCAACCAGGCCCGCATCGGCACATTCCCGCTCAATGACCCCGACAACTGCCTCTACGCCCCGGACGTAATCCGTTTCGCCCGCCGCAAAGGCTATTTTGACGGGGCAGATTCCGAGTTTTCCTTCAAGAAGGCCTACTGCCCCGCAGATTTCGGCACCGTCCGCGGCTGCGACGCCCGCGCCTGGAGCGCCTTCAACATCCTCACGGACGGCTGGTTCTCCTTCTACGACGAAGAAGGCAACGCCGTCACCAAGGATGCCTACAGTTATCTTGATTACGTGATGGGCAAGAATCTGGACGGGGACTTCCCGCTCTTCGTGTACCCCCGCAAGAAAGTTGGCGTAAAGGAACTGGCCGATGTTATGAGGGACCACTTCGAGGGCACCCCCATGGATATGACCCAGGACATCGGCGCAGGCGGAAACGCCCTTCCGTACCGCTGGAGGCCCATGGAATGGGAGTTTGACGGGAAGACTTACGTCAACGAGCGCGCAATAGCCACCCAGCAAACCGGATTCTGGTTCGTGGGCCAGGCCCGCAACTACGTCCCTGACGTTGTTGGCGGCATCCTGTGGTTCGGCACGGACGACGCCGCAACCTCC
>JAFSPR010000014.1 GCA_017451395.1 Bacteroidales bacterium
GCATTCGCCAGAATGTTGACATTGAAACAATTATTAACGCAATAAACAATTGATTCTATGATACGACCTGCTGAAATTCAGAAGAAAGCGAACAAGGAGAGGGTGCGGGATGCCCAGATTGAGAAGGATTATATCCTGACTTGGATTCTCACCGGCGTGGCGAACAATGAGCTGCTGTCCAAGGCCCTGGCCTTCAAGGGTGGGACAGTGCTGAAGAAGTTCTATTTCAAAGATTACCGCTATTCCGAAGACCTGGACTTTACGCTTGTGGATGACGGCATCTCCAACGAGGCCATCCAGATAGCGTTCGCAGAATTGTTCCAATATGTCCGTGAGGAGGCCAACATCCAGCTTGCGATGGAGGATTTCGGTATCCACGAGACGGGTAACATCAATTTCTATATCACTTATGTGGGACCGCTGGGCGGCGTTGGAGCGAACAAGCGGGTGAAGGTGGACATTTCCAGGACGGAGAAACTTTGCTTCAAACTGGAGAACCGGCCGATGTTTGAGTCGTACACCGACCAGGAGGACTGTACGGTTCAGTGCTACTCCCTGGATGAGGTGATGACGGAGAAGATGCGCTCGCTCCTGTCCAGAACCCAGCCGCGTGATTACTATGACCTGTGGTACCTTTCAGAAAGGGAATGGATGGAGATGGCCGACCACCGCTATGAGTTTGAGGTGAAGGCCCGTCACAAGGGGCTCGATCCGGATTCCCTGCAGGAGAAACTGGATGGGAAAGTCATTGTCTTCAAGTCTAGGTGGGAATCTTCCATGAAGGACCAGATTGCCGAACTACCGCCGTTTGAGCAGGTACACCGCGAGTTGGGGAAGCATTTTCGGGCGCTTTTCAAATAGATGCTTCAGTGTCTCTCACTATTATTCTTGAACTCTACAACAAATTGTCGAATTTGGCCATAGCCTCATCCTTGGCGGAATCCACTATGTCTATGTAGGGCTTCATGGCCTTATAGTCACTGTGCCCTGTCCATTTCATGACGACACTGGGGGATATTCCCATAGAGAGAGCGTGCACAATGAAAGTACGCCTGCCGGTATGAGTGCCTACTAGCTCCCACTTGGGGTGAACCTCATCCTTGCGAGTGCTCCCTTTATAGGTGGTAATACGGATGGGCTCATCTATACCAGCAAGTTGGCACAGTTCTTTTAGAGAGCGGTTCATGGCCTGGTTGGTGTAGCTGGGGAGGGCCCGGTTGCCGGGAAATGGGACATCCTTGTATTTTTCCAGAATGGCCAGGGCGTTTTTGTTCAGTTTGATGGAAACACTGTCTCCGGTTTTGATGGTGGTCACTTCTATGTGTTCGCCTTTGACATCGGTCCTGCGGAGATTATCGGCATCGGAGTGGCGGAGGCTTGTTAGACAGCAGAAGAGGAAGATGTCACGGACAGGCTCCAGACGCGGCGTCCCGCTTAGATCCAGATCCCGAATTCTGGCAAGTTCGTCCTTAGTGAGATAAATGACTTTGTTCTGCGTCTGCTTCAGGGTGGGTTTGAAAGTCTTGAAGGCCGGATTTACCGCGAAGCCGCTGTCCCTGGCCCAGCGCAGGAACCAAGTGAGGTACTCAAGCTTCTTCCTTATAGTAGTGTTATTGAGGCCAATGCGGACTGGCTTCTTCTCTTTCTCGTCCTCTTCCTTATCCTTTTTAGTGCGCGCGGGATAAATGACCTTCTCATCGCGCAGGTAGCCGACGAAACCTGTGAGCATATTTTCATCGAGTTTGGAGAGTTTTACTTTTGGGCAGAAACTCATAAGATCGGCCCGTATGGCGGCCATTTTGTCGAAGGTTGCCTCCGTCCAGGCGTTTTTCTCGCCGCATTTTTTAGTAAACTCATCAAAGACAGAGAAGAGATCTGGCTCTTTAGGCTTTATTACATTTTTCTTCGGCTCAGGCTCAGGGCGTTTGGGCAGAATTCCCGCCATACGTTCCTTGAATGAGGCCTGAACTTCCGACGGGGTGGGAATCATGCCATTCACTTCATAGTACTGGAAAACCATGTCAATCCCGTCCTTGTATTTCCATAGTTCATCATTGATGGTTGCGGTCGTTTCGCCCTTCGGCCCCTTGTAGCCAGGACGTACCAACTCTTTCTCTTCATCCCAGGCGTCCAGGGAAGTAATCTGGCATCCTGTGCCAAAATCAATTCGCTGGCTATTGAATGTCACTCTCAGTCGGATTTGGTACTTGTCCTTATTCTTCCCATAGGCGAAAAGTTTGAATGCCGCATTGCGCTTAATTTTCATTTTTCGGTTCCTCCAGAACTATAAATCGTATCCCAAAAATATCCCAAAAACAGTAGGAGTCAAAAACCCCCACCTGCAAAGATACGCAATAGAAACCATTATAACAAGGGTTTCTGGAGGGTCCTGTTGTTTCGATTCAAATCCGACTACCTCCACAGAAATCGCTGGAACTCATTGAGTTTCAGCGATTTTCTTTTTCTACATACGATATTACATACAAAATAAGACTCGCCACATACCTTATAGGCTCTTCTTCAGGCTCCAACTACCCATCGTCGTCCCACCTTGCCGTGCACGATTACCTTCTTGCCAAGGGCTCTCCGTACCGCGCCAGCCTGCACACCCATCCCATTGAGCTGGTGGCCCTAACCCACAGCAAGAAGTGGATGGAGAAGGATGCGGCTACCAAGATGCTCTGGTCCATGATTCCGGAAACCAAAGCCTTCTGTCCCAGAGGTTTAGGCATGGTTCCATACATGCTGCCATCCAGTGTTGAACTTGCCGACGCCACCATCAAGGCCATCGACGAGGACTACGACGTCGTGATGTGGGAAAAGCACGGTGTCTTTGCCGTGGACACAGACATCATGAGCGCCTTTGACCAGGTTGATGTCCTGAACAAAGCGGCCCAGATCTATATATCGGCCCGTAACATGGGCTTTGAGCCGGAAGGGCATGTCAGACGCCCAGATGCAGGAACTTACCGACGTTTTTGGTTTGCCCAAATAGCATTCGACGGCAATATTCTCATTCCCTCTTCAACTCCTTGAGTTTGAGCAGCTGCTCATGCTCACGGATGTGCGTAATCTGGACTTTCCAGCGGCCAGTCTTATGGCCTTCGAAACGGATAAGGTACCCCTTTTTCTGAAGTTGAACTAATTGATACTTGAGGTCCTCCAGCTTTAAGCCTGAACAGTTTCTTTGGTGTGGATTTTTCGTCCTTTTAGGTAGAATCCCCCTGATTGTAATGCCGATTTGATGGAGGCTAAGTGGCTGAGCTACAGTATATTACGAGATTGTTTGGAATTACCGGTTTTCCTAAACACCTGCGTAAACGCCTGTGAATCAACCAACTAACCTCCACCGCCAGGGGAGAACTGTTAGTGTCCGACCTCCACCACGGGGTCCGGAAGGTTGAAACTTCCATAGACCTGCTCTGAAGCGGCGCGGCAGCCACCGTTGCAGCGGGGGAATAGGGAACAGTCCCGGCAATGATCTGGGACAGTTGCATATCGGCCGATATTGACAGGGTCGGTCAGGATATCGCTGATGGAGCGCTGATGGATATTTCCGATTACGTGCGGTGAATGGTTGCAGAAGCGGACGTCTCCTGTATAACTGACGGCGACAGGCCTGCGGGAGAAATCCGTGGAGCACCAGGTAAACCGGATGTGGGGGTATGGTGCAGGGTCCATAACGCAAAGAGGTGTGCACACACCGCTGACAAAGCGGATGCCGGGGTTGGCTGCCGCGAAGGATTCGGTATCGGCAAATGCTTTTTTAAGCGTATCCCGGTCCAAAGTCAGGGACGACTTGTTCTTCAGGCCCATCCCGCCAAGGTTGAAGCGGTTTACCATAACCTGGGAGATGCCGAGCTTCTTAATAAGTTCCAGTGTCTCCGTAATGCCGGGTGCGTTCTCACGAGTGATTACCAGCACACTGCAGGCTTCCCGTGGCATGACCCCAACTACCATTGACGCGGCTGCCGTGGCCTTCCTCCACGAGCCCGGAAGGTTTGTGAGGGTGTCGTGAACGGCGGGATCGGCACTCAAGATGGGAATTTGGATGGCGCTGAGGCCGATATGTTTGAAATTATCCACCGCATCCTGCGTTAGCAGCGTGCCGTTAGTAAGCACGTTCACCCGACAGCCCTTGAAACGGGCATACAAGGCTAAGTCGTGGATGTTGGGAAGAAGGAGCGGCTCCCCGCCGGAAAAGGCCAGGGTGCCCACAGATGTCTGTGAGAGCAGTTTTTTAAGCGTTTTCCTGGCAAGAACAGGGTCCGGCCCGGGAAGAGGTGTACTCCCGTCCCTCCAATAATTGTAACAGAACCTGCAACTCTGGTTACAGGCCTGCGTCAGTTCAAATACCAGATTGTCAATCTTCATCACCGTTTGTGATGAATAAGTTCCAACTGAAGAGAAGAAGTCCGTCAGGGTTCTCTTTTGCAGAGCCCCACACCCTCAACATGACTTGACCGGTATACTCATTGTCTGTTGGCGAATACTCAATTTTATGCTCATAGGAATAAGAATTCCCTTCTATTGCAAAGGAATCGGCCTGGAGGAGTTCTCCAATGGCCTCGTCGCCGTTTTTATCGGCATTCCTTTTATTTATGGCGAAACTGTATTCCTTGAAGGTGGGGCCCTCGATTGTGATAGTCAAGTTTCCTCCGGGAGCCAGATAAAACTTTCCTTCTTTGTTGTCGTATTTGTCAGTGGAGAAATACACGTTGTTGGATGGAGCAGGATCATAACACATAACTTCTCCGCCTTCTATAGCCTCCTCAACATTAGGCAAAGGCCCCTTCTCGCAAGAAGCCGTAGCAATAACAGACCAGGCAATGAGCATAATCCCGCCAAGTTTATATTTGGCATTGATTGCTTTGGGATTGTTGCCCCTTGAAAGCAGTACCCAAAGGGATACGGCAAGAAACGCTGCGCCTACAACCGCATAAATCAGAAAATATTTGGCTCTCATAACTGTTTCTCCTTGTTATTTGCCTGAATATACACCTTCAAAAAGTATTGCACCGGAAGTGGCTTCACCAATCACGTACACAAAGGGATGGTCCGCAAAGAAATTGATGCGCTTGGGCTCTTTTGGTTCTCCGGCAGATTCCGCGCACACCTCCACTACCGTTACGGCGGCTGCTTCCGTTCCCCATTCTGAAACTTTTATGCGGGCCTTCTGGATAACTTTCTCTATCCAGTAAACGTAACCTGGTTTGGGGCTGAACATACGGTCAAACTGTGCCTCACCACCCTTGAAGGCCTTTTTCACGCCAAGGGCGTCAAGCGTTTCTTTAAGATGAAATTTATTCTCAATTTCAAATTTGGGAAGTTTGAGAGTAATCCGGGCGCCACCCTGAAGGCTGCCTGTAATTTCTCCCCAGGGCGTTACGGCAAGTTTTTCAAGAAGCGGCTTCACGTCATTCCCGTCAGGGAGAAGGATATACATATAGTATTTGTAATTTGCATAAGGAAGGGCCAGCACCTTGTAGCCGTCACGTATGGCATAACGGTTCTCATTGACGTTATGCATCATATCCACCTTCTTCTTTGAGCCGTCCGTGAGCGTGAAATCCTCCGGATAGGTTGCGTGCTCCCTGAACATAGGAGTATAATGTCCCGCCCATTTTGCCTTGAAATACAGGGCATTCATAAGGTACGCCACGGCATCGGCAGATAGTTCATCCGCATTCAGGACCTTGTCTATGAAGCCGTTGGTGGAGCGGCTTGCCCACTCGTTTATCCTGGCTGCCGTGTAATCCGGATTTGTAAACGGCATACTTTCCACGGCGGCGTAATAGTTGGACTCAACGGTTTCCTTGAAAGCGGGAAGAAGCGGGAACCGGTCATTCACAAGGATGGCATCCGTGAGTTTGAGATTAACGCTGAGGTCTACGGCCGGAAGCTGCTCCAGTAGTTTACGGCTGTAGGCATTGAGGGCATCTATCCCTTCCTCACCATACCCGAGGAAGTCTATGATTTCCTGAAGGGTTTCGCCGCTGGCGCCGTTTGCGGTCATTGCAAGGGCATACTGGAGGCTGAGCGGGGAGATGATAAGGTTATTCCCGTCATATACCTTGTCCATGACGCGGAAAGCCATAGCGTTGCCTGCCGCCATATAACCCTGCTCCGTATCTGTGAGACTCACCTTTGTAATCTGCTCCGTAGGAGTTGGGGACTGGACGGTTATGGGGTCCGTGACCTTTATCTGCTTCTGGCAGGAAACGAGTGCCAGAAGGCAGGCGGCTATACTACAAATAATGACCTTTTTCATTTTTCAGTACGAATAAGTGTTCATCTTTATAACGCAGGAAAATGGCAATCCTTGCCTACGAAGTTAGCAAAAACTGTTAAAAATGTATACGAAATCCCAGAGAAAGCGAGAATGCAAACGGATTGTCGGTATAATAATGGCGGCTTTCTCCCGTGTGGAAATACCAGTCGGCTCCAGGTTCAGCATAAATGCTGATAAGTGGAGAGAGATTGTATTCTGCACCTACCCCCAGCCCGCAGGAAAACAGCCAGGGTTTATCAGGGGCATTGCCTGCGAAGCATTTGAGCGCTTGTCCGCCGGCAGACGCATAGAAGGAAAAGTTTCTGACGCTTCCAATCTTGTAATTCACATAAAGAGGAATACCTAAGAACTCCATCCTCTGCTGCTTACTGGCATTCCAGGAATTGAAATGAATAAATGTCAGTCCCGTATCCATACTCCAACGTTCACTCCAGGAAAAAGACACTCTGGCTCCGATTTGCAGGGGGAAACTATGAGTCCATCCAGGAATTGTCGTTGCCGTCTGTGTTTGGGCGGCTTTCGTAGGTGGCCCCGAGACCTTTGTTTCACCATTGTCATCATCCGGCTCTCCGGTGGCCGAATCTGCTCCTTCTTCCGGAGAATAATCTGGATTTGGATTATCTGATGGCAGTTCCGCTTGATAATATGGTCGTTGAGCGGAACCTGCATAACGATTCCCCAAGGGGGAAGTTTGTGCGTAAAACGATGTGGTAATCTTCACTCTGTTCCGCTGTGGAACGGATTCTTCAGTGATAACCTTCGCCCACTCGTCTGTAACGTCTGTCTGGGCTTGGGTGACAGGATCTGGTATTGTAAACCTGTCGCAATCTGTCTTTTCGTTTTCGTCCCCGTTTTTTTGGGGGAAAGACTCTTCAGTTTCAATGCGGGGATTGTGAGAAATGTTCTGCGCCAGGCGGACAGGCCGATTACTGAATGATGTGGGCGTATTATCTTTGTGGGGAGTTTCAGTTATGGGCTCTTCTTCCACTATGGGCTGTTCTTTCACGGTAGCAACCATTTCCCCCGGAGTGACGATGATGGGCTCAATGGCAGGTTCCGGCTGCAAAAGAAGCACAATTGTGATAACGGCTGCAGAAGCAAGTGCTGTAAGCACCCACGGCCACCAGCGAATGCCGGTTTTTACCGAAACTTGCTCAATGCCCGCCCAAAGCGAATCATCGACCGGCTGCTGAAAACCGGCCATCTTCTGCTTCAAGTTTTTTGCCCAATTTTCTTTCATTGTGCGTTCATTTTAAGTTTCTTGCTCAAGATAGCCTTGGCTCGATGTAGTTGAGATGCGGAAGTTCCCTCTGTTATGCCCAATAATGCTGCTATTTCTTTATGGCTGAGATCTTCAAAGACATAGAGGTTCAATACCGTTCTATAACCATCTGGCAGAGAGCGAATGGCCTCAAATATTACATCCTGAGACAAAGCATCATACTCTGGCTCCTCCAAAGATGATTCGTCAATCAGGTCATCTGACAGAGGCGCAAACTTCAACCGTTTCCTTTTACGAAGCCACGATATGCAGGCGTTTGTGGTAATTCTGCTCATCCAGGCCTGGAGACTTCCCGGACCTTGATACACGAAGCGGTCAATATTGTCAAATATCGATATGAAACTGGTTTGCAGGACATCTTGAGCGTCGTCTTTATCGGGGATATACCGACTGACCAGGCCCATCAGAAGAGGTGCGCAACCGTCAAAGAGCCGTCTCATGGCGGCGCCGTCTTTTTTGCGTATTTTCTCCAAAAGCAGTTGTTCCTCTGCAGTTTCCATCTTTCACCCTATTAACGCACACATATTGGAATCCTTGCACGAAAATACAAAAATGTATTAAATTTGTGTCTATGAACCTATTGCAACTTTTCCGGAACATAGGGCCCTTTGTGAGGCCATACCGCCTGCTGGTGCTCATAACCCTCATCCTGACGCTGGTGGGGTCAATGATGCAGCAGGTGAACGCCATAGTGCTGGACCGCACCGTGGATGCTATTAACGCCCTTATCGGCACGGATTTTTCCTGGGCCCAGGCGGCAAGGATCCTTACCATAATATCGGCAGTGCTGCTGGGAAAGGAGGTTTTATCGGCCCTAATCACTTTTGCGCAGAACTACTACGGCGAGCGCATGCGCATCTTTGTGTCCAGGGACCTCTCGCAGGCGGTAATTGAGAAGGTCCTCACTTTCAGGATGGCTTTTTTCAGTGCCGATGAAAACGCCACCGGCAAGATCCAGGCCCGTATTGACCAGGGCGTGAGCAGCCTATCCCGAACGGTCCAGAACTTCTTCATAGACCTTCTGCCCCTGTTCACCAGCGCCGCCCTTGCGCTTATCCTGATGTTTGCCGCAAACGTATACGTTGGGCTTGTTGCCCTGGGCATTGTCCCGGTGTATTTCTGGATAACGGTGCGGCAGGCAAAAAGGCTCAAGGGATGGCGCCGTGAGATGCGCTCCCACCTTGAGACCAAGAGCCAGGGCATAAAGAACATCATAGATTCCATCAATGTCATAAAGTCCTTTAACCGGGAAAAGATTGAGGGCCGCAAGCAGCTTGACATCCAGAACCAGGTCACGGCCAACCAGATGAAAACCCGTCGCGTGGCGTTCTATTTCAATGGCCTCAAGAGTTTCGTAAGGCAGGTGGGGACCGTCCTTGTAATCATCCTCACGGCTTATCTGGTGCTCATAGATTACCCCGGGATGACAATTGGTAAGATAATGTACCACGTGATGCTCTTCTCCAACGTGGTGGCGCCAATCACCCAGCTTCAGAGGATCTTTGACGATGTAAACGACGCCCTTATCTACGCCGAAGGCTTCTTTGACATCCTCAACTCAGAAAAAGAGGTTGAGCCCAGCGGGAAATACTGCCCGGATGTTGTTAAAGGCCGATTCGAACTCAAGGGTGTGGACTTCACCTACCCCAATGGAACGCAGGCGCTCTTCGGGGTGGATATGGTCATCGAGCCCGGAAAGATAACAGCCCTCGTGGGCCTCTCCGGCGCGGGAAAGAGCACCATCGTGAACCTTCTTGACAAGTTCTTCGAACCACAGGTGGGAACCATCACCCTTGACGGGGTGGACCTTCGGGAATGGGATACGCAGTACCTCAGGGAGAATATCGGCCTTGTGCTCCAGAAGAATCACATCTTTGACGGCACCATTGAGGAGAATATCCGCTACGGCAAGCCTGACGCCACTTTCGAAGAGGTGGTGGAGGCCGCAAAGAAATCCTACATCTATGACCAGATCATGGCCCTTCCCAGGCAGTTCCAGGGGAAGGCGTCGGACCTTTCCGGCGGGCAGCAGCAGAGGATAGCCATCGCCCGTATGTTCCTGAAGAACCCTCCCATAATCTTTCTGGATGAGCCCACGGCATCCCTCGACGCCATTGCCACTGAGCAGATCAAAAACAGCATAGAGGCCATAAAGAAGGACCGCACCGTGATAATAATCTCACACAGCATCTCCCAGATCATAGACAGCGAGATGGTCTACGCACTCCAGAAAGGCCGCGTGGAGCAGTCCGGGCACCCCGACGAAGTCTACAAGAAAGGCGGCATCTACAAGGACATCATAGATGCATCGGCCCGAAGCCTCAACATAGAAAAGATAGCCAAGACCCTGGAGGGGTAGTACAATTGGATAAGTCGCTGGATTTGGGTATATTTGCTTTTGAAAAACAGAATTACTGAAACCATGAGCGAAGAAAACAAGAACGCATCCTTCCAGGATCAGGTAAAGGATGCCGCCGACAAAGCGGGTAAGGCCGTGAACGCTGCTGCCGATGCCATCATCGAGGGCGCAGGAAAGGTGACCGACAAACTGCGTGAGTACAAGGACCTCTCCCCTGAGGAAAAGAAAGCGAAGCAGGAGGAGTGGAACGAAAGAGTGACCAAGGCGGCCGAAAAAGCCTCCGATGCCCTCAAGGAAGGTTTCGAGGAGATAAAGGAGAAGGTCTTCGGGAAGAAAGAGGCCGAATGAGACCGTTCCTGAAAAGCAACATAATAGTTGCCGCCTGCGCCGTCCTTATCGCAGTCAACATAGGCGTGTTTATCTTTGTCCCAAAGATTCTCGCGCCGCTGGCCCTCATACTCTCCAACGTCATCACGGTGATCCTGATGTTCTTAGCGTTCCAGCCCATGAACCACATCATGCAGACCGCCCTGAAAAAGAAGGAGGAGGAGATATACCAGCGTAAGAAAGAAGAGGAGGAACTGCGGGAGAAGGTATCGGCCCTGGAGAACAAGACCAGGGAACTGTCCAGTTGCCTGAGCACCTGGGGCCAGATTGCCAGCGCCCCTATGGAGATGGAGCGCGTGAGCGAGTATATAATCGGCCGACCTTCATTTGACAACTATGTTGTGAAGGAAACGCCCCTGGCCGATCTCCTTGAGGATCCCCACTTCAAGCCAAAGGACCCTGATGGTTTTATGGCCAAGCTTGGCATTACCCTGGATAAATGGAAGGATTGGCTGTTCCACTCCAAGGACAAGACCGTCCTTTACATAGGCCGGCACAGGGACAAGAGGAGTATCGGCATAAAACTGGACAGCATACGCATTGCGCGGGACGGGGACAAGATTGCGCTCTATGGGGCAAATATCACTGTGCTGGATCCCATCAAACTGGAGCCGGATACGGACTCCGTGTCCCACTGCTGGGTGCTGAATAACGACAAAGGAAAAACGCCCTCTGTCTCCATCAATACGGCCGATATCTACAGCGCCATCCCGGATCTTTATGCGCAGAGGTGCCGTGAAGAGGCCCAGGCCGGCTTTGACAGGCAGTTCGAACTTCAGTGCCAGAAGAAAACGGAGACCCTCCGGAACCTCCTTTCCGAGTATGTCCCGGGGGTGGTTTTCTATGACTCCATAGACGATACATCGGCCCCGTGGGTGTCCCTGAGGGATTGCTTCAACGACAAAACGCTGTATCCCGTCCTATCCAGCATCAACCTTATCTGCGACCTTCTTTCCGATTCCGGAAATAACGGCCGATAGACTTATGAAACACCTTCTTGTCATACTGCTCTCCCTCCTTATTGGAGGAAGCCTTTACGCCCAGCAGATAACTAACGCCAGTTACCGCACCGTCGCCCATATCAGCAAGGACGGAACCATCCAGGATGCGTCCTACCATACTGTAGGCCATATCCGCTCTGACGGCACCGTCCTGGACGCTTCCTACCGGACCATCGGGCATCTTCGCTCTGACGGATCGGTCCAGAATGCCTCAAACAGCACCATAGGGCACATCCGCACTGACGGCACGGTGATGGATTCCTCCTACTGTACCATCGGCCATATCAGGGAGGACGGCACGGTGATGGACGCCTCCTACCACACCATCGGCCACGCCAAAGGCATCCCCCTGGCCTGGGCGGCGCTGTACTTTTTCTTCAGCAACTAGGTCTCCGGATTATATCTAAAGCGGGCGAGGTTGGATTTTGGGCTACTAACCTCACCGCAAAACGGTTTATGGTTTGGGTTTCCTGACCCTGTTAGGAATCACTTCGGGAAGGACCATAGAGAGTTCCATGAAGCCGGCATATTCGCCTTCGTCATACCAGTGAGTCTGGAAGATGAGTTTCTTCACGCCATCCTTCTCCACGGTGTAGACATTGGTCCTGGGGTTCTCCAGCATGTCGGAAAGCAGGGTCCTGGCAGGTTCGGGGTGGCAGTCCAGGACGTTGTTCCCTATAATCTCCGGCATCCCCGGCTTGAGAAAGGTCTTCTTTGACTTGGCGTTCATATCCAGGATGGTGCCATCCTTTGCGCAGACGGTTACTGCCACGTCCGCGTCTTCAAAGTAGTCGCGTTTCATAGTTGCTTTCAGCTAGTCCTTAATGGTGACCACGCGTCGTCCCTGGTGGGTCTGTTCCCTGAAAAGGTAAAGCATCAGCGCATCCAGCGCGGCCTTGTTCTGGCAATAGAGGCAATTCTGTGGCATGGTTATGTGGTTTAATGAATCAAAGATAGTCATTGTTTCCAAACAATCCAAGATGACCGTCAGAACTCCTGGCGGTTAAGTGCCTGATTGCTGATAATCAGGCCGATGTCTGCCAGCGGGGATGATGGTTTTTTTTTTGTATCTTTGTTAGCCGCCAAAAAGCGGCTAATTACTTTTTATGCGAATCTGTGTTATCGGCGGCGCCAATGTGGACATCACCGCTACATCGGCCCAGGCATTCCGTTTTGCCGATTCCAATCCCGGAAGCGTCCACGTTTCCTGGGGCGGGGTTGGGCGCAATATCGCCCATAATCTTGTGCTCCTGGGGGATGACGTTGAACTCCTTACCATCTTCTGCGGCGGTCTCTTCGGGCCCGTCATAGAGGCGTCCTGCCGGGACCTTGGAATGCACACGGACCACTGCGGTACGGCAAGGGAGGGCACCAACTCCTTTTTCGTCTCCATCAACAACGCCAACGGAGAGCTTGTTGGCGGCGTGGCCGATATGAATGCCACGGAAGGGATGACCCGCGAATGGCTTCGGGAGCGCCTGGAGGTAATTAATAAGGCCGATGCCGTGGTGGCCGATGCAAACCTGTCGCCATCGGCCCTTGGCTGGCTAATCGACAACTGCAACGGCCCCCTTTTCATTGATGCGGTGTCCGTGGCCAAGGCTCCCCGCATAGCCGATGCCGTGGAACTCTCACGGAAGAAATCCTTTTTCGCCCTCAAGAGTAACGCCCTTGAAAGTCAGGTGCTTGGGTCCCTTCCCGGGGCCTCCATTCAGCGCCGATATGTGAGTGCCGGCGCTGAGGGCCTGAGGGTTGAGGAGAACGGGCGGCTGTATGAGTTCCCGGCCCTTCCCTGCATAGTCAGGAACGTCACCGGAGGCGGAGATGCCCTCCTTGCCGGAATAGTGCACGCCGGCCCCGGGGCTTCAGTGGAGGAATCGGCCAGGTGGGGCCTTGAATGCGCCCGCCGCGCGGTTGAGAGCCCGGATGCAGTTAGTAATGAAATAAAGAACATAATCATATGAACAAGTACCTGGACCTGTCCCCGGAAGTAGCCGAGGCCATTGCTGCTGGAAAACCCGTAGTAGCGCTGGAATCAACCATCATATCCCACGGAATGCCCTATCCACAGAACGTAGAGACTACCCTGATGGTGGAGAAGACCATACGTGAAAACGGGGCCGTCCCTGCCACAATCGCGGTCATCGGCGGCCGCCTCAAGGCAGGGCTCACCCCCGCTGAAATAGAGTACCTTGGGATGAAAGGCCGAGCCGTCACCAAAGCCTCCCGCCGGGACCTCCCCGTCCTTGTGGCAAGGGGAGAGGACGGTGCCACCACCGTCACCACCACTATGATAATCGCGCATCTTGCCGGGATAAAGGTATTCGCCACCGGCGGAATCGGCGGCGTGCACAGGGGCGCAGAGACCACTATGGATATATCGGCCGATCTTGAAGAACTGGCCATGACACCCGTGATGGTTATCTGCGCCGGGGCCAAGAGTATCCTTGACCTTGGTCTTACCCTGGAGTATCTGGAAACGAAGGGCGTCCCCGTGATTGGCTACGGAACGGAGGAACTCCCCGCGTTCTACACCCGCAGGAGCGGCTTCAAGGTGGATTACAGGATAGATACTCCGGAGGAACTGGCTGCTGCCTTCCGCGCCAAACTGGAGATGGGCCTCAAAGGCGGAATGCTGGTCACAAACCCCATCCCTGAAGAGTACTCAATGGACCCTGACCGCATCAATGCCGCCATAGATCAGGCAATAGCAGAGTGCAACGGGAAGGGAATAAAAGGTAAGGACACAACTCCGTTCCTTCTTGCCCGCATCAAGGACATCACCGGCGGAGACTCCCTGGATTCCAACATACAGCTGGTCCTCAACAACGCCCGCCTTGCCGCCCGCACCGCCACTTTGCTGTAAGGCTTCCCCCTGCCGGTGATGTGACAAAAAAAGTCTCATCTCCAGCAAAAAGGCCGGTTTTGCGGGTGGTGTGCCCCAAAAAGTCACATCACCCGCAGGAGGAGGCCGTGACGTGGAATTTTTTGTATCTTTGTGTCCTATGGCAGACAATTATTTAGAGAAAAGGGAACAGGAGATACGCGAGGCTAGGCCCAAGGTGCAAAGGCCGCACCCCTCGCTGGAGTCTCTCCTCAAGAAGAACCGCAGTTACCGTGGATATGACGCATCAAGGCCCGTAACCCGTGAGGCCCTTGTGAAACTCCTGGAGGTTACCCGCTGGGTGGGTTCCGGGATGAACGCCCAGCCGCTCCGCTACCGCCTTGTGTGCGGGGCGGAGGCCCTGAAGGTCCACCCCCTTGTGAAACTTGGCGCGGCTCTCCCGGAGGAGCATCTGCCGCATCCGGGGGAGGAGCCGTCGGCCTATATTGTGGTGTGCTCGGCGGTGCCGGAAAGTAAAGTTGTGGACATAGACCTTGGCATTGCCGCCCAGAGCATCCTCTTGAAGGCGGTTGAATCCGGCCTCGGGGGCATCTTCATCCTGAATTTCAGGGCCGATGACCTCCTGGAGGCGCTGGACCTGCCGCTCCGGCCACTTGCTGTTATCGGCCTTGGAAAGCCCTCTGAGAGCATTTTCATCACGGATGCAAAGCCCGGCGGCTCCCTTGACTATTACCGTAAGGGCGGCGCGCATTTCGTTCCCAAACTGAAGGTGGATGACATATTGATATAATCACTATCTTTGTGCCGTGAAAAGACTGTGTCTCATACTTTCTGCCGTCCTTCTCCTATGGTGCTGTCAGCCGGAGAGCATCATTCCGCCAAAGCCGGAAGAGCCCGCGAAGGAGGACCAGAAACCCGCTCAGCCGGATACTCCGGATACCCCCGGCCAGCCCTCCACTCCCGATCAACCTGACCAGCCCGATGAACCGGAAGTCCCCGGAGAAGTGGTAAAACTCAGCGGCACGGTTATCGGCACGGCAATAAGCGTAAACTACGACACAGGAGGCTCCAGTTCCTCGGTTAACACCCGCGAATGCGTCTTTGACGGCAATTACGACACCTTCTTCGCATCCTATGACCGAAGCCGCACCTGGGTGGGACTGGATCTTGGCACCACGCACGTCATCACAAAGGTTGGCTACTCTCCCCGCATCTCCCAGGAGGGCCGCGTGGAACTTGCCCTCATAGAAGGCGCCAATGAGCCCGATTTCTCAGACGCCCTTCCCCTTGCAATCATAAAGCAGAAAGGAACGGCCCGCCAGATGTCCTATATCGACATAAACTTCTCCCGCGGCGTAAGGTACGTGCGGTATGTGGGCCCCAACAACGCCCGCTGCAACCTTGCGGAACTTGAATTCTACGGCTGGGAGGGGCACGGAAACGACACCCAGTTGTACCAGCTCACCAACCTTCCCACCATAGTAATAAACACCGCCGGAGCAAGGGACATCACCTCCAAGCAGGTGTATGTCAGTTCCAACCTCTACATAGTTTCCGACGGCGGGAAAACCCTCCTCTCCACCGCCGAAACCGGCGTCAGGGGCCGCGGTAACGCCAGTTGGGACTTCCCCAAGAAGCCGTACAAGATAAAGTTTGCCGATAAACAGAGCCCCCTCGGCGCCCCTGCCAAAGACCGCACCTGGACCCTTATCAACAACTACGGGGACAAAACCCTTATGCGGAACATCCTGGCCTTCGAGGTGAGCCGCCGCGTGGGGATGGCCTATACCCCCTTCTGCACGCCCGTGGACGTTATCCTTAACGGAGAGTATGAAGGCTGCTACCAACTCTGCGATCAGGTTGAGGTGGACGGTCAGAGAGTCCCCGCAAAGGGCGGATACCTCATAGAGATCGACGCATACAACTATACGGAAGATGTTAACTTCAACTCACCAAGGGGTATGCCCGTCACCGTCCATTATCCGGATGCCGATAAAATAACATCGGCACAGAGGACCTTCATCCAGAACTACTTCGGCCAGATGGAATCGGCCCTTTTCGGATCCAATTTCAAGGATGCCGTTAACGGCTACAGGAAGTACCTGGACGTGGATAGTTTCCTGAAAAACTTCATCGTGGGAGAGTTCTGCGGCAACACGGACACCTACTGGAGCACATATATGTACAAGGACGCCGGGAGCGGGGTGCTCTTTACCGGCCCATGCTGGGACTATGACCTTGCGTTTGAGAACGACGGCCGCACCTATCCCATCAACAACATTAACGACTACATCTACTGCACCAAGGGTTCCGTCCCCTCGGATGCTGTAAGGAATATGGTAACCCGCATAGTGAAGGAAGACTCTGCCGCCCGCCAGCGCCTGAAGACCCTCTGGAGCCAGAGCAAGGGATCCCTCTCCAGCCTGAACGACTACGTTGACAAAACGGCTGCGCTCCTTGAGGAATCCCAGCAGCTCAATTTCAAACGCTGGCCCATAATGAACGAGTGGGTGCACCAGAATCCCCGTATTGAAGGCTCCTACTCCGGGGAAGTGAAGCGCGTCAAGGACTATATCACTAACCGTCTCACAAAGTTTGACCAACTGGTAAATAAATGAAAAAAGACCGACTGAAATTTCAGCCGGTCTTTTTCCGTGCGGATGATAAGAGTCGAACTTACACGGGCTAATGCCCACCACCCCCTCAAAGTGGCGTGTCTACCATTTCACCACATCCGCAAGTATTTGGGACTGCAAAGATAAGTTCTTTTTTTGAATTCCCAACAATTTTTTTGAAAAAATTATATTCCGCGGGTAAATTCGGTGTCGGAAAGGTCACCTTTGAAGACCATCGCCCAAAGGTCTATGGGCTGCCTGTTCAGGATAACAGTAAGTGAATAAGAACCCTCAAGGTAGTTCCAGCCCACGGTATTGCCCTGGGTGCACATATACAGGACGGTGCTATTGGTGGCATAAGTGCAGGAATAGCCTTCCCTTTCCGTGCGGTTGCCGCTCAGGGTCACTCCCCAGTTATAGTGGTTCCCGGAAATGAGGGAGCCGCGCTTTGCCTTCATTATGAAGTTAACGGGGTAAATGTCCCCAAGAAGGGAATAAGGACCGTCGTAGGCCATTTCCCAGGTGTCGGAGCCAATGTTTTTGATGGTCATTCCAAAAAGGGACCTTTCCTGGCCTGTAATTTTCCAGGTTACGCCCTGTTCCAGGATGGATCCGGCGCTTTTGTCAAAGCGGATGCTGGCGGCGTTCCCAAGCCCTTCTACCTTGAATGCGGTTTCAAGTTCTTCAAGGGCGTCCGTGACCATATTGTCCACGATGGCCATCATATATTCCCTGGTGGGATTGTATGAATAATATTCGTTTCCTCCCACAATTTCATAGCCGTTGGGGCTGTAGTGTTTTGTGCAGCCGGCAAGGCAGGCAAGGGCTGCGCCTATTATGATGATCTTTTTCATAATCTCCTAGAATCTGAATCCAATACCTATCCTTGCGCCGTTGATGACATTCCCTGCGCAGATCTCCGCCGTGCCGTAGATGAACTGGCCTCCCCATTCAAAGCCTATGGGAACGATGTCCCAGGCAAATGCGACGGGTTCTCCGACAATGGTTTCCCCAAGGTTGAGGTGGATGCCGGCGGCAGCCTTTGCGTACAGGCGGAAGTGCCTGGGGCTGGGGATGAAGAACTTCACCTGCGGGAGGAAAGCCAGCATTGTCTGGCTGAAACGACTTCCGGGAGCATTGCCGATCTTATAATTCTTTTCTCCGCTCATATATGAGTAGTTTGCCTGAAGGCCTGCGCCAAGCCAGGGGAGGAGACGGCGGTTCACGTCCAGCGTGAGAGACGGGCCGGAAGTGACAGTGTAATACGGCTCGTATATGGAATACAAGTCCCGGTGACTGTGCCTGTCCCCGGCCTGGTCAAGGGATGTATAGGTGGCGTTCATAAAGCCCATATAGAGGTTGACGTCCGTCCTTCCCTGGGCTCCTGCGCTGAAACTGCCGGCGGTGAGGATGGCGGCAGCGATAAATATCAATAACTTTTTCATACACATTTAAGATGCAAAGATAAGGGAAAACGTTTCATCTTTCACAAATATTTTAAAAGACCAAAAAATATTCTTACCTTTGCAGTCCCTCACGAGTTGGGGGATATACGCATTATTAATTTTTAAACTAGCAGATTCACAATGGCTGTTAAGATCAGACTCCAGCGCCACGGTAAGAAGAATTTCGCATTCTTCCACATTGTTGTGGCCGATTCCCGCGCACCGCGCGACGGTAAGTTCATCGAACTCCTTGGTTCCTACAACCCCAACACCAACCCCGCCACCATCGTCCTTGACGGTGACAAGGCCCTTGCATGGCTCAAGGTAGGCGCCCAGCCCACGCTGGTTACCCGCCGCATTCTCTCCTATGAGGGTGTCCTCCTTCGCAAGCACCTTGCAGAGGGTGTTGCAAAGGGTGCTCTCACCCAGGCTCAGGCCGACGAAAAATTCGCCACCTGGAAGGCCCAGAAGGATGAGAAGGTTGCCGCCAAGAAGACCGGTCTCAAGAATGAGGCAATTGCTGCCGCGAAGGCTGCAAAGGCCGCTGAGGCTCAGGTGAACGAGGCCCGTGCAAAGGCTATCGCCGAAAAGAAGGCCGCCGCTGAGGCCGCTGCCGCCCAGAAGGCTGCAGAGGACGCCGCAGAGGCCGCACCCGCAGAGGAACCCGCAGCAGAGGCTTAATGCTTAAAATTGCGCAGGTTCTCAAATCCAACGGGACAGACGGAGGGCTGCTTCTCAGTTTCTTTGACGTCTCCCCGGAGGATATTGACCTTCAGGAACCGGTATTCATCGAATTCGATGGACTGCCGGTTCCCTTTTATTTCGAATCGTTTACGCGCCGCGGCAATAACCGCGCAGTTGTCCACGTCACGGGCGTCCACAATCTGAAGGATGCCGATGAACTTGCCGGCGCCTCCGTCTATGCCGATTATTTTGAGGAGGAAGACGGGGAAGATCTTACCGGCTGGACAGTAAAAAAGGCCGATGGAAGCGTCGTCGGCACCATTTCAGGCTACGAGGACATCCCCGGCAATCTCTGTATATACGTTCAGACTCCAGGCGGGGAAGTGCTTCTTCCCCTGCACCGGGAACTTATTGTTTCCATGGATCCGGAAGGGCGCAGTGTCACCCTCACAATTCCGGAAGGCCTCCTTTAATTTTCTTCAGGTAAAGGATCGTTGAAAGGCTCCAGGAAGGGATTTGTCATTCCTTCCCGGCCGATTGTGGTGGGCTGCCCGTGCCCCGGGATGGCGTCGGTTTCTCCGGGAAGGACCATCACCTTGTGAAGCAGGGAATCCATAAGGACGTCGTAATCCCCTCCGGCAAGATCAGTTCGGCCGATACTTCCCGCAAAAAGGGTGTCTCCGCATAGAAGGAGATTGTCTTCCTTCACATAGTAGCAAACGCTTCCGGGGCTATGGCCGGGGGTATGGATAACGTTGAAGGTGATGCCGGCAATGGTGAGGATGTCTCCGCCAGCCACATCAATGGTGGGGAAGTCGTGGTGGAGGAAGTTGAAGCCCTCGGCGAACCTCCCCGATGTCATCCTTTCCATAATGTCCTTGTCTTCCGGATGCTCGTAGACTTTGAGCCCCGGGAAGGCGGCGCAGAGCCTTTCCACGCCCCACACGTGGTCAAAATGGCCGTGGGTGAGGAGGATGGCCTGAGGGGTAAGTCCGTTGGCCGATAAAAAATCCGTGAGTTCCCCGCAGCCCTCCGGGGAGGACATTCCGGGATCTACTATAATGCATCTCTTCTCCCCGTCCTGCCACAGGACAATGCAGTTCGTTTCAAGGGGATTGAAGGTAAATATTCTTGTGTGTAGCATCTGCCTCTGAAATTTTCAATTGCAAATTTAACAAAGATTTTGCATCTTTGTAATAATGTAATGACCGTCTTCCAATGCATATAGGTATAGCAGGAAACATAGGCGCAGGCAAAACCACGCTCACAACGCTTTTGGCCCACCATTATGGATGGACTCCAAAATTCGAGTCAGTTACCTACAATCCCTATCTTGAAGACTATTACAAGGACATAAAACGCTGGTCCTTCGCCCTGGAAATGTACTTCCTCCAGCAGCGCCTCCACGACGTAATGGAAATCCGCAAGTCCAAGGATGTGATAATCCAGGACCGCACCCTCTTTGAGGGCGTCCATATCTTCGTCGCCAACAATTACGCGCAGGGGAACCTGTCGGAGCGTGACTACAACACGTATATGGACACGTACAACGTGATGATGGAAGTGGTGCGGGAGCCGGACCTTATGATCTACCTCCGCTCCAGCATTGAGCACCTTGTGTCCCAGATCCAGAAAAGAGGCCGTGACTACGAGCAGTCCATCTCCATCGATTACCTCGCCGGCCTTAACCAGAGGTACGAGAAATGGATTTCGGAGTACAGGGGCAGGCTCATCATCATTGAGGCCGATAATATGGACTTCCTCAATCGGCCCGAAGATTTTGCCAAAATCACTGACCGCATAGATGCGGAACTGTATGGATTATTTTAAAAACGCACAATATGCATATCGCTATCGCCGGAAATATCGGCAGTGGTAAAACCACCCTTACAAAGATGCTGGCCGCGCATTACGGCTGGACGCCCAAGTTTGAATCGGTAGACTTCAACCCCTATCTGGCCGATTTCTACGAAGATATGGAGCGCTGGTCCTTCAACCTCCAGGTATACTTCCTGAACAAGCGTTTCCAGGACGTGGTGGAAATCTCCAAGCACAAGGAAGTCATCATCCAGGACCGCACCATATATGAGGATGCCCGGATATTCGCTCCAAACCTCCACGCCATGGGCCTTATGAGCACGCGTGACTTTGAGAACTACAGTGACCTCTTCGACCTTATGATGTCCCTGGTGAACCCGCCGGACCTTATGATCTACCTCCGCTCCAGTATTCCCAACCTCATCGCCCAGATCCAGAAGAGGGGCCGTGAGTATGAACGCTCAATCCGCATAGACTACATCACGGGCCTTAACCAGCGCTATGAGGACTGGATCAAGGACTACAAGTCCCGTCTTCTCATAGTGGACGTTGACAATATCAAGTTCGAGAGCAATCCGGAAGACTTCCAGTACATTACTGACAAGATTGACGCGGAACTTTACGGCCTGTTCCCTTCAGAGAAATAATAACCTAAACTATGGCAGAAAGAATAACCATCATTGACTTTGTAGAGCATTACTCTCACAAATATCCCAATCATACCTATCTCCGTGAGAAGGTTGGCGGCGCCTGGAAGGAACTTACCCAGGAACAAACCCGCACGGAGGCATACCGTATCGGCGCGGGCCTTATGTCCCTTGGCCTCAGGAAAGGAGACCGCATAGCGCTTCTGTCGGAGAGCCGCGCAATGTGGATCCTTGCAGAACTTGGCGCTATGTACGCAGGCGCCACGGACGTTCCGCTTTCCGTAAACCTTGGAGAGGGCAAGGACCTCGTTTTCCGCATCAACCACTCTGAGTCCAAATGGATCCTGGTGTCAGGAAACCACCTTCCCCGCATCCGTGCCGTCCTCCCGGAGTGCCCCGGCGTGGAAAAGGTGATTGTTTTTGACGATACTGCATTTGACTATGACAAACTTGAGCCCAAGGAAATCCGCATCTCGGAGATCCAGAAGATGGGTGATGAGTTCCTGAAGGCTCACAGGGAAGAATTCGAGGCCCGCTACAAGTCTATCGGCCCTGACGATTACGCCAATATTTCCTATACGTCAGGTACCACCGCAGACCCTAAGGGTATTCTCCTTACCCACCGCAACTACACCGCAAACGTGGAGCAGGGACGTTCCGTCATCAGCATCCACGAGGGCGCAACAATGCTAATCATCCTGCCCCTTGACCACTGCTTCGCCCACGTCGCGGGTATGTACACTATGATGTCATACGGCGGTTCCATCGGCTTTGTCCCTATCGGCAAAAATGCCCTTGCAACTCTGCGTAACGTGCCTGTGGCCATATCGGAGGTCCGTCCTCACGTGATGCTTTCCGTGCCCGCCCTGGCCCGTAACTTCAAGAAAAACATTGAGGGCGGCATCAAGAAGAAAGGCCCGTTCGTGGAGAAACTCTTCAATTTTGCCGTACGCAATGCTATCGCTTACAATAAGGAGTATTACAACCGCGGCACCGGCCTCAGCGTCCTCCGCTGGCCCCTTGTGAAACTCTTCGATAAGATTCTCTTCAAACAGGTTCGTGAAAGTTTCGGCGGCCGTATGCTGTTCTTCGTGGGCGGCGGCGCGCTGCTGGACATAGAACTCCAGCGCTTCTTCTGCGCCGTGGGTATGCCTATGTTCCAGGGTTACGGTCTTACGGAAGCAACCCCCATTATCTGCGCAAACTCCGCCGGTCATGCACGCTTCGGCTCCTCCGGCCGCATTGTCCGTCCCATGGACTGCGTGATCCTGGACGCAGAGGGCAAGGAAGTCCCTCACGGCACCCGTGGAGAAATTGTCATCCGCGGTGAGAACGTGATGGCCGGTTATTGGAAGAATCCAAAGGCTACCGCCGATACCATCATAGACGGCTGGCTCCACACCGGAGATATGGGCTATATCTGCCCTGAAGACCCCGAGTTCCTGTATGTGGTTGGCCGCTTCAAGAGCCTCCTCATCTCCTCGGACGGTGAAAAGTACTCCCCGGAAGGCTTTGAGGACAACCTCACTGAAACCTCCAAATGGGTAAACGCCTGCGTGCTTCACAATGACCAGAAGCCCTTCTGCGTAGCCCTTGTGGTTCCGGACAAGACCGCACTCTCAGAGGCCGCCGCAAAGCACGGTCTGGACCCCGCCTCCGATGAAGGCAAGCGCTTTATGCTGGATCTCATCCAGGCCGATGTAGACTCCTACAAGAAGGGCGGCAAGCACGAGGGTATGTTCCCTGAGCGCTGGCTGCCGTCGGCCATCGGTGTCTGCGATGAAGAATTCACCATTGCCAACAAGATGATGAATTCCACCATGAAGATAGTCCGTGGCAAGGTTGAGGAGCATTACGCCGGCCTCCTGGATTACCTCTACACCGTGGAGGGCAAGGACATCCACAATCCACGCAATATGGCCGCGCTGTAGTGCGCTTGCATCATAAATCAACAAAAAGGGCAGCTTGCAACCGCAAAGCTGCCCTTTTTCGGTAACCAGCTGCCCTTTGGGCCGCGCGTAACCTAAAATCGGCCCTTTTCCGGTAATCGGCTGCCCCTACCGTAATCCTTTGAACGCAAGAATTGATTGATAAGATGTATGGAAACGCCAAGACTTTCCGCTATGGATTTGGCTTTTATATTGAATTGCTTTGAAAGTTTCACGGCAAGGCGTGCTATCTCATCTTTATTCAATTTTGAAAGAGACTTGCCCTCAAAGTCCATAAGGAGTACTTGTGATACAATATCTTTCAGTTCACTGCTGCCGTATTCATTTTCTTCTCCGCATTTCCGCGCAATAGCCACAAAAGACTCGTAATCCTTGACAAACTTGGTCATATAATCCTTAGGCCCGGCAAACAGTTGCCTCACCAGTCGGGTATTGACAAATGACTTTGGAAGTAAACCCAGTACAGGGTGAATTTCCCAATGTTTCGGCAGTTCAATCCTACAGCAGGTCAGTGCCTCCAATTCTTTAGATCCGAACTCAGACACGCGCTTTCCGTGAAGCAAATCGGCAAACTGTGCAATATTATTGAAGATACAGCCATCCTTCCACCCGTCTGTAACCAGGTGGTAATATCCTTTTCCCATCTTGCGGTACTCCTCCCGCTGTTTCCTGTAGTTTCTCATATCGCAAAGTTGAGAAAAGTTATCGGTTTCAAACGTTGTGAAACGAATGAAACGGATAAAAGGCATTCCGGCAGTGTACGAGCAGCATCTTATTTATGGATTTTGCACACTTTTGCACGAAAATCCGCATTTTTGTGTAATTTTGCTATATGCTGATTGCTCTTGAAGGCTTCATGGGAAGCGGAAAAACCACGGTGGGGCGCATTCTTTCGGATGCGCTAGGGTGTCCGTTCATAGATCTGGATGAGGTCATTGTCCGTAAAGCCGGTCGCTCCATCCCGGCAATTTTTGAGGCCGATGGAGAAGCCGCCTTCCGCCGCCTTGAAAAGAAGGCGCTGGAAGGAACTTTATCAAAATACGTTGAATCAACAGCCGTGTTGGCATTAGGCGGCGGTACGGTAACGGTGCCCGGTGCCGTGAAGTTGTTGCAGGAAAAGACGCTGTGCATATACCTTAAAGCATCTTTGGAAACGATTCAGGCACGGCTTGAAGGCCAAAAGGCAGGCCGCCCGCTTGCGGGAGAAGGCCTTGAGGAACGCCTGGCCTCCAGCGAGCCGCTTTATGAGACCGCCGCCCACATAACAATTGATACAGATGGTCTGTCTCCGGACCAGATTGCAGATGAAATAATCATTGACTGTCTATGAAACTGCTAAAAATCATCATAGCCGCCGCTTTGCTGGTACTCCCGCTGAGCCTTGGCGCCCAGACCAAAGCGGAAACATCGCTGTACGGAAAAACCGTCAGGAAGTTCTCCGTCAAGGCGGCCGATAAATTCCTGAAGAAGTACCCTAATTCAGTTTATGCTCCCAAGGTCCTGCATCTTAAGGACTCCGTCCTGATGGCGGAATACATGGCGGCCAATGTCAGCACCATTTCCCCGGATGCCGCAATGGCGGTTGCCGGTAACGCCGCGGATGCAATCGGCTGGAAAAAGGATGGCGTGGAGCACGTCCTGGCCCTTGATCCGGACCTTACCCTCCGCGTCCTCTCACCGGACGGCACGCTTGAAAATACCCGCGTGATTCCGGTATATACCATGTCATCGGCCACACCGTCCCTTGTCACCCCTATGGAAATAATATCCCCGTTTGGCGGCAAGCGGAAGTACATCCACTTTGCTTACCGGGGCGGCACGGATGAATACGTTGAGGCGCTCTACCTCCCGGAGGAAGACCTTGTGAACCAGGCTCTGTTTTATGGGAAAGGGGACGGCACCCGCATCGAGGGCCAGAGCCCGGAGATGATAGAGGGGGTCAATATATCGGCAGAGGTTGCGTGGCTTGTTGCACGCCTCCGTGAGAACCCAAATCTAATCCAGATTTCCAAGGCCGATATTCTCACCGACGATTCCATCCAGTGGTGGCTTCAAAAAAATCCCAACGCCAGGACATCGGCCGCAAAACTTGTGTTTGGAAAACTGGACCCGGAGTCATCCATTGTGGAGGCCTGCAAGAAGGCCCGCAAGGAAAAGGGCTCAGGGCGGTCCGCTGCCATATTTGACATCCGCGGATACACCGTAATATGCTCTGTCTCCGGCGGGGAGTACACCCTGGTCTGGTGTGAGCCCGTGTGCCGCAACCGCAAAACGGATGCGTATATCCGTTCAATCTACTTTGACAGTGACGGTACCACCCTCAACCTCTTCTATTATAAGGGAAAAACCACTTTCAAGAAGAAGATTTCACTCCCTTCACGTACTATCCGGCATTTGAAATAGACGGTACGGGCAGCTGGTTGCCGGAAAAGGGCCGATTTTAGGTTACGCGCGGCCCAAAGGGCAGCTGGTTACCGGAAAAGGGCGGCTTTGCGGTTGCAAGCTGCCCGGGGAGTCTGTAAGAGCGTATGAGGGAATAGCATAAGTTATTTGCGGCCGGTCCCTTGCAATTATAAAGCGGAATCGCTATCTTTGTAAGACTATGGCCTTATCAGACAAACAGTGGACACTGAAACCGGCGGCCGATCCTGAAAAATCGGCCCGTCTGGCGGCGGAACTTGGCATTGACCGGGTTCTGGCGGAACTGCTTGTCCAAAGGGGCGTTGAAACCTTCGAACAAGCCCGCAGTTTCTTCCGCCCCAGCCTTGAAGAACTCCATAATCCCTTCCTCATGAAGGATATGGATAAGGCCGTGGAAAGGCTCCATCAGGCAATTGTTGGCCAGGAGCACATCCTTGTTTACGGAGACTATGACGTGGACGGCACCACCGCCGTGGCCCAGTTGTATTCATTTGTGAAGCAATTCACCTCCAAGGTGGATTTCTATATCCCGGACCGTTATGATGAAGGCTACGGTCTTTCGTACAAGGCCCTTGACTGGGCCGGAGACAACGGCGTGGACCTTGTGATTACGCTTGACTGCGGCATCAAGGCCATTGAAAAGGTGGAATACGCAAGGGCCAAGGATATTGATGTAATAATCTGTGACCACCACCTCCCGGAGAACGAACTCCCCGGTGCAGTGGCCATCCTGGACCCCAAGCGTGAAGACTGCAACTATCCCTTCGACGACCTTTGCGGCTGCGGCGTCGGCTTCAAACTGGCCCAGGGGTATGTAGAGAAGTACAATCTGGATCCCGCAATCCTGGAACCCCTGCTGGACCTCCAGGTGGTATCCATCGCATCAGACCTTGTGTCAATGACCGGGGAAAACCGCATCCTGGCACACTTCGGCCTCAAGCGCCTCAATGAGAATCCCCGGAAGGGCCTTCTGGCAATGATAAACCTGGCCCAGTTGGAACCGGGGCACATTTCAATAGACGACATTGTGTTCAAGATCGGCCCGCGTATCAACGCTGCAGGCCGAATGGAAAGCGGCCGCCTTGCCGTGGAACTTCTCACCGCCACGGATGACCGCACGGCCTTCCGCATCGGGGAACAGATCAACGACAACAACAACGAGCGCAAGTCCATTGACCGTGAAATCACACAGGAAGCCCTCCTGATGGTGCAGAACGGAACGGCGCTTGAAACGGAGAATGTAACAATAGTCTACAACCCCACCTGGAACAAGGGAGTGGTTGGTATTGTGGCTTCACGCCTTGTGGAAGCCTATTACAAGCCCACGGTGGTTCTCACCAAAAGCAACGGCTTTGTAACCGGCAGCGCACGCAGCGTGCAGGGCTTTGACCTTTATTCCTCCATTGAAAGTTGTGCCGATCTACTTGAGAACTTCGGCGGCCACGTATATGCAGCCGGCCTTACCATGAAGGAAGAGAACCTGGAGGAGTTCTGCCGCCGTATGAACAAGTTTGTGGCGGGGAACATCACCCGTGAGGAATTAACCCCTGTGGTGGAGATTGACACCAGCCTCAACTTCTCACAGATCACTCCCAAGTTCACCCGCATACTCAAGCAGTTCCAGCCCTTCGGCCCCGGCAACAGCAATCCCGTATTCCTTACGGAAGATGTATATGATGCGGGTAATGGCCGTAAGGTGGGCGCCGGCGGCGTGCACCTCAAACTGGACCTTATGCAGGAGAGCCAGCCCTACAGGCAAATTGCGGCCATCGGCTTCAATATGGCTCAGTTCTATGACCACATCAAGGCCGGCAACCCCATTGATATCTGCTATTCAATAGTGGAGAATTTCTACCGCGGTTCTTCTACCGTGCAACTCCGGCTTAAGGACATCCGGGAGAGGGACGAACTCATATAATATATCCCACTTCCTTGAAGCGGTAGTAGCGGATGGCTTTTCCCGGCGCTTCCAAATCCCAGATCATAAGGCGTCCGTCTTCCGAGACGCCTTTTATTTTGCCCGTATACTCCCGTTCTTCAATATAATCGTGGTAACGGGCATTCACGTCCAGATTGAAAAGACGGCGGGAATAGTGTGAGAAGAGGATTTGACGTCCGTCCCGGTCCTGAAGATATGGCAGCCATCCCTCAATAATGTCAAGCACTTTCTCAAGGCACTCTTCCAGCGGATGTTCCTCACCGGTGAGGCTCCAGAGGGATGTGGCATTTGCCAGTTGTGGGAAATCCCGTTGATTGATGTTAAGGCCTACGCCAATAACGGATGCTGCAAGATTATTCCCGGAGAGCGCATTCTCAATGAGGATTCCGCATATCTTGTTCTTCCCCACATAAACGTCGTTGGGCCATTTCACCTTGCACCAGATGGCGTGGCTCTGGAGGAAATCCGCCACGGCAACGGAAATGACGTAATTGAGCCAGAATGCGTCTGTGGCAGGAAGTGGCGGAAGACCGCCATCTCCGTATTTGAGGACTATGCTGAACGTGAGGTTCTTGCCGGGCTCCGTGAACCAGGTGTTTCCACGCTGCCCACGGCCGGCGGTCTGCTCACGCGCCGCCAGCACTGTGCCGTTATCAAGTTCCGGCAGACGCCTCAGCGCCTCCGTGTTTGTGGAATCTATTGTGTCTAACCAGATGGTGGTCACAGTCACTAGAACAGTGTGGGTTCCCAGTCGTCAAAGTCAACGGTGCCGGAGTCTGAGGCGTCTTCCGGGGCGTCATGAACGTCTTCGGAGGGCTCAGAGGCCGGGGCGGCGTATGCGGCCGGAGCATCGGGGTCA